>DATDGP010000283.1:0-12113 GCA_036522035.1 Terriglobales bacterium
GTAGTTTCGTTCTCGGACACCCTGAGAAGTTCATCGACTTTGCTTGGCGCTCCGAACATGAAATGACAATGAAGTCCAAACTGGTCGTTTCGGCGATGGCCCTCCTATCACATCCCCCGGCTGCAGAAAGCGCCCGTCGGATATTTCTTCGGAGTGATTACCGAGGGCTTTGGCATCATGCCCGACTACTCGGCGCAGATTCCGCCTCGCGACCGCTGGAACATCGTGGCCTACATACGCGCCCTGCAATTGAGCCAGAACGCGACCATGGCCGACGTTCCCGCCGGGCAGAAGGTTCCGTCAGAGCCGCTGAAGTTCGCCGAGCCAGGGTCGGGTGCCACTTTGCCGGTGCTCGCTCCCGAAATCAACTCCGGCGGTGAGAAGGAAGACGCGAAATGAGCGCCGCCACCCCCATCAAACTCGACCTGACGGCTCCGCCGATCGTAAAGAAAATTGCCCAGCGGTCGCTGATTGTCGGCCTCATCTTTGGAGTCATCGCCGTCGTCATGGCCTTCAACCAGCCGCAGCAGTTCTATCGCGCGTACCTGCTCGGCTTCATGTGCTGGTTAGGAGTGTCCCTGGGGTCGATGGCGATTCTCATGATTCGCCACCTCACCGGTGGCGGATGGGGCGTGGTGATTCGCCGCATCCTGGGGGCGGCCATGCGCACCCTGCCGCTCTTGGCAGTGCTGTTCATCCCGGTGATTGTCGGGATGCACCATCTCTATATCTGGGCGCGCCCGCTGAGTGAAGTCAGCAACAAGCACCTGCGCGAGCATCTCCAGGACATCACCAAGACGTATCTGACCACGAGCGGCTTCATCTACCGGGCCATTTTTTATTTCGCGATCTGGAACCTGCTCTCGTTCCTGTTGTCTCACTGGTCGAAGCAAACCGACCGCGCCGGCGCTCCCGACAACACCGCGCGCTTCAAGGCTGTCGCCGGACCGGGCCTCATACTCTACGGATTCACCATTTCCTTCGCCGCCATCGACTGGGTCATGTCGCTCGATCCGAGCTGGATTTCGACCATCTTCGGCCTGATCATCCTGATCGGCGAAGTGCTCTCGGCCATGTGCTTCGCCGTGGTCGTCGAGCGCATTCTTTTCAACTACAAGCCCATGTCAGAGATGCTTCGCCCCGACTTCGTCCACGACCACGGCAAGTGGATGATGACCTTTATCATGGTCTGGGCCTACTTTTCGTTTTCCCAGTGGCTCATCATCTGGGCTGGTAACTTGCCCACGGAGATCACGTTCTACGTCACCCGCCTGAGCTACGGTTGGGGATATATCGGTCTGATCCTGGCCCTGTTCCATTTCGTCGTCCCCTTTGCGCTTCTTTTGTCGCGGCCTTTCAAACGCGACATTCGCAGGCTGGTGTGGGTGGCGGTGTGGCTGATGTTGATGCGGTTTCTCGATTTGTTCTGGATTATCGAGCCTAACTTCTCCAAGAGTTTGCATGTGACTGTGGCGGATATCGTCGTGCCCATCGCTATCGGCGGTTTCTGGCTGGCTTTTTTCTTTCGCAACCTGGGCTCGCTGCCCCTGCTTCCGGCCTACGATCCTTCGGCCGGAGAAGTACTGGAGCCGGCGCATCGAGGATGAGTGCACAGCTGATTAGAAACATGAGCAACGATAATGAGCACTGGCGCTAAACCGAATAAAAACCCGCACGGAAACGGCGGTTATGAGCGCGAAGACCTCAGCGTGGCGGGAGTGCTCTATTTTCTGGGCGCGATCATAGTGCTGGGGCTGCTCGCCCAATTTTTGTTGACCGGGTTCTACAAAGTTCTCGACGAGCGAATCAATCAAGAGCAGCCCGCAGTCAGTCCGCTGGCAACCAATGTGCCCAAAGATACGCGCAAACTGCCGGTGGGCTACACCGACTACTTAAAGCACAACTTCCCCGCGCCCCGGCTGGAGATCGACGAGCGCACCGAACTGAACGCAGACCGCATCGCGGAAGAGGAGAAACTCAACAGCTACGGCTATGTCGACGACAGTCACGTTACGGTGCACATCCCGATTGAGCGCGCCATGGATCTGATCGAACAGCGCGGGTTGCCCGTGCGCTCGCAGTCTGCCGCGCAGGGCGCGGAAGCCCAGGGTACCGGATCCAGTACCCCAGCCAAGCCAAAAGCGAAGACCAAAGCGCAATCCAGCAAGGGAGGTTCACAGTGATGCATCGTGACGATTGCAATTTGGTTCCTGCGCTGCGCATCGCGATAACCTTCGCTCTGCTGGCGTCGTCTGCCTTCGGCCAGATCATGACCAAGGGAATCACATCTCCCCCCGCGAATGTGCGTCCGCCGAAACTGCAGAATGTGGGCATCGAGCAGCATCTCGACGGGCAGGTCCCGCTCGACCTCATCTTCCGTGATGAAACCGGAAAGACCGTGAAGCTGGGCGATTACTTCGGCCGCAAACCCATCATCCTCGATTTGGCGTACTACAACTGCACCATGCTTTGCGGCGAAGTTCTCGCCGGACTCACCGGCGCCATGAAGATGGTGAGCTTTAACCTGGGCAACGAGTATGACGTGATCACGGTGAGCTTCAATCCCAACGAGACACCGGAGCTGGCAGCAGCCAAAAAGAAAGATTATGTCCACCGGTATGGCCGCCCTGGCGCCGAGCGAGGCTGGCACTTCCTGACCGGGCAGCCGGATGCAATCAATGCTCTGACCAGGGCCGTCGGCTTCCAGTATCAGTACGACGCGAAGACCGACCAGTACGCTCACGCCACGGCCATTATGGTGCTCACGCCGCAAGGAAAAATTTCGCGTTACTTCTACGGCGTGGATTTTCCACCGAAAGATTTGCGCTTGGGATTGGTCGAAGCTTCGCAAGAGAAGATCGGCAGCGCGGTCGACACGGTCTTGCTCTACTGCTATCACTACGATCCCGCCACCGGGAAATATGGCGCCGTGATTGCCAATATTTTGCGACTGGGCGCAGGGCTTACGATCTTGATTTTGGGCATAATGCTTCTAATTCTGTTCCGCATGGGGCCGGTGAGGGCGGCGAGGCCAAAAGGCTCCAGCGCACGCGGGTCTGGAATTGACGGGCTGAAGGCGGGCAAGGCATAGCAGGATAAAGATGAGTCAGTCAAAACATGCTCGATAATTTTCCATTATGGCCGGAGCGGGCCTCGTCCATGGCGGGCCGGGTAGACGCGATTTTTATCTTCCTGCTCGTGGTGTGCGGCATGGTTGCGCTCCTGGTGTTTACCTGCCTGCTCTATTTTGCCGCCCGCTATCGCCGGCGCACCGACGTGGTGGCCGAGCAAATCGATGGTTCCACGCCTCTGGAACTGACCTGGACGATCATTCCGTTTTGCGTTTTCATGGTGTTCTTCGTCTGGGGAGCGTTCGTTTTCATGAAGCAGCACACTCCACCACGTGACTCCACGGAAGTCTACGTGGTTGCAAAACAATGGATGTGGAAGATGGAACACGCCGAAGGCCAGCGCGAGCTTAACCAGTTACACGTTCCCGTGGGCCGCGACGTAAAGCTGATCATGACTTCGCAGGACGTAATCCACAGCTTCTTTGTCCCGGCTTTCCGCATGAAGCAGGACGTATTGCCCGGCCGCTACACCGTGGCGTGGTTCCGCGCCACCAAGCCCGGCACCTATCACTTGTTCTGCACCCAATATTGCGGCACGCAGCACTCCGGCATGATCGGCTCGATTGTCGTGATGGAACCTGCGCAGTACGAAGCCTGGATGAGCGGTGGTCCAACCGGCCCGCTTTCCGCCACCGGAGAAAAGACTTTCGCCGAACTGGGTTGCTCCACCTGCCATCGGACTGACGGGCAGGGGCGCGGCCCCAATCTGCAGGGAGTGTTCGGCAAGCCGGTGCAGCTCGCAGATGGGCGCACGGTCACCGCCGACGAAAACTACGTTCGCGACTGCATCCTCGATCCGGGCGCCAGGCGAGTAAAGGGATTCCAGCCCATCATGCCCACATTTCAGGGCCTGGTCAGCGAGGAGCAGGTGAACGCGCTGGTGGCGTACGTCAAGTCGCTCGCCTCTGTGAAACCTGCCGCAACCAGCGCCAGCACGGCGACCCCAGAAACCAAAAAGAGTCAGGTGGAATAAGATGGCTACCGCGGTTGCACAACCCGTTGAACGCGAGAATTACCTGAACAAACATTACGGCGTGTGGTCGTGGCTGCTCACCACCGACCATAAGCGCATCGCGCTGCTTTATCTCGCTTCCATCACTTTCTTCTTCTTCATCGGCGGCTTCTTCGCGCTGCTCATCCGTCTGGAATTGCTCACTCCCGCCGGCGACCTGGTGCAGGCCGATACTTACAACAAACTGTTCACCATGCACGGCCAGGTGATGGTCTTCTTCTTCCTCATCCCATCGATCCCGGCTGTGCTCGGCAACTTCCTTGTGCCCCTAATGGTCGGCGCCAAGGATCTGGCCTTTCCCAGGATCAATCTGTTGAGTTGGTACCTCTACGTCATCGGCGGCGTGATGATGATGCATTGCATGTTGACGGGCGGCGTCGACACCGGCTGGACCTTCTACGTCCCTTTCAGCACTGCTTTCAGCAATACCAAAGTCATTGAAGCCGGACTGGCAATCTTCGTTGCCGGCTTCTCCTCCATCCTCACCGGATTGAATTTCGTGGTCACCATTCATCGCATGCGCGCCCCCGGCATGACGTGGTGGCGCCTGCCGCTATTCATCTGGGCCCACTACGCTACCAGCATTGTGCAACTCCTGGGCACGCCAGTCATCGCCATCACTCTGGTTCTCGTGGTCGCCGAACGCGCGCTGCACCTCGGAATCTTCGACCCCAAGCTGGGCGGCGATCCGTTGCTCTTCCAGCATCTGTTCTGGTTCTATTCGCATCCTGCCGTCTACATCATGATTCTGCCTGCGATGGGCGTCGTCACTGAAATCATTGCCTGTTTCTCGCGCAAGCGTATCTTCGGCTACACCTTCGTCGCTCTGTCCTCGATCTCGATTGCAGTTTTCGGCTTCCTGGTTTGGGCGCACCATATGTTTGTCGCGGGAATTTCCGTTTATTCCGCGCTCGTGTTTTCTCTCTTGAGCTACGCGGTTGCGATACCCTCTGCCATCAAAGTCT
Organism: Terriglobales bacterium; assembly: GCA_036522035.1. Taxonomy (GTDB): domain Bacteria; phylum Acidobacteriota; class Terriglobia; order Terriglobales; family Acidobacteriaceae; genus Angelobacter. The sequence continues at coordinate 5,109 of DATDGP010000283.1, forward strand.
TTAACTGGACGGCAACCATGTACAAGGGCTCCATCCACTACGATGCGCCCATGCTTTACGCCTTCGGCTTTGTTGGACTGTTCACCATCGGCGGCCTCACCGGGCTGTTCCTGGCTTGTCTCGGAATCGACCCGCACGTTCACGACACCTATTTTGTAATCGCCCACTTCCACTACATCATGGTCGGAGGCGCGGTAATGGGCTATCTCGGCGGCATGCATTTCTGGTGGCCCAAGATTTCCGGCCGTCTCTACCCTGAGGGTTGGGCGCGGCTCGCTGCGTTGATCGTATTCATCGGATTCAACCTGACGTTCTTCCCGCAGTTCATTCTCGGCTATCTCGGCATGCCCCGCCGCTACTACCAGTATCCGGGAGAGTTTCAGGTGCTCAACGTGCTGTCTACGGCGGGCGCGACGGTACTTGGAATTGGCTATCTGCTGCCCATGGTTTACTTCCTGTGGTCCATGCGTTACGGCAAGCCAGCGCCTGATAATCCCTGGAACGCTGCCGGCCTGGAGTGGAAGACGCCATCACCCCCGACCACGTTCAATTTCGACGAAGAGCCGGTTGTAACCTGGGAGGCTTACAACTACGAAGACCTTCCCGATATTCTCCCCGCAGAGGAGGTCCCCGGTGTCGGATAGTCCAACCGCCGCAGCCGCCGTCCACGTGGAAGGCCACGACCCGGCCCTGTTACATCACTTCGTCGAGCCGCAGCAGCAACGCGACGCCGCCAGCCTGGGCATGTGGGTTTTCCTGGGCACTGAAGTCATGTTTTTTGGCGGCCTTTTCTGCGCCTACCTGATCTACCGGCTGGCATACTTCGGTGATTTCGCTGCCGCCAGCAAATCCATCAATGCCACCCTCGGCGCCACCAATACGGCGGTGCTCATCTGCAGCAGCTTGACGGTGGTTTTCGCGGTTTGGGCCGCACAGACTGCCCGCCGCGGGCTTCTCATCGTGAGCCTGATTGTCACGCTGCTCCTTGGGTTTGTCTTCCTCGGGATCAAAGGTAAAGAGTATTACGACAAGTTTGAGGAACATCACGTACCCGGCCCTTCTTTCAGTTTCGAGAACGTGCCCATCCCCGGGCATCCCGGGGAATACGCCAATCCGCAGCACGCGCAAATATTCTTTTCTCTCTACTTCATCATGACGGGCCTGCACGCGCTGCACATGATCATTGGCATCGGTGTTTTTCTTTGGCTCCTGACCATGGCCTGCAAAGGGCGATTCACCCCGGAGTACCACACTCCCGTTGAAATCGGCGGCCTATATTGGCATTTCGTCGACATCATATGGATTTACCTGTTTCCCTTGCTCTATTTGATCGACCGGCACCCGTGAGGCTGATATGTCTGCACACTCAACATCATCTCCGATAAAAAAGTATCTTGTGATCTGGGGTACGCTGCTGGTGGGCACCTACGTGACGTACAAAGTGGCCTTTATCGATCTGCGCCCGTTTAACGCTGCGATTGCCCTTACCATCGCCACCATCAAAGCAACTCTGGTCGCTCTGTTCTTCATGCACCTCAGGGGCGCGAGCGAGAAGATGACCAAGGTGGTCGTGGTGTCCGCCCTCTTCTTTCTCCTGCTCCTGCTGTCTCTCACCATGGCCGATTACGCCAGCCGCACCTGGAGTTAGCAATGGCCGGCACAAATGCTGGGGAATGAGTAGTTAACCGCTAAGCTGCCGGGATTCGGATTCGCCGATCATTTCTACCCGCTCTGAGGTATACTCGCGCCCATCCTGCACAACCTTCGATGTGAGGTGACTTATGGCATTCTGCAACTCCTGTGGCGCCAGTCTCGATGCGGGGACCAAATTCTGTAACAAGTGCGGCGCAGCCGCCTCTGCTCCGGCGGCCGGCGGGGTTGCAGCCCCAGCCGCCCCATCCCCCGCCGCAACTCAAGGTGGCGGCAGCGGCGTTCTCAAGGTCATCCTCATTGTCGTGGGAGTGTTTGTCATCCTGGGCGTGCTCGCGGTTTCCACGGTCGCCTTCATCGGCTGGCGGGTGGCGCACAACCTGCACGTAAAGCAAGAGGGAGACCACGTAAAAGTCGAGACTCCGTTCGGCAGCATGGAGACGCCCAAGAACCCGGAAGACATTGCCCGAGATCTGGGCGTGGATATCTATCCCGGCGCGCAAGCCCAGAAAAACGGGGCAGCTACAGTTACCTTCGCCGGGATTCATACGGCCTCCGGCACTTTTGAGAGCAACGATTCCGTGGACCAGGTTTCGGCCTTCTACAAGGCCAAGTTCCCCAATGCCATGGTCTCCACCTCCGACCAGAATCGCTGCACGATCATTCAGCAGGATCCAAAGAACATGACCACGATCAACATTCAGGGTGAGGACGGTCGGACAAAAATCCAGATCACCCACGTGACCCATCCAGCGGGTACGATGGGTCCCTCAAGCGGCGCAACCTCGAACTGAGATTAAAATCGGAAGACACCGTCGCCTCGGCCGAAGTCTAAAGGCTGAAGCCTGAAGCCTGACGCCCGAGGTCCGAGGTCCGCTTTCAGATGCCCGACAGATTGGTCGATCTCGCCCAAGCTTCAAAGTCATCGGATGTCGACGCGGCCGCATTGGCCGAAGCCCTGCGCGCTGCTATTCGTGGCGACGTTCGCTTCGATAGCGGCAGCCGTGCCCTCTACGCCACAGACGGCTCAAACTATCGCCAGGTTCCGATCGGCGTAGTGCTGCCCCGCGACGTGGATGACGTTCTCGCAACAGTCTCTCTCTGCCGCCAGTTCGGCGCACCCCTGCTATGTCGCGGCGGAGGCACGTCGCTTGCCGGCCAGTGCTGCAACGTAGCCGTCATTCTCGACTTCTCGAAATATATGGCGCAAATCCTCGAGATTGACCCCGCCCGCCGCATAGCTCGCGTGCAGCCCGGGGTGGTCCTCGATAATCTGCGCAACGCCGCCGAGAAGCACGGCCTTACCTTCGCCCCCGACCCAGCCAGCCACGATCGCTGCACGTTTGGCGGAATGATCGGCAACAACTCCTGTGGCGTGCATTCGATCATGGCCGGCAAGACCGACGACAACATCGAAGAACTCGAAGTTCTCACCTACGACGGCCTGCGCATGAAGGTCGGCCAGACTTCGAGCGCCGATCTCGACCGCATCATCCGCGAAGGCGGGCGCCGCGGCGAAATTTACGGCAAGCTCCGCGCCATCTCCGACAAATACAGCAGCCTTATTCGCGAACGCTTCCCCAACATTCCCCGCCGCGTTTCCGGCTACAACCTGAATCACCTGCTCCTGGACAACGGGTTTAACGTAGCCCGCGCTCTTGTCGGTTCCGAGGGCACGTGCGTCACCGTGCTCGAGGCCACTTGCCGCCTGGTCGAAAGCCCTCCCGAACGCGTGCTGTTGGTGGTGGCCTATCCTGACATTTTTCAGTGCGCCGACCATGTTCCCGAAGTCATGGCTCATAAGCCCATCGGTCTGGAGGGCATGGACGATCTCCTCGTCGAATACACGCGCCGAAAGGGAATCAACTCTGAAGGCTTGTCGTTCTTGCCGCAAGGTGGAGGTTGGCTTCTGGTGGAATTCGGCGCTTCGACCGCACCCGAAGCAGAAGCGCAGGCCCGCGCCCTGATGGAAGCTCTCTCCCGCACCGCCAGCCCGCCCACCTTCCATCTGTTTACCGATAAGTGGCAGGCCAAGCGCGTCTGGGAAGTCCGCGAGTCAAGCTTGGGAGCAACCTCGTTCGTCCCCGGCGAACCGCTCTACTGGGAGGGCTGGGAAGACTCAGCCGTGGCCCCGGCCAACCTTGGCAGCTATCTTCGCGACTTGCGCAAGCTCATGGTCGACTTCGGATACAAAGGCTCGCTCTACGGACATTTCGGACATGCCTGCGTGCACAACCGCATTAACTTCGATTTGCAATCGAAAGAGGGCATTGCGAAGTTTCGCAAGTTTGTCGAAGAAGCGGCCGACCTGGTCGTCAGCTATGGCGGCTCGCTTTCGGGCGAGCACGGCGACGGGCAAGCCCGTGCCGAGCTCCTCCCCAAGATGTTTGGCCCGGAGCTGGTGCAGGCCTTCCGCGAATTCAAGTCCGCCTGGGATCCGGACTGGAAAATGAACCCCGGCAAGCTAATCGAGCCTTACAAGCTTGACGAGAATCTGCGCCTTGGCGCGAACTACGCTCCCTGGCAGCCCGAAACCCACTTCCAGTTTCCCGCTGACCACGGCAGCCTGGCCCACGCTACGCTCCGCTGCGTGGGCGTCGGCAAGTGCCGCCGCGACGAGGGCGGCGTGATGTGCCCCAGCTATCGCGCCACGCGCGAAGAAGAACACTCCACTCGCGGCCGCGCCCATCTGCTCTGGGAGATGACACAAGGCCGATCTCGAGAAGATGGGATCATCCGAGAAGGCTGGCGCAGCGAAGAAGTGAAGCGATCCCTCGACCTCTGCCTGGCCTGTAAAGGCTGCAAAAGCGACTGCCCCGTCGGCGTGGACGTTGCTACTTACAAAGCCGAATTCCTCTCGCACTATTACGAAGGTCGGGTGCGTCCGCTAAACGCCTACGCTTTCGCCAATATCGATCTCTGGGCGCGCTTGGCCTCGAACGCTCCGGGGCTAGTGAATCTGACCACGCAACTGCCGCTCCTCCGCGATTTGGCGAAGTTCGTCGCGGGCATCCCGTCCCAGCGCACAATTCCAGCCTTCGCACCCGAAACGTTCAAATCCTGGTTCCACAGAGCCAACGGGTGGAACAGCGACAATGGGCGGAAGAGCGTTAACGGGTGGAAGAGTGGCGCTTCAGCGCCGCGTCAAGAGCGCGGAGGAAATGGGGCTTTAGCCCCTGAGGACCGCCCGCCCGTTCTCCTCTGGCCCGATACACTCAACAACTATTTCCTTCCCTCCACCGCAAAAGCCGCGGTAGAAATCCTCGAAGCCGCCGGCTTCCGCGTCATCGTCCCCCGCGCCAATCTGTGCTGTGGACGCCCGCTCTACGACTTCGGCATGCTCGACCGCGCCGAGGCCCTGCTGCTCCAGATCCTCGACGAACTCTCCCCGGAGATCGAAGCCGGGATTCCCGTCGTCGGCCTCGAACCCAGCTGCGTCGCCGTCTTCCGCGACGAACTGGTCAATCTTTTCCCCCATGACCAGCGCGCCCAGGCTCTGGCCCGTCAGACCTATCTCCTCAGCGAATTCCTGGAGACCCACGCCCGCCACTTCGAGTTGCCGCGCTTCGAGCGCACTGCACTGCTCCACGGGCACTGCCATCACAAGTCCATTCAGAAGATGACCGCCGAAGAGTCCGTGCTGCACCGCCTCGGAGTCGACTTCCGCCAGCCCGCCCCAGGCTGCTGCGGTATGGCGGGCTCGTTCGGATTCGAGCGCGACAAATACGACATCTCCCAGGCCATCGGCGAACTCGAACTGCTCCCCGCCGTCCGCAGCGCACCCGCAGATTGCCTGATCATCGCCGACGGCTTCAGTTGTCGCGAACAGATCGCCCAGGGAACTGACCGCCACGCCCTGCACCTTGCTGAAGTTCTGCAAATGGCGCTGCACGAGGCAGTCGAAGAATCTCAAGCTGCGCCTGATGCGACGGGCGGGAGCGCCCGTCCCGACATGAGCACTCCCCAAACGTCGCCCGGGCCCTATCCCGAGTCTTCCCGCGTTCGGCAGCGCCAATCCGAGGTCCAAGCCTCCATGCAACGCGCCGGAATGGGCCTGGGAGCCCTCGCGGCAGGCGTTTTCCTGTTGTGGAAAATCTCCATAAAGCATTGATTATAAATATCTTACCTAAGGTCATAGCTCTCCGCTATCCCCTCCCACTCGCCAGACGACCCCCTTTTCTGGGACAATAGAACTCTCGCCGCACAAGTCTCAATGCGCAGCTGAATTCTTACGTAACTGGGACAAGCCTCATGGAACGCGAACTCACAACCGCCGTTAACCCGGACGTGGCCAGCGCCTCGCCTCAAGACCGGGCCGCCACATTTCAGTTCAACCCCTCCCACGGAGTCCAGCCCCACGGCGCTGGGTTGGAGGCGAGAGCTACGCCGTTGCATGGGTCCGCCCTAGTGCTGATCCAGTTCGACGTTTGTGAGGAGATTCGCCTCGACGAACTGCGCAAGATTTTCGGCGCCCGCACCGCCGACGCCAGCTTCAAGCACCATTCCCCCGGCTACGTCCGCTATCAGCGGCCGCCGGTTGAAGAGACTCTGGAGCCTTTGATCCTCGAAACCGGCGAACGCCTCGACGGGCAGATCAAGTATTACGACTATGGCGTAGTCAGCCTGGTCTTCGAGCTGCCGTTTTCCGGCGATTGGGACGCCCTGGTGCAGCTTTCCTGCCGCTGGACCTCTGACTCGAACTTCGAGAATCTGGCCTCGCGCGTCGTCAAAGAGAAACTGAAGCTGGCGGCCCCGGCACTGGTCAAGCCCTACACCGCCGAATGGCTGCAGGAAGACTACTTCATTTTCCACGTGCGCGAGATTGCCGGCTCGCCCTCCGCCACCGACCTGCTGGCGAGCCAGGCTGACCGCATTGCCCAGGTCGTGCGCGGCGAAACGGCCGTACTGTCCGACGGCGAGAAACAGGAGATTCTCCAGTCCCGCATCTCCTACTATCCCAACGACCTGGCCGTGATCGGCTGGAACGCCGCTTTCATCTACGACACGCCAGCGGGCGCCGAAACCGCGATCCAGTTGCTGCAATACGCCAACTCGCAGCTGCTCGAGTTCCGCCACTACGACGAACTGCTCACCAAGGAACTCGAAGGCGTTTACGACTTCCTCGAAACCGGAGGCACCGGCTTGTGGTCGCGCTGGCGCACGGCCCGCGCTGCCGGCAAGCTGCATACCGTGCTGCTCGACGTGAGCGAACTCACTGAACGCGCCGACAACGCCATCAAGTTCCTCAGCGACATGTTTTCCGCCCGCCTCTACAAACTGGCCGCGCAAAAAGTCGGCGTGCCCGACTACAAAGACCTGGTCCATCAGAAGCTGCAAACCGCCGAAGAGCTCTAC
>DATDGP010000284.1:0-3067 GCA_036522035.1 Terriglobales bacterium
CCGACTTCGTTTTCACCGTGACACGCGATTTCGTGCGGAATTGCCAAAACCCGATCCTGGTCCTGCCGGACGAGGTCCCCGCGCACCCTTACGCCGTCGCAATGGAGTGCGCAATGCTGGCTCCGAAAGCCGAAGTGAGCATGTTCCCGTGGAAAGAGCCAAAGGAACGGATTCCGCTGGCGGTGCGCCAAATTCATTCCTTCCTCAAGGCGCATCGGCCTGCTTAGACGGCGGTATCCATACGTCAAGGTCCGGGCCGGCTGTAGTCCCTTCGAGGACGCTCGAAAAATAGTTCCGGTGAAGTCCGTAATCTGCTCTAGAAACTCGCCTCGCCTTGTGCGCGCTCCGACGAGTGCCGACATCAATCGGTTGAAGTCAGCTAAAGTATCTTTTCTGGCCCTGACTGGGCTCGCCATTGACTCTCAATCTAGCCGCCCTGAAACATGAACTGAGGACGCGCGGCGACCGGCGAAGCGAAAAGGGTAGGATCGCTCCGGCGCTTTGCTTGTTGTTTCAACGCGAAGTGATCACTTGGACGTCACATGGATGAGGGCGCCGGGATTGGCGTCTTCGAGCATCCACAGCGACCCATCGGTGCCTTGTTCCACATCTCGGATGCGGTGGCCCACATCCCAGCGCTCGCCGGTTTTGGCGCCACCGTGGCCGTCAAAGATGATGCGGTTGAGCGACTCGGTCGCGAGGCCGCTGATGAAGCCGTCGCCGTTCCATTGCGGGAAGGTCTGGGTGCCGCTGTAGAACATCAGATTGCCCGGCGCGATCACCGGCACCCAATAGAGCACTGGCTTCGCCAGGTCGGCCCGCGTGTCGGGCTTGGGAATGGGGACGCCGTTATAGTTCTGCCCATAGGAGACGAGCGGCCAGCCGTAATTTTTGCCCCGCTCAATCAGGTTCAGCTCGTCGCCGCCGCGCGGGCCATGCTCGACCTCCCACAATTCGCCGGTGGGCGAAAACGCCAGGCCGTAGGGCGTGCGGACGCCGCTGGCCCAGGTTTCAGCCGGCGTCAAGTTGGGGCCGGAAAAGGTATAGGTGCTAACCACCTTCGCGGTCTTTGCGGCTTCGGTGTCCCTGGGCGGATCGATCAGGGGAATGGTGGCAGCGCCGGTTTTGACATGATTGGGATTGTCGGGGGCTGGTTTGCCGTCCAGCGTAAGGCGCAGGATCTTGCTTTCGGGCTGGTCTGGATCCTGGGCAGGGGTCATGCGCTGGCGGTCGCCAACGGCGAGGAACAGATACTTGCCGTCGGGTGAGAAGGCGATCTGCGCGCCTTCCTGCCCGCCCTTGCCCTTGGGCATCTGGCGCCACAGCACCTCGAAGTTTTCGAGTTTAGCCGAGGCGGCGGTGGAGTTCAGCTTGGCGCGCGCAAGCGCCAGGCCTCCGCCATAGTCACCCGGCTCAGCATAGGTGAGATAGATACTCTGGTCGGTTGAGTACCGTGGCGAGACGAAGACGCCGAGCATGCCGTTCTGGCCCTGCCAATAAACTGCAGGCGTATTTTCCACCCGGATCTTCTCTCCCTGCTGGGATACCAACCAAACGGACCCGACCTTTTCGGTGATCAGCATGCGGCCATCGGGCAAGAAGGCCAGCCGCCAGGGCAGTTTAAACGTGGTCACCGTGGTCATTGTGAAGGGGAGGCTGGCTTCGGGCTTCTGTTCGCCCACATTGACCTGGGCCCAGGCCGCCACCGCCGCCATGGTGAAAAGCAACCCCGATTTCGCCAATTTCATCGACATTTCTTCTCCCTGCTCAAGCGCCCGACCTTGAGCGATCCGGGGCGCAATTGTAATCGTACACTACGACGCTACGCACGCTTCAGCTCATCAATCGGCACCAGTTGGCGCGCATCGTCGGAAACCGATCGACCGCCGCAGCCGAATGTGTTAGCATCGGACCAACGATCTGTAACAAGAGAAAAGTCGGGCGCGGCTTAGGGATGTAAACGCAGCTAAAGCCTTTCTGCAAAACGCCATGAAGAACCAACGGGTCTCGGCCAAGATCACGCTCGATGCCTATGCCGCGTCACACCGAGCGGGGGCGGAATTGCAAGCGCAGGGCGAGTTGCCGAAGTGGGTACAAGTGCGGAGAGGCAAGTACCCAACGCACCCTTTCCGGAAATCTGACGAGCGGCCCTGACTGCGTGACCGCGAACATTTCCAATCTCATCAGACTAAGCGACCCGATCTCCGTTGCTCGAATTCGCACCAGTACCGTCGCAAGCGCAGGCGATTCCGCCGGCGCCCGGTGTCATGTGATCCTCATCGCCTAGACGAGCGTGGCAGCCAGTGATATACTAGCCGCCAAGTATGGTCGTAATGGAGCCTGGGACAGTGGAAGCGCAGGTCGAGCGCATCTTGCGCAGCGACACTTTTCGCAACTCCGAATCGCTGCGGCGACTTCTGCGCTACCTGGCCGACAAGACGGCAACGGGTGAAGCATATCAGCTGAAAGAGTATGCGATTGGGTTGGATGCATTCGGGAAGTCTCCGAGCTATGATCCCAGGCAGGACTCGATCGTCCGTCTGCAAGTGGGTCGCCTGCGGCAGCGTCTGAACGACTACTACAGCAGCGAAGGCAAAGACGATCCGGTCCTCATCGACTTGCCCAAAGGACATTACAGGCTCAACGTCGAGCAACGTATATCCCTCATCGAAGCGCAGCCTGACGCTCTGTCCATCATGAAGCCGCATCAGTCGATGCTTTTTTGGCGACAGCTGGCCATCGGATTGGCCCTTGCGCTCCTCACCGTCGGCGCGGTAGTCATTTATCAGGCGACAAAAACAGTGAGTGCCGCGGGTGACACGAGGCTCCGAAGCTTGTGGACACCCGAACTGGAGACCCTCTGGGGACCCTTCCTTGCGCCTAAGCGGCCCTTGATTGTTTCGGCCGGATCGCCTATGTTCGTGCGCATGGGCCGAACGCTGGTCCGGGACCTGTCGCTCAACCGTTGGGAAGACGTGCCTAAATCGCACAGCATCACGGCCACACGGGCTGCGCTCGATCACATTGACATCTTCCCGGATTACCATTACGCGCCCTTCGGCGAGGT
>DATDGP010000285.1:0-2004 GCA_036522035.1 Terriglobales bacterium
TCAGAGCCTGCGGCAGGTCCCGTGCATTTCTGACGAACAGTTGCGACTTCGGCGTAATCGTGCTGCCGGCCAGCAAACTTAGCGGGGTCTCAAGCACCAAAGGCGATTCTGACAGAACTTCGAGGCGCTCGTCTTTCCCGGCAATCACTCTTGAAGTTCCCGCGGCCGATTTTTGCTGCTCCGGCGTCTCGGTCGATGGATTCATGGCTAGGATTGGGTTCTTTTCCCGCAAGGTATGCGGACGTGTCAGGAATGGATACGCGCGGTTAGTCTGGATCTCCTGCTCCTCGGAGAGGACCCTACCGAGATGCCCCATCCTAACGCAGCATTGGCGCATGGTTCCAGACAGAATTTTCCAGAAGACCGGGCCTTGTTCGGGACTGAATCGTGCCCCAGCACCGATAAGCCGCTGCGAATGTCCTTCTCTAGACGCTTCTTCGGCTCGAAATGTCCTTCTCTAGACGCTTCTTCGCCCCGATAAGACTTCGGTCCGAAGGTTTTCCGCCGAATCAAACCCTGTCTGTGCCGGCTGTAATCTCGAGCGCGGTCAATCCCGCGCGCCTGCATCGAGCATCCCATAGACAAAACCCCTAAAGTGGCTGCGCACGTACTCCTCTTGTGGTCGCATGCGCGGCTGAACTCTGGAGCGGGTCATGCGCCATCGTTGTTTCTTTCCCCGTGCTCTTCCTTCTCTGGCCTGGATTTCGCTCTTGACCACAAGCCTGCTCACCTTGGCACCCTCCCATGCCCTGCAGGCTCAAACCACCAGTGCGGTACTGATTCCTACTACCACGTTGCAAGCGGAAACGGCCAACAACACCAGCGCCGCCAACGGATTCGCCGCGCAGCGGAACGGCAACGCCGCTGCCGGCAACGTAAGCAAGGTGCCGGTCGAGGCAATGCTCTACGCCGGTTCGAACACACTGGTGCTGGCGAGCTGGCTGCCCTGGTTCGGCGGGGCCAGCCACATGAACGTGGGCTATAACTCCGACGATCCCGCGCAGGTCCATCGCCAGGTGGTCGACATGGTGAGCCGCGGGATTAACGGAGTCGTGATCGATTGGTTCGGACCCAACGTGGCTATTCTCAGCCCCGCTTCCCTGCTCATGCAGAAAGAAGCCGAGGCCCATCCCGGATTTCAGTTCGCGATCATGGAAGATTCCGGTGCGCTCTTCAACGCCGCGGTGGCCAACGGATGCGACGTAACGAGCCAGTTGATCAGCGACCTCACCTTCATCAACTCCACGTTTGTGCCTTCACCGGCGTATCTGAAGATTGGCGGCCAGCCGGTGATCTTTACCTTCGGCATTACCCAGTTCTTCATCGACTGGAAGCGAGTTCTGGCTTCCATGCCGGCCGGTGAGCTGCTGGTGTTCCGCGGTCCGGAGGGCATGACTCAGAGTTTTGCTGGAGGGTCGTTCCAGTGGATCGACATCAACACCACCGACGCCTTCAATCAGGAGCTTGCCGCCGAGGACGCTTTCTACACCGCCGCCAAAGCTTCCCGACGTCCCGCCATCGGTTCCACATACAAAGGCTTCGACGACCCGCTGGCCATGTGGGGCACAAATCGCCAGATACACCAGCAGTGCGGCACAACATGGGTCAACACTTTCCACGAGATCGGTAAGTTCTACTCCGCCGGCGACCAATTACCGGCGTTGCAGATCGTGACCTGGAATGACTACGAAGAGGGCAGCGAAATCGAAAGTGGAATCGACAATTGCGGCTTCGTGGTGCCTTCAGCATCGGGCAGTACGCTGAGTTGGACTCTGGGTGGCGGCGCGGCGGAGAGCACCATCCACCACTACACGGTCTTTGCTTCCACCGATGGACAGAACTTGACCAAGCTGGCGGATGTCCCCGCCGGGACGCACTCGCTCAACCTGACGAAGTTTCCGCTGCCGTCGCCGGTTTCCCTGTTCGTGAAAGCTGTAGGTCAGTCAAGCATCAGCAACGTGATGTCCTCGCCGGTGGTCTTGCGGGCTGGTGACACTCAGCCGC
>DATDGP010000286.1:0-2011 GCA_036522035.1 Terriglobales bacterium
GCATCGCCCGGTACGTGAAGATAGTTGTGCCCCATGATTCCGGTCAAAAATAGAGAACCCAGAGTCGGAGCTAATATCCTATCCAGATCCCAGGTCGGCATTGAAGATTAGATTGTCTCCATTGATGTACTTGGACGGGCATTGAATGGCAACGGCTGGGTTCGCCTGAGGTGAAGGTAATCTTCGAGTGCCCACTTCTCAACGTTCCGCTGGATGGAGGTCGTGACGGCATTCTGCTTAGCGGCTATATCTCCCATGAAAGCCACCTGAGGACGTTTTGCATGTGTCTCAAACATGGACCCGATATGTTCTTCAGTTCCAGCTAGAAACCTCACATTGAAAAAGCGAGCAGCGATGTGAGCACCCTCAACGTTCAGATCACTGTAGTCGAGAACCTTGCAGTTGTCGTCCAGGCCAGACACGAGGATGTCCCAGTTTTAGTTGAAGGTTGGTAACGGCGGAGGCGCCAGGTTAGAATCTGGTTGCCAAACCGTAAATCCTAAAAGGAGCCAACCGCCGTGAAGAAACCATACCAGATCGTGACGCGAGCCGCCAAGGACTCGACCGCCATCGTAGAGCAGTTCTGCCAAGCCAACGGACAGATCCTGCTGCCCATCGTGAACCTGATTGAAAGCGCCAGCCAGGAGGTGAGCCAGGTCATGTACCAGATCCAGATGCAGACGCTGGAGACCATCCTGACGCTGAGCGCGGAACAGATCGCCGGAACCCGCACGCCGGGCAAGCCCAGCGGAGAGATCCGCTGGCACGGCTCGCAAGCGGGAAAGATCAAGCTGGCCGACCGGGAGGTGAAAGTGAATCGTCCGCGCCTGCGCCACAAAACCGAGGGCGAAGTGAAGATTCCGGCGTACGAAAAACTGCGTCAGGACCGGGGCCTGCAACAGCACATTCTGGGCGCGTTGATGCGCGGTGTCTCCACGCGCGAATACGACGAGGTGCTGCCGGCAATGGCGGAAACGGTGGGTGTTTCGCGCAGTTCGGTGAGCCGCCAAGCCATCGAAGCCAGCGCGGAGCAACTCAAAGCTTTGCGCGGCAAGCGCTGGGAGGCGACCGAGGTCCTGGTGATCTATATTGATGGGCAACGCTTCGGTGCGCACATGATTCTGAGTGCGGTGGGCGTGGATCGGGAAGGCCGCAAGCACATCCTGGGCATCGAAGCGGGCGCGACGGAAAACGCGGCTGCGGTCAAACGGCTGCTGACGCACCTGCGCGATCAGGGCCTGCCCACGGATCGTAAATATCTGTTCATCATCGATGGCGCGAAAGCGCTACGCGCGGGCATTGATGAGGTGTTCGGCGCCGGGCAACACGTGCAGCGGTGCCGGAATCACAAGCTCCGCAACGTATTGGATGAGTTGCCTCCCGAACAACAAGGGCAAACCCTCAACCTGATGCGGGCGGCCTGGAAAGTGGCGACGCCGGAGGAAGGCGAGAAACGCTTGGAGCAGTTGGCCCGGTTCCTGGAACGCGATCATGAATCGGCGGCGCGCAGCTTGCGCGAGGGCCTGGCGGAGATGTTCACCTTACAGCGGTTGAAGCTGCCTCCGTCGCTCTATAAATGCTTGGCCACGACCAACGTGATCGAGAGCCCGCAGGGCGGCGTGGCTCGCCGCACCGGCAATGTCACCCGCTGGCGCGATCAGGATATGGTGGAGCGCTGGGTCGCCTCGGCATGGCTGCTTACCGAAAAGCACTTCCGCAAAATCGACGGCCATCGGGATGTATGGGCCTTAGCCACCATCCTCGGCCGTGAACCGCAAACTCAGACGTCGAAAGAAAGGGTAGCGTAAGATGAAGTACCCGCCGTTACCAACCTTCAACTACGGCTGGGACACCCTCGTAACCGGTGGCGGCTGGTTAATTCTGGAGCTTGTTAGGGCATTCAGAAAAGGGCGCGGGTAAGGCTACCTAACCGTCCGAATTGGATCAGCCGCCCGCACCGGGACAGCCGGAAGCCTTCGACCCCATGAGGCGCCTAACCCCCGCCAGCCTC
>DATDGP010000287.1:0-2313 GCA_036522035.1 Terriglobales bacterium
GAAGGGAACAGCTATTGTTTGTACTTCTTGACGATTTCGTCCCTTGGCCATGGTGAAATCTCCCTTCGCGAAATCGGGGGTTCGGGCAGGGTCTTTGTGTTTATGGCCACAATTCTGAATGGCCACACAGGCTCCACGGAACCCTTTGCGGGCCGGGACGAATGTGAGCTGAGGGTGGACACCCAATTTCCGGATTGAGCCCCTCCATCTATCCCAGCGCTGCCAGTAGAGCGTCGGGTGAGGCGTTGTCGCCAAAAGTCTGACTAACGTGGGCATAACGATCCACGTTGCCAGGCCCGAAGACGAAACTGCCGCCCAGTTGAAAGGGATCCTTGCCCAGACGGTGCTGGCGATGTCCGCCGGCCTGAGCGCGTTTTCGTGCTGCCGCGTTGTCTTTGCGCAGCAGATGCAGCAGGGAAGCCTTGTGTAATTCAGCAGCGCGGTAGGCGTCGCGTTTTTCGTCGACCAAAAGAGGAAATCTGATTCCGGTGTCTTCGCGAAAATGACGGGCGTAGCTGAAGTCTCCCAGACCGATGACCACCAGCTTGGCGCCCCTCTTGGTGAAAGCCTGTTCGTGTTCGCGCAACTGCGCGATGTGCTCGCGGCAGAAGATTCAGCCGTAGTGACGAAGGAACACGACCACGGCCGGAGCGTTGGCCCACAGCGCCCCGAGGCTGACGGGCCGGTTATCGACATCAGGTAGAGTCAATCCGGCTAGTTTGCTGCTGAACGATTCTGACATGCGGGCCATTCTCAAGGCCGCCGATCGCCGATGTCAAGCTTGCGCGCTGCATGCTAGACTGGCCCGCGGAAGCCAAGTCGGCGCGCGAAGCGAGGAGGGCAGGTTGAGGCGATGAGCAATATTCAGGGCGCGGTAGCTGTGGTTACGGGAGCGGCTTCCGGCATCGGCCGGGCTCTGGCCGTGGAGTTGTCACGGCAAGGCGCGCAGCTGGCGCTGGCGGACGTAAATGCCGCTGGCCTCGACGAAACGCGCCGGTTGCTGGGGGCAGTGACGGCTCGGACCTACATGATCGATGTTTCCGATCCCGCTGCGTTTGAGAACTTCGCCCGCCAGGTGGAACACGATTTTGGCCGGACATCGATCCTGGTCAACAACGCCGGAGTCGCATTGTACGGCACATTCGCTGAAATCTCCGTCAAGGACTTCGAGTGGCTGATGGCCATCAACTTTTGGGGTGTGATTTATGGCTGCAAGTTCTTTCTACCCCAACTCGTGCGCCAACCGGGAGCCCACATCGTGAACATCTCTAGCGTGTTTGGTTTGATTGGACCTCCGGGACAATCCGCCTACTGTTCCAGCAAGTTCGCCGTCCGCGGCTTCACCGAGTGCTTACGTGAAGAACTTCGAGCAGCCGGCGTCCGGGTTACATGCGTGCATCCCGCGGGCATCGCCACCAGCATCGCCGATAAGGCCCGCACTGGGGCATTCGCGCAGGTCGCAGATCTCGACCAGGTACGCAAACAATTCAGCAAGGCTTTGACCATTCCCGCCGCTGACGCCGCTAAGGTCATTGTGCGGGCCATACTCAGCAACAAGGACCGAGTGCTAATCGGGAAGGACGCCTATCGCATCGATATGCTGCAGCGCCTGGTGCCCGCCAGGGCGACCGCGATGCTGACGCGCTGGCTCGAGAAACGCTTCCAGCCTAAGCAGGCCAATTCCGGGGCGGCGTCAAAGCACTAACTAAGCGCCTCTGGTCTAACGACGCAGCGGTTGCATTCAACGCCCGAGCGGGACAGGAGACAGAAACGCGCGAAACTGCCCTTTTTTGCACTTTCGCAAACAACATTGGCTGCAGTGGCCCAAAGCTGCACCCCCTTAGGGGGACGGTCTGTTCCCCGCCCATGGACATGTGTGTAAACTGGCTTGCGAGAGATTGTGCATGAATGTCCGACTCCTGCTACCCCTTCTAGGTATCACCCTTGCCTGGGCCTTCGGGCAGAATCGCCTGTACGGACCGATCACCACACATCTGAGAGCCGGTGATGTCGCGCCCGATTTCACATTCACCAAAGTGTTGAACGCCCCAGGCTCCATCCCGTGGAACACGTCGAACCTCTCCGGCCATCTGACCATACTCGTCTCTTATCCCGACACCTCGCATAACCTGCAGTCGGTAACGTTATGGAACGCCTTGGTTGAACAGTTTGCCGATAAGCCGGTTCAGTTTGTTTGGATCACCGGAGAAGAGGAGTCTACGCTTTTGCCGTGGCTCAACCAGCACCCGGTGAAAGGCTGGGTGTTTCATGATCCGAGCGGGCACTCCAGCCAGTCCTACGGACTGGCATTAC
>DATDGP010000288.1:0-3490 GCA_036522035.1 Terriglobales bacterium
ATGAGTCAGGTAGGCTTAAACACAAGATGTTCCAGCGTCTTACCGAAGACATCGGAGACCCTAAGCTGAGGGAACATCTCGCCTCAGTGGTCGCTCTAATGAAGGCGGCTGACGACTGGCAGCAGTTCCACAAAATGATCAATCGTTCGCTTCCTCGGTATCTTCCCATGCCGCTCTTTGACGCGGTGGAGTCGAGATGATCGGCTGGCGGCCCACCCTGCCGAGGCCGCCACCAAGATAAATAAAATCAAATGACGCCACTACCCACTTTGCCGATGAACCCATCGCTCCGCGAATTCCCCTTCTCGCCGCTGGCTACCGAGTGCCGTGCTGGCCCTTCCACCGCGAAATGGTCGTTGACAGCGGGCCCCCGGGGTGTAGAGTAAAGGGCGCGCAAATGCCAAAAAGGAAGGCGGCTTACTACGACCCCGACCGTTCAGGGAAACCCTAGCGGCAGCCGCCCCGCACAGGGTTTGCTGGGTCCGGATCGGCGGACAGTGGCACGCTGGCCCTGACCGGCGCCTACACCCAGAGCGCGCATGGCGTCTTCGACATCAACATCGCCGCCGCCAGCCAGTTCAACCAGCTCAGCGTCAGCGGCGAGGCAATGCTGAACGGCACGCTCAATATCGGGCTCCTCGGGGGATTCATCCCGGCCGTGGGCGGCAGTTTCAAAATCCTGACCTGCAGTTCGCGCAGCGGAACGTTTTCAACCGTAAACGGAACCAGCATCAACAGCAGCGAGCACTTCTCCGTGCAATACAACGCCAACAACGTGACCTTGCAGGTGGCCTCCGACCCGTAAATCATCCTCGGGGCACCGACCCTCGTGCAAGCTGTGGGCCTTTTCCACAGCTAGCCGCGCCCCGCCGCCGGCTCATTGACCGGCAACTTCAAAGGCTCTTTATCTATCCGATTGATTCCAGGGCACCTCCCAGCTCTGTTTGTTAACTCTCGTTCCCAGGCCAAGCCCTGTCTGGCCTCGATCCGTCTGCTCGCCCTGCGGCCGCCGGTAGTATCGCCAACACGCCGCTTCGGGGCCCCTGTCGAACGGATCAGGGGTCGGATTCTGAACCTCATTGACCGGAGGGATAAACCGGTCAAACTCTTTATAATCTGATACATTCCGGCTTTGAACGTCAGCACTCCCCGCAGCCCATCGAGATTCGCAAAGGCGCTTTGACGGCCGATTGGCCACGACTGGGCAAGCTCTTGGAATTCGGCCTGAAAAGCTGCTTTATCCTGCTGAGGCTTCGGGACTTTGGGCATCAGTGAGCCTCGGCGCGACACCCTGGGCGGCACACCAGCCTGTTGCGTCACGATAACCCACAGCCAAGTGCCGCCGGCCCCCTGATGATGCGGCGCGGTAAGCTGGCTCGTCAAGTCAAGACTGGGTCAATCGCAGGTCGATCGCGAGTCAATGCCGGGTCATTTTCGCGGAGGGATCGCGGCCGCGTCCGAGCAGGGCATTCCAAGACTCCGCCGAAGGTTTGCCCCAATCTCGATCCGTCTAGTGGGGGGTCCAGAGGGGATGACCCGTGAAAAGGCCGTCTGCGAAGCCGGTCTGGTAAGCGATGAAGAGGCCGAAACCCACGCTAACCAAGCCCGAGGCCGCGGCCAGACCACGGTTCAGTCGGACGAAACGCCGGTTGGTGTAAGAGTAGGGAACGGCGATGGCCGCTGTGATGAGCATCATCCCCGCGATCGTCCCGACGCCGAAGACTAACAGGTAAGCAACTCCCCAGGCGGGCGTGTGGATCGTCGCGAGCACCAGCAGGGCCACCGCGGCCGATCCCGCGAGGCCGTGCACGATGCCGACCACCAGCGGCCGGACGGCCTGATAGACTCCGAGGCGGCCAAATCTGCGGTCGAGCCGCGCTTGCGGGGTGGCGTCTTCCGCGTGCCCGTGATGGCCCGGGCCGTGGCCGTGGACATGTTTGTGCACGTAATCGCCGTGGCTGTGGGGATGAGAGTGCCCTCCCGCGACGTCCGGCGTCAGACGCTCCGCCACCCGCCGCGTGATCCCCGTGAGGTTCAGTATCCCGAGCAGGACCAGCATGATTCCAACCGCCAGCTCCATCATCAGGCCAAGGCGTGGCGGAATGATGACGTTGAAAAGGATAATCGCCGTGCCCACGGCCAGGATGGTGAGCGTATGCCCGAGCCCCCAGAAGGCTCCGATCAGCGCAGCGCTGCCGACGGAGCGCTGCCGGCTGACGATAGTGGTCACGGCGATCACGTGGTCAGGATCGGTGGCGTGCCGCATGCCCAGAACAAACCCGAGCAGCGTGATCGCGAAAAGACTTCCCATAGTTTCCCCGGCAACCTCTGAGCATAACCCACAATGGTCAGAAACTTCATTCAATCAGGGATACGTGTTGGAAGATTGCCTGGGGGCGGGGCAACACTTTGGAGTTTCACGAAATTCGCGCGCTGCTTGTACTGGTTCTCGCCAGTTTGCAGGCCGAAGCAGTCGGCTCTATCCGACGACCGACCATCTGCTCCAGACGAGCGGAGTCTGCCATCGCCGCGCCACCTCGACGCGGCTCTCCGTCATGCGGGTTAACCGCGGACGAAAGCCTCACGTGCATTCACTTCACCAAGCCGTTGGCTTCGGTGAGAACAAACATATGATCGTCGGCCGTGGTCGGATTGGGGGCGCGCTCCGAGATTCCGGCGAAGACCACAAACTCGTTGGAACTCGGGTCATAGATGCCGGACTGAAAGTAAACCTGCGAACCGACGTGGGTTGGCGAGAGCACGGCCCAGGTCGGGGTGCCACCGGCGCCGGTGGCGTTCGCGAGCACCCACGTATCCCCCAGGATCCCCGAGGTCGTGAATCCGCTGTTGATGATCATGCGGTCGTTGGTGGCATCGTAACTGGAGGCCATGCCATAACGCGCCGAGGGGGCCGTCCCCGCTGGAGACATTTTGCTCCAGGAGGAGGTTTTGCTGGTCCCGTTAGCGCCCGAAAGCACCCACACATCGGAAAGCTCGGTGCCATTGGTTCCACCGTACAGCACCAGAGTGTTGGTGGAGGAGTTGTAGGCCGTGGCCGCGTAGGCGCGCGCGGGAGGAAGGCTTCCGGTGGGCGCAAGCTGCCTCCACGTGGTGTGCCGCCAAGACCGTTGGCGTTATTCATCACCCACACGTCCCCTAGGTAGTCGCCGTTGCAGTTGCTGCCGCCAAAAATGATTAAGACGTTGGTAAAGCGGAAAGACTCGCGCATAGGATTGACCTTAGGGATTAAGCCAAAATAAAGCTTACTTTTATGCTTTCTTTTTCTTGGTCCGCGGGTAGATGGTGTAGTTCCACTGCGGGTTGACTTTGTCGTATAGGATGTTGAGCCGATCCATCTCGTCATCCGAAATCTTCTTGCCGGTGTCGTACTGTTTCTGGTCCAGTTTCGCTTTCACGCGCAGCCCCGTCTTCGTTCGCGTCGATCCAATCAGATTCACCACAGTTTCATAGCTCACCAGGGGCTCTCCTT
>DATDGP010000289.1:0-2884 GCA_036522035.1 Terriglobales bacterium
AACATCGTCATACTGCCCCCAGGTTCATGAAATAGCGTCAAACAGGCAAGGGTAATTGTCGATTACTTTGATTCGCAAGCCTTTGCGTCGTCCTCGAGTCACGAGCAAGGCTTCGAGCTCACCACGCTTTACACGCTGCAACACGGTTTGGCGCGAGACGCCGAGTTTCATCGTTGTCTCCAGCATGGGAAGATACCCCGGCGGAGCTTCCTCAACAAAGCGTGCCCGCAATTGATCGGTGATTCGAATTTGCCACGGCGCTCCTGGCGTTACCTGCTCACCAGCTATGAAACCATCATTCAGCCACCGGTGAATAGTGGAGGTGTTGATACCCAGGGTCTTCGCGGCCTGTCGAATCGACGCCAGTTCGCCGGTCGACTGTTCAGCTGGTGGCTGGAACCGAGGAATGTTCCGATAGCGGCGCAGGCTTCCGACCTGATTGGCCGTGAATCGTTCTCCAGTCGCCGTCTTGCGGCCCTGACGATTGAAGATACCGGCGATAACATCGTCGGTATAGAGAACGGCGAGGCGGCGAAGCAGGGAGATCGTATCTTCGTCGGTGCGGACACCACGAGGCTGAACACGCGGCAGGGAGAGATCCACTTCCGAGAGCGTACCGCCGTGCCAGCGCAGAGTAAGGTGTGCGCTTTGTCCTGGACGATCGACAGTAACAATCACTTCTTCCAGTAGGGCGCGCAAGAGTTCTTTGCGATCGCGATCCGTGGTGGTGGGCGCGGTCCAGACTCTGCGCAGATCGGCGCCAAGAGCGCGCAGTTTGTTCTTGCCATCTTGGGTGAGTGCACAAGGCTTTTGTTGCACGCGCCGCATGAGCTCCACTTCGGCCGCGGCAAGATCGCGCAGACGCTTTTCCCACTCTGTCTCAAGCCCACGAGCTACGAGTCTGTTTTCTGGCTCGACGGCGCGATATTGGCGCTCGGCACGTTCCGCTTCATAGCGCGCACGTTCCACCGCAAGACGCCATTGACCCAGAGCTGTATCCTGGTCAGCTTCGAGTTGTTCCATGGCAAGTTGCGTCGCTTCGATCGCCGCCGGTGTCACCGCTTTGAGAAAGACGTCCACCACCGCTTGATCGATTTGCATGCCGCCGACGGTCAGGCAATACACGCCGCGCCCTTGAACGATATCTTTGCCAGAGCAGTGATAGCCGGGCGAAGCGGTCCTGCCGGTATAGTGGGTATGCAACCGGCGGCCGCACTTTCCACATGTGGCCAGGCCTTGCAGCAGGGCAGCGCCTTCTCTCACAGCTCCTCCTGCCTGGTGTGGCTGAGGATGAACGTTGCTGCCAATGCGTACCTGATTGGCTTGGAATGTGGCCCAGTCGATGAACCCGGGATGGTGTTGGGGAAGAAGCACAGACCACTCGTCCATCGGCAAATGACGCGTCCGTTTTCGCGGCGTTCCTTGTTCATCGACATAACGCTCATGACGGCACTTCCCATATGCGTAGGCGCCAGCATAGACCGGATTGGTAAGCACGTTGTGGACTCCCGTGTAGGTTGGGACAGCCCAACGAATCTCGCTTTTCATGGTAGCGCGCATAGGAAAGGAAAGCCCCTCGGAGCGGAACCACAACCATACCTTGCGGACCGAACCAAACTCAGTGAATTTGGAGAAGACGGTGCGAATGGCGCTGACAACCGACGCATCGGGATGAAAACAAATCTCGCCGTCCTGTTCTCCCCAGACAAAGCCAACTGGCAAGCCACGGCGCAGTTCGCCACGAGCGGCTTTGTTGCGAATTCCACCATCCAGGCGGGCACGGAGGATATGAAGTTCCGCCTCCGACATAGTGCCTTTCAATCCGAGGACCAAACGATCGTTGAAAAGCGAAGGATGATAGATGCCGTCGCTGTCGCCGATCAGCGTGTCCGTTATGCCGCATAGATCAAGCAGACGGTACCAGTCGGCATTATTGCGCGCCAGGCGGGAGACCTCAAGGCCGAGAACAATTCCCACGTGGCCCAAGGCAACTTCCGCTGTCATGCGTGCGAATCCGGAGCGCTTCATCGATCCGGAACCGGATAAGCCAAGATCTTCGTCGATGACGATTACTTGTTCCTTGGCCCAACCCAGTTCGCATGCCTTCTCGACCAAAGCATATTGGCGGGCAGTGGACTCACGGTTATTTTCGACCTGCGAAGGACTGGACTGGCGGATATAGACGAAAGCAGATCGCCGGGTGTGGCTTGGTCTCACTTTGGTGGAATCACTCATGATCCTTCTCCTCGTGATGGTCGTCCAGCTTGTCTCTGGCGATGAGGCGCGCCAGAATCTCGATCACGAGGAGTTTCTTTTCCTCGTGCAGAGTCTCCCATGGGCTGGTTTCGTCGAGAAGAAGATCGAAGAGGGTCGGATATTTCTCTCGCAATAGGGCTCTCCTTCCTTGCCGGGGAGTCCCCGGCCTCGCTCGCAGGTGCAACGATGCGGCTGAGGAGAGCGTCAACGACGGCGCGTGCGCGAAGCAAATCCTGCAAAGACCCGAGCCCCCCCGCAGTCTGCGCAGAGAAATATTCTTGAGGCTGTGCTGCCCGACCCAAGTCAGTCCAGTCCGCAGGGATCATGGACTTACTACCATCGGGAAGGATCAGGATCAATATCAATCGACCTTTCCGATGGGTTGATCGAAGAACGTTGAGAGATACGCCTTCAAACGGATGCCGAGCGCGAGTAACTGTAACTCTCTCTGGAAGGTGCTGCTGATGGGTAGTGTGTAGTGGCTTCCTTCGATACAGTAAGGCACCATCTGCTGCTTGAGAAGGTTGCACGCCGGATCAATGATAACGAGGTGATGCGTCTGCTGAAGTTGATGCTGACGGCATCCGGGAAGCAAGGCGTTCCGCAAGGCGGTGTGATTTCACCGCTG
>DATDGP010000290.1:0-21491 GCA_036522035.1 Terriglobales bacterium
GTTCGTCCGCGAGTGCATCATGATCCCGGAAAAGACCCGGCTGATTCGTGAAGCCATTGCCGCCGGCACGTCCCAATACGGCATGCAGACTTTTGACCAGTCGCTCTACGATCTGTTCTCGCAGGGCCTGGTCAGCTATGAAACCGCGCTCGAGAACGCCAGCAATCCGGACGATTTCAAACTCAAGGTACAAGGCATCCACTCCACGGCCGACGCCGCTCGCGAACAAATGGAGCAAAGCAGCTTCAGCACCGGACGGGCTTAAAACTCACCGCCGCGACGTGCCGGCACGGGAGAAGAGCAAGCCGGGGTCAGCTGAGAGATCTTCGCCGCCCGAGCTCAACCCTCGACGACGTGCTGGGCTACCCTTCCATCCATTCCCGTTCATTGGCGTGAATTCGCGGCTGAATTGCTTTTTGCTATGCTTCCCATCTGTGGCTTTCAACAAACCCAAGCAAACGTCAAATGAAGCTGCTCTCTACGAGTATGCCATCGGTGCTCTCAGCCGCAAGATGCGCACCATCGCTCAGTTGAAGCGGCTGTTGCGGCAGCGGTGCCCCGAAGAAGCCATAGTTTCGAGCGTGATCATCCGGCTCAAAGATCACAAGTATCTCAGCGATTCGGCTTACGCCGCAACTTACGCAGCCTTGCGTCGCGATAACCAGAAATTTGGCAGCCGACGGGTCATGACCGACCTGAAGATCAAGGGCGTGCATGCAGATGTGATCGAGAAGGCGATTGAGGAGGCGTACTCGAGCGTCAATGAGCTGGCACAGGCCCGCGCCTTCCTCAAACGCAAACGGATCAACAAGCCCACTACGAATCAGCAAGCAGCGAGGATCTTTCGTACCCTGATGCGCGCAGGTTTTGGGGCCTCCGCTTCGATCCGCATCCTGAAGCAATGGGAGGTAGAAGACGAGATCCTTATCGCGTTAGAGGAAGAAGGGGAGGTGTAGCACCTTGTGACTGCCGGGTGGCAAAGAACACGGCTACCACCCAGAATTGAGCAAAGCTGTTAGCGGGATCGGGACGAAAGCATACACCCAGGCTCATGCGCTGTAGAGTCGAGTCGGCGGCGGACTTCTCCATCGGCGAAGGCAGGTCCCACGGCTGGACGGCTGTAAACGAAGTGACGCTGGCGGCGCCAGACTGCCCGGTCAGCACCGATCCCGGATCGAGACGTCCAGAGCAGGCAGCCTGATCGAGTCGAGCATCGCCCTGTGCGGAGATGGCACGCACTCCCCGCGCCTGGCGCAACTGATTGAAAGCCGCCACAACGCCTTGGCGAAATTGATCCACCGAATAGGCGGGAACCACCTGGGCAAAATCCTCGGTGACGTAGAGTTCGGCTTTGACCTCGACCGCGCCGATACCCACGGCGTTGTATTGCGGGTTCAGGATGTTGGCGCGATGCCCGGGAGAATTCATCAGTGCCAGGTGAATCTCTTCAGGGTTATTGGCCAGCGCGACGTTTTCCGCCACCGACTTGAAGAGCGCACCGGCATCGCTGGCGCGCTCGGTCAAGTTCGATTCGCCGGCGAAGCGATGGGAAATGTCACCTGCACGGGCCATCTTCTCAGCGTGAGTCTGCGCCGCATCCGCCAGGTGGGAATCCCACACAAGAAGCGGCACGCCAGCATGCTGTCTCTCCAGGTTCAGCAACTTGAACAGCTGCTGCTCCGACGATGGCGGCAACGAAGGCGACGAAAGCGCTAGAGGCGTATTCCCCGAGCCCTGCTGAGCCCCGCCTACTCCAGCCAGCGCGAAAACGGTAATGACGATGAGCCCGCGTCTCATTCCTCGACGATTGTAATCCAGAGCTGGCTCTAGGACCGCCTGACTTCGGTAACCATCAAAAACGCCTTTGGCTCAGCCGTGGGCCCGATGCATCACCGCAGCGACCACCAGCCCTGCCCCGATCGCCACGACAAAGAAGTACCACACGGTGGGCATTCCTGCCAGCACGGCGGTGGCGCTGAGGATCACCAAGAGCGGCCCTCCCACATCGTGGATTTTTCTGAGGCCGGGGTGACGGAGATCGTCTTTTATCGCAGCTCCACCGATTGATCCTGAAATCCGCTCTCTGATTTGCAGGACGATGGCGACCCCAGGACCACAAGCCCCGGTGATGGCGAAAAAGAACCGGAACAAGCGCCCTTCGCCAGAACGGTCGCCGCCGAAACCGCCACAAAAGCCAGCATCAGCACAACGCCGCCGACATCGATTCTGTTGGCTGTGATTTCTGCGCGCGAACGATTGTCTTTCACGGTGGGCCTCCATTCATCTAGGCTCCCCGTCTCGACTTCATATCACCCAGGATGCGGTTGATCTCATCTTCCTTTTCCAGTTGCGCGAGTTGGTCCTCGACGGTGGCTGATGATTCCTCGAGCAACTCCGTCTTGGCGCGGCCGATGGCTTCCTCACGCATGACCTTGTGCTTCATGCGGTCAAAGGTAGCGGCGTGATCGCGATTCTCAGCGCCGTTACGAGCGTCTGCGGCCTTGTCCAAAGTCCGCGCCCGGCGATGCTGGGCCATGAGCATCTCGCTCTTGGAGTGCGCTTCTTCCAGTTTTTGCTGGAGCTTGCTGAGCGCCGTCTTTAGAGTCTCCACCTGGAGCTTCTGGTCGTTGACCTGCTGGGCGAAACCTTCCGACAGCTGTTTGGAGTGCAGCGAGCGTTCGATGGCCAGTCGAGCCAAGTCGTCCTGCTTTTTTTCTACTGCCAGCTCGGCTTTGCGGCGCCAGTCAGCAATCTTCTGTTCATTCTCTTTTTGTTTCTTCTCCAGAAGATGTTGGTCGGCGATGGCGATCGCCACTTGTGTCTTAACCTGCAGCAATTGGTTCTCCATGTCCAGGATGACCTGCTTGATCATCTTTTCCGGATGTTCCGCCTTGTCGATCAAATCGTTCAAGTTGGCTCGAATTAACGTTGAGACCCGTTCCAGTAGTGCCATAACTCCTCCAAAATTCTCATTTTCTCTAACCTTGGTTTGGCCGGAAGATTTCGATCTCTCCGACAGCATCTGTTCCGCTTACATGAAAACTGTTCTCCAGACCGCGATAGAGAAAGAGCCAACCAAGAGCCAGCAGAATCCAACACGGTATGCTTTGCTCATTGTTGCCTCACAATCGCCGTCTTTGAGCGCCGCGCGTTCGCTGATCCGACAACCGCACCGATGACCAGCCCTATGCCCAGCCAGAAGATCCAGCTGCCGGAAAGCAGCCCGGCGATCAGGCCCAAAATCACTCCGAGAACCAATCCCGCAAGAGAGATCTTCTTCATGGCTTCTCTTACCTTTCCTCCCCCACTCGATCACCGAGCCAGGCTGGTTGCGCCCGGCCCGGCTCGGTTCACTACTTGCCGGCGCTCTTGGCTTTGCCTGCAGCGGGAGTGTCATCGCCGCCGGAGGGCCGGGGCGACTTATCGCCGATCAGCCGGACCTTCGACAGCAGATCGGTGATGCTCATGCCGGACAATGATTCAAACAACGCCGGCACTTGCGCGGCAATCTCGGTCATGTCCCCGGTGATCCTGCTGGCGCCAGCGGTCGAACCGTTGCCAGTGGAGACGATGGTGATCTTGTCCACGTTCGAGAGCGGCTGCGCCATGGCGCGGACCACCTCGGGAAGACTGGTGATCAGCTTGTCGACCACGGCCGCCTGGTTGTACTCCTGGTAAGCCCCAGCCTTGATGTTCATGGCCTTGGCCTCCGCCTCCCCCTTCTTGAAGATGATGTCGGCTTCGGCTTCGCCTTGCAGGCGGATGGCGTTGGCTCGCCCTTCGGCCTCCGCGATCAGGCGCTGCCTCTCGGCGTCCGCCAGGTTCAAGATGCGTTGCTTCTCGATTTCAGCTTGTTTGAGCACAGTCGCGATCAACTCGTTTTGATGGCGCGCGATCTCGGCTTCCTGCACCTTGATCTGCTGTTCCTTCTCGATCTGCTGCACCTTCACCTGCTCGGCGATCACAGATTGCTGCTGAATGTTGGTCTGGATCTCGTAAGCCTTGTCGGCTTGCGCCTGTTGCTTCTTGACGAGCTCAGCATAGGTCGCGCGCTTGACTTCGAGATCGCGCTGCGCTTCGGATTGTTTCCCCAGGGACAGGGTCTCGGCGAGCACGCGCTCCTGGTCAGCCTGCGCCTTGGCGATGGCCGACGCCCGGGTGGCTTCGGCACGCTTGATCGCGGTATCGCGCTCGGCTTCGGCGGCGGCAACGTCGGCGTCACGCTTGATGCGAGCGATGTCAGGCCGGCCCATGTTGGTGATGTACTCGTTTTTGTCGCGAACTTCTTTGATCGTAAAGGAGATGACCTCCAGCCCCATCTTGCTCATGTCGTCCGCGCAGGTAGACCGCATGCGATCGGCCACCATCTCCGGCTCTTTCACGATCTGCTCCACCGTGAGCTGGCCGATGATACCGCGCAGGTGGCCCTCCATGACCAGACGGATCAGGCCTTCGCGCTCGTCGGGTGTCTTGGTAAGGAACTGCTCGGAGGCGGTCTTGATCGAGACCGGATCGGACTTCACCTTGATTTGGGCCACGGCTTCGACGGTCACCGCAACGCCTTGGTTGGTGTACAGGTCCTGCTGCGGCGCGACGTCAAAGGACATCAACTCCAGCGAAAGCAGCCGGTACATTTCGATCATAGGCAAGATGACCGTTCCCCGCCCGATCACGATGCGAGTTCCGCGAAAGCCGTATACCACCAGCGCTTCATGTGGTCCGGCTTTACGAAACAACCGGGCGAACATGGCAAACGCGAGCATCACAGCAGCAATCGCCAGCCCCACGATGACCCAGAAAACTGAGTTTCCCCCCTCTAACATGTTCTCCTCCTGAGATTGACTAGTTGTTCAAATCCTTCTGACTGGTGCTGGTGGCGGGATTCTCAAATGCCTCCCAAGGCTGCACATATGCGACTCCGCGGTCGTAGCGCGTCACCAGCACCTCTTCACCCTTCGCGATCGGGGCGCCTGTTTCACTGCGTGCAGCGCAGGTCTTGCGCACGCCTTCCTGCGCGAAAATGATTTCCCCGGTTCCCTGGCTGCGGATGGAAACGCTCACCTGGCCCAGCACGCCTACCATTTCATAGTCCAGCGGATTGAGATCCTTTTCGTTGGCCATCAAAACCTTGGCTACGAACCAGAAGACGAGCGAAGCTCCCACCAGGCCGGCGAGGCCTGCGATCAGAAATCCGGCAAAGATCCAGATGTGACGGAGACGCACCAGCAGATAGCCTGCGCCTCCGAACCAGGTGAGGAACGCGGCTAAAGTCATGGGGTTGAAGAATGGAAAATGCGCTCCCGAGCTCGACCCCGGCCCTCGCCCGGCGCCGCCTGAGGTCGGCACATGGAGATGCCCGGGCACGTGAAAATGAAAATGCAGACTACCGCTCAAGAACGAGAGCACCGTGAAACTGAAGCCCACGACGAAACAGACCAGATAGAAGAGTTCCCAATTCATATCAAGCCTCGCTCATCTCCCGCGTACTCTTCCCTTCCTGCGGACGCAGGACGTTCAGCAGCCTCTCAGCCAACTGCGGCGTCTCCAGGATGGCATCCATCAGCGCCAGACAGCTCCGCGAATCCTCGTGCTTGGCAACCTTTAGGAGCGCGCGGCTGACCAGCGGATCACCACGGAACCGCTCCGCTCCCTGAATCAGCCACAAGTCGAGTTTGTCTTCTTCCGAGCTCACATCGGAGAGCAGCTCGGTGTGAAAGCCCAGCGGGTCGTCGACCAGGTATCCCGGATGGACCTTGAAAAACTTCGATAGCAGCAGCCGCGTCTTGTTGGTCAGGTGCGGCCGCGCGCCGTTTTCAATCTGCGAGAGGTAGGACTGGCTGATCTTCTGCTTCAGCTCTTTGGCCATAGCGCGAACGACTTCGAGTTGGGTCATGTCGCGACCCAGGCAGCGGAGACTGCCTTCCACCAGCCGCAGATACCGTAATTTCTCGCCTAATGTCATATTGCAAATCGCAATAACAATATTTCAATTTGCGATAACTGTCAAGAGAAATCGGCAACCCTGTAAGTAACTGTTTAACAAAGACTTATTTGATTTGATCCGCTTCGTCTCGACCCTCATCGTTGATTCTGCCTGGAGAGAGTACCAATCTTTGCGTCACTTCAGTGCGAACTCAGATGGCATCTCCGGGGCCGAAGGGAGGGAGGCGGATCGCCTGGGTGCAACTGGTGTTCAATCCCTTGTTCGATCCAGCGCCTGAGCAATTCCGAGGAAGATCTGTGGCCGGTCGGAACTCAAGCGACCCTCGATGCGCGTTATTGTCTTCTCCGTTCGGTCAGCAGTCCGAGTTCGCTCACCCCGGCGGAGCGGATATTGTTGACCACACCGACCACAGCTCCGTAACGACAGCGGGCGTCGGCTTTCACGAATACCGGTTTATCGTTGTGGCCCTGGATGCGGTCGCGAACCCGTTCGGTCAGCGCGGTTGGACTGATCCTTTCCGCGTCGAAGAATACCTGCCCTTCCTTGTTGATCGCCACCAGAAGAGCGTCGTCCTTATCCGCGTCTGGCATCTGCTGTGGATGGTTCGTGCTCGCCAGCTGAACGTCCACTCCGGGCCCCAGCAACGGTGTGACCACCATGAAGATGATCAACAGCACCAACATCACGTCCACCATGGGCGTAACGTTGATCGTCGAAGTAACCTTGCTGGCTTCGTTTGGAATCAGGATTGGCAATCGATGCCCCTGGGGGGGCGCTCGTGATCTTCCATCTCGCTAGAGCACCAGACACCGGCTGTCCGGACAGGGTTCCAGTCCGGCGTGATGTCCCGGGGCGACAACCTGCCAGTGATTGAACCATCGTGCTGGTCGAGGAGCAACAAAGGAACTGGTGGCGAGGTGGTCCTGCCCTATCATGAGGGCACTCGCGATATGACGGCAGCAACCAAGACGGCACCTCCGGATCTTGAAGAGCGGGTTGGCCGCCATCCTCAATGGATCCATCGGCCATGGCTCGATGTTCTGGTGGGCGCCGGTGGCTGGTCCCTGCCTCTTCTCCTACTGGCGTATCCGTTGACAGCTCTCGGCACCCAAACTGCAGCTGGGGTGTTCTACGCCCTGGCGCTGTTCTTCAACAATCCGCACTATATGGCGACCATTTACCGCGCCTATCGAACGCCGGAGGAGCGGAGCAAATATCGATTCTTCACCTTCTATGCGACTTCATTTCTGGTCTTTGTCGGCATTCTCGCCCACTTCTACTATCCGTTATTGCCCTGGCTGCTGACCGTTTACATCACCTGGAGTCCCTGGCACTACGCTGGACAAAACTATGGACTGCTCATGATGTTCGTGCGCCGCAACGGCGTTAGCCCCGCCGCCGGAGTGAGACGCGCGTTGTACGGCTCTTTCGTCGCGTCTTATCTCATGCTGTTCTTGAGTTTCCACGCTCGGCCCTCTCTCGATCCCTTGGTGCTTTCGCTCGGTCTGCCCGAGAAGCTGGGGCAGGTCGGGCGAATCAGTTGCGGCGCGGCTTTCGCGGTTCTCGGCGCCTACGCCCTCGCCAAGATCTCCAAACAGGCGCCCTTAAGAAGCCTAGTTGCACCGCTGGTGCTGTTTGCCACACAGTTTCTCTGGTTTGTTCTTCCTTCCATCCTCGAGCTTGCATACGGGGTCAGGCTGCCGCAGACCCGCTACAGCACCGGCGTCCTGGCGCTGATGCATTCAGCCCAGTATCTGTGGATCACGAGTTACTATGCCCGGCGGGAGAGCGAAACCAAACGCCCCTGGCGGGGACGGATGTATTTTGCGACCCTCGTGATTGGTGGGGTCGCTCTGTTTGTTCCCGGTCCCTGGTTGGTAAGTCACTTGTTTCATTACGATTTTTCCTCGAGCTTTCTGATTTTTGCGGCCCTGATTAATATCCATCATTTCATTCTCGATGGCGCGATCTGGAAACTTCGCGATGGACGGATCGCAGCGTTTCTGCTCAGCAGCCGGGACCGGGCTGCTTTGGCCGCGAAGAAAACAGGCATCAGCATCGCGCGACGCCTTTCCGCGACATCGGCCGCACGCCTCCGCACCGCCGCGGCCGTCGTGCTTATCCTGTGGGCGACGGCGGATCAGTGGAGATTTCATCTGGCGGCAAGCGAGCGCGACCTCTCTGGGCTGGTTCAGGTCGCGGCTTTAGATCCCTATGACAGCACAGTTGAGATGAGATTGGCCGAAGGCGAGCAGCGCGCCGGCGACGCCAGTGAATCGCTCCAAGCCCTTCGCCGGGCGGCAAATATGGCTGGGAGCAACCCGGAGCTGCGGAAACGATTCGTCGCGGCTCTGCTCGAAGCCAAGCTTTTCAAGGAGGCCTACGCGAACTATCTCGAACTGAGGTCGGCGCACGCCGTGGACGCGAACTGGCTGGTAGGCTTCGGTCTGGCGGCCGAGCAACTTGGGCATACTCCAGAAGCAAGGCAGAGCTGGCAGGCCGCAGTGTCGGCGGATCCACGTAATGCGCTTCCCTCCCTGTGCCTGGCTCAATCGTTTGAGCGCGCAGGTCAGCCGGAAAAAGCCATCGCATATTACGACAGCTATGTCCGTCTGGTAATCGCCTATCCCGAGGCCAATCGGCCGGAGCCGTCTGAGATGTCTGGCATCCTCGTGGAGTCTGCCCATGCGCACGCCCAAGTCGGGCAGTCGCGCTTGGCGATGATTCAATTGAGCCAAGCCATCCGGCTTGCCACCGAGCAAAATAATCCTTCGCTCGAAGCCGCCGGCTACTCGGCTATGGCGGAGCTGCAGTCCGGCTCGGGCGACGTCACCGGGGCGTTGCGTTCGTATCAATCGGCCCTCAACCTGGATGCCCACGATCCTCGGGGCCAAGCCATCGACTGGTTCAACTATGGCCAGTTCCTGCGTGACCACAAGTACCCCCCCAGCCTCGCCTACGCCTGTATACGCAAGGCAGAAGAGCTCATGCGCGTGACCGAATCACCCCAGCTCGAGTTGGTCACCAGGATCCGTTTAGAAATCGAAAAGGAGCTCGGCAGAGCATTATCGTCCGCAGAACATAACCGCGAAGCCCTAGCAGCACAAGCTGCTGCCCTGTCTCATTAATGAGACCACTCCCTGGTGCCGGCGATCCCCAACGGGGATGAGTTTTTGGAACCGATTGTCGACGCACTTTCGGCCGACCTCATCATGGCGTGCGACGGCTGGCAGAGCCCAACCTTATTGAGGCCCCACACGTCCGAGCGGCATAGCAAAACGGTAGGCGATACCTACCGTCCAGAGATTGAAGTCGCCTTGGGAGGTAAATTGCCGGCCATAACTGGACGCGGCCTTAATTCCGTCGTGCAGATAATAGTTCAGTCCGAACTCGCCTTCGCGGGTGTTCACGCCGGGAAGTCCCAGCGCCTGTGCCAGGTCCGAACTGATCTGGCCGCTAAAAAACTGCTCCGCCCTTCCCGCGATCTCGCTGCGGCGCATCACCGCCTGCCAGAAAGGAACCTGGCTCAACCTGTAGGCGCCATCGACCCAGTAACCGCTTCCCTGATTGGATCGCGCATACTCCGAGTGCACGTTCAGCGGAAGCCTCCCGGCCTGCCAAGCGCCATAGAACCCGAAAGCATTAGTTCGCTGGTCCTGTAACAGCTTCTGCCAGGATGCACCGACCTCAATCCGCGGACCGGGAAAAAATAGCCCCACCCGTCCCCCGGCACTGCGGTCCGAGGTAAGGTTGCTGCGGCTTGAACTGACCGCCGAAACATACGCGGCATAAGTCAGGTTGGCTCCGGCGTTCATGGAAAATCCGCCCCGCAGCATCATGCCGTCACTCGATTCCGCGGAAAGAGGCAGAATCAAAGGATCCTGTTGCAGGCTGCGGATCCAGATCGGATACAGGCGCTCATTAAAGATCCCAAAAGGGGTGAGAAACCGTCCCAGGGTGAGGGTAAGGTAGGGGTTCGCGATGTAGTCGAGCTGGAGATAATCTAGATTCTTGCTCACCACTCCGCCATAAGGACCGCCGGCAGCAGGACGTTGAAACGCTCCCTCGAACTCCGCCCGCGATTCCACCAGCCAGCGATCGCCCAGCGGCAGAAGCAGAAGCGGATTGATCTGAGCATCAATCTCATTCTGACCCCCGGTAACGAAGTTGAAATATCCTACCGAGCCGGTAAGGATCGGCACGGGCTTATCGGAGGCAGATGTTTGTGCGAGTTCGGAGGTGGGTGCTTGTGCAAGCTCGGAGGCAGATGTTTGCGCAAACAACGGAGCGGTAATGAGCGGAATCAAAAGAAGAACAAGTCGACTCCGGCGTCGGCTTGAAGCCCACACCCATCGATACCCTGGATTCTTCCGAAGCCGCGTCACAGACTTTCCTCACTTCCCTGCGGGAACCTTGTTTGATTATCCGGGAAGACTGAACCAGCTGAAAATGACGAAAGTACAGGACTTGGTGGGTGAGATCAGTGGCCCATACCGCCGGGACCACCACCTTCAGGCTTCCTCATGAGCAGAACCAGGGGCAGGACCGCCAGGAACATCATGGCCAGCAAGAAGAACACATCGAGGTAGGAAAGCATCATGGCCTGTTGTTCGACCATGCCGAAGATGGCCGCATAGGCCTGTTGGGTTGCTGTGGCCAGATCGGTGCCGGCAGCGATCATGTTGTTCTTCACGGCATTGAACATCGCCATCGCTGCCGAATCAAAGGGGGTAATATGACCGCTGAGCACATTGAAGTGTCTCTGGGAGCTCCTCGCCACCATGGTGGTGACACTGGCGATACCGATGCTCGCGCCGATATTGCGCATCAGGTTGAACAAGCTGGTGGCATTGCCCATCTGCTCTTTGGGGACGGAACCGTTGGTGATCGTGGTCAGGGGCACGAACAGCAGACCCATCGAGGTGCCTTGCAAGAGTTGGGGCCAGAAGATATCCCAGTAGCCGGCGTTCAAATTCAGCCGCGAGAGCATGTACAGGCTTAGAGAGGCCAACACCAGTCCTGTGGCTAGAAGTTTCCGCGCCTCGACCTTGGTGGTTAACCAGCCCACCACGGGCATAAACAGGAAGGAACCCAGGCCGCGCGGGAGCATAGCCATGCCCGACTCCAGCGCCGAATACCCCATCAACGTTTGCAGCCAGAGCGGGAGCATCACGGTGCTGCCGTAGAGGACGAAACCAAGCACGGTCATCATGAAGACACCGGTTGAGTAGGTCCCATTTTTGAAGATCCTGAGATTGACCACAGGATGATCAACGGTGAGTTCGCGCAGTACGAACAACAACAGCCCGGCGACACACAAGACGAGCAGTATGACGATGAAGTGTGAAGCCAGCCAATCGTCCTCCTGTCCTTTGTCGAGCATGATCTGTAACGCACCAATGCCGAGGGCGAGAAACCCGATCCCCCAGTAATCCACGCCGCCTTCGCCGCGGCGAATGTAAGGTGGATCGAACACGAACAAAGTGACCATGAGCACAGCGGCGATGCCAACTGGGATGTTGATGTAGAAAAGCCAGCGCCAGCTGTAACTGTCAGTGATCCAGCCTCCGAGGACGGGGCCCAGCATGGGCGCTACCACGATGCCCAGGGCCCAGAAAGCCATCGCTTTGGCCCGCTTCTCCGATGGAAACGCTTCCATCAAGATGGCCTGCGAGAGCGGTTGCAGCCCGCCGCCGGTGGCCCCCTGGAGAATGCGGAACAGGATCAGGGCGGGCAGATTGGGAGCAATCCCGCACAAGAATGAAAAAAAGGTAAAGCCACCGATAGAGAGCAGCAGAAGATTGCGCCGGCCGAAATAGTTGGCCAGCCAGCCGGTCATCGGCAGCACGATGGCGTTGGCCACCAAGTAGGAGGTGAGCACCCAGGTGGCTTCATCGGTGCTTGCCGAAAGGTCCCCCGCCATATGAGAGAGCGAGACGTTGACCACCGTCGTGTCGAGCACTTCCATAAAAGTGCCCAGCATGACGGCGATGGCCACAATCCAGGGATTCACGACCGGAATGGAGCGCTCGGGCATTTAGCGAATCATAACGGTGGGTTCGACCGACATCCCTGGCCGCAGCTGGTGGCCGGGATCCTGGCCCTTGTCGAAGCGAATACGCACCGGCAGTCGCTGCACCACTTTGACGTAGTTGCCGGTCGCGTTCTCCGGCGGCAGCACGCTGAAGCGCGCGCCCGTGGCGCCGCTGATCGATTCCACGTACCCGGAGAAGGTGTGTCCGTAGGCGTCCACACGAATCGAGGCCTTTTGTGCTGGATGCATTTCTTTCAGCTGGGTCTCTTTGAAATTCGCGGTGACCCAGAGGTTGTCCAGATCGACGATGGAGAACAGCGGCTGGCCGGCCTGAATGACCTGCCCAGGCTCCACGTTGCGTTTGCTGAGAATGCCGGTGACCGGAGCCACGATCTTGGTGTACTTGAGGTTGAGTTCGGCCTGCTCGAGAGCGGCCTGATACTTCTGGACGTCGGCTGCTGCCGCTCCGGCGCGGGCGCGAGTCATCCCGATCTGCTCGGGGACAGTATGAGCAGCGTCGGCCTGGGCTCGAGCCTGGACTGCCTGGCTCTCCGTGCTGGCGACCGAGGCTTCCGCGCCTTCCAGAGTGGCCTTCGTCGACGACGCAGCCGCCACCGCGGCGTCATACTGCTGGCGGGAAACTTCATCCTTTTCGACCAGCTCTTCCATGCGCTTGAGATCGGCCGTGGCCTTGGTGTAATTGGCCTGGGCTTCCTGTACGCGGGCTTGGGCAGCCTGCACTCCGCGGTCGACTGCCCGGACCGCGGCAGTAGCAGCGGCGAGCTGGTTAGAACTGGTCGTCGTGGTGAGGGGCACGCCCACGCGGGCCGCAAAAGCGCTGGCTTGGGCATTCGCCAGATCGGCGCGGGCCCGATCGACGGCCACCTGGTAATCCTTGGGATCGAGTTCCACCAGAACCGTCCCGGTGTCTACGGTTTCGTTGTCGTCATGGTTGACACGGAGCACCGTGCCCGAAACACGCGCGCTGATAGGGTAGATGTGGCCGTCAATCTGCGCATCGTCGGTGGACTCGCGCACCGCGTAGTAGCGCCAAACCAGGATGCCGCCCACGACCGCCGCCAAGGCGACCAGAGCGAGAATCCATCGTGCGTGCGGATACTGGCGATAGAGCCCAGCCGCTCGCTCCCGATGAGATGGATTTCCCTCCTCCGTACCCGGTTCCCCGGTTTCTTCTTCATCCTCGCGACTCATCTTGGCCAGTTCTGCCACTTATTTTCCTCCGAGAAAAGTCATGGTTTGCTGCTCCGCCACGCCCAAGGCATGAGCCAGCGTCAGTTTCGCCACGTTGTTTTGATATAGCGCCTGGATTAAAGTTTCGTTGGCGTTGGCTACCGCCTCCTGCGCTTGCACGACTTCTAAGCTGTCGGATGCTCCGGCACGAAAGCGGTCCTCGGCCTCCTTTAACTGCTCGGAGGCCAACCCGACCGACTGCTCGGCGACGCTCACCTGCTCGTTGGACGTTCTCACATCCAGCAGCGCCGAGCGCACTTCGAGCTCCACGCGGTTGTGCAGGTCGTCTAGTTGCATCCGGGTATCGCGCAAGCGGGTCTCCGCCAAAGCAACATCGGCTTTGACCCTGCCGCCCTGAAAGATCGGAATGTTGACGCCACCGGAAAGCCCATAGACCTGGGCGGAACTGGCTGGCGTGGGTCCGTCGACTCCGTATTGACCGTTGATCTGGACGGTCGGCATGGCTTCGCCTTTGGCCGCTTTCACTTCGATTTCCGCCGAGCGAACGCGGGAGGCCGCGGCCAGGTACTCGGGCCGCTGCTGGTAGGCGCGCGCGAGCGATTCTTCCAGATTCATCTCCGGCAGCGGCGCATAGGGGACTTTGTCGGTAAGTTCAAAGGCCTGGGACACCGGCAGCCCGATAATGCGGGCCAGCACCATTTTCTGCTGAGCGACCTGGTTCTCGGCGGCGAGCAGACGCTGCTGTTGTGATTGCATCTGCACCTGGGCGCGAAGCACATCGATTCCCGGGCTGACACCGGCCTTCTTCATGTCCTGGGCCTGCCGGTAGATAGCCTGCGCGGTGACCAGTTGGGCTTTGGCCGTCTCCAGGCGCGCGGCGCTGGCAAGCTCGAGCAAATACTGATTGCCGACCGCCAGGACCACGATCTCGCGGGCATCTCTCAGGGAAAAACTGGCTGTTTTTTGATTCTCCGCGGCCGCTCGGAGGTGATTCAGAACGCTGAAATCCAACAGAGTCTCGCTCATCGTGGCTTGTGCCTGAAAAAGACCGAATGGGCCAACCACCGGCGATGTGAGGGTGGCAGGCGTCGGAATGCCAAAGGCCGCCAGATTGATCTGGTTCACGCTGTCGCTGACGCCGGCGTTGACGCTGGGCAGGAGCCCACTCAAGTTCCGCCGGTATTGGGCCCGTGCGGCCTCCGTCTGCTCCCTGGAAAGCAGGAGTCCCAGGTTGTGCCTGAGGCCGCGATTGATGGCCGTCAGAATAGAGAGCTGGATGGTTTCCGGGACCAGCTTATCGACCATAGCGCTGCCGTTAAAAGTGTCGAGCTGGGGCGTTTCGGCCAGGTTGATGGCCGGAGTCTGCGGCATGGAACCAGACGGGACAGGGCTGACCGTGAGCGGAGTCTGGGCGGTAGCCGCGGCAGCGGCTAAACAGAGGGGAATTGTCAGGACAACTCGCGTCCTCATCGCATGTGCCTTCTCTCTCCAGCCTTTCGTTCGCGGCGAGCGCGCAGTTATGAGTTCGTGAATCGCGGCCTCTGACCTGAAGCACCTCGCCCGCTGGGCTAGGCGCAACCATCGCCAAAGACCTTAAATTGCAATTAATTAACTAACTGGTTAATTAGATTAGCATGCCCGAGCTTCGGATGCAAATTCGTGGACCGCAAAATGGGCGCCGCAAAAGCGGCGCCCTGGTGGTTCAATCTGTTGTCAAATGAGAGCTCTAGCCCACGCCGTTCGGACACGGAAGTGCTGAATGCGGCAGGACCGTCTCATCCGGGAAGCTGAATGCCCCATCGATGGCACTCGAACCGGTGCCCATCTCAAACCACTGCAAGAGCGGAATATTCTGGGGATGGTAGATGAAGTCGAACTTGCCTTCCTTCACCTCGATTGCGGCGGTGGCGTTGGGCAAGACCTCGATGGGATCGCCCTCCTCCAGGTTGTTCTGGCAAACGGCTGCAGTTGGGGGTTCGCCCGGGAACTGCCAATTCGGAGCGGGATTGCTGATGAATGGATTGGCGTAGGATTCAGCCAGCTCATGGCTCAGAGCCGTGACGTCTTGGAATCCGGCGCCGAACAGTCCCGGCGAAATCCAGCTGGCGAATTGGCTGATGTAGCGATGCTGAGGGAAGATGCCATCGAAGTTGGCGAAATAGGTGTGGAAGCCAAGCACGCAACAGCCGCCCGGGACGTTAGGGTTGTTGACATTGAGACTGAACAGGAAGGTGTTGGGGAAGAACGACATGTTCATGCCGTTGGTGCTGAAATTCCCCAGGTTGATCTCGTTCACGACCTCGTTGTCAAAGAAGAAGTTGAACAACGGGCTGAGCATCAGAATGAACGTGCTGCCATCCGCGGCGGTTCCGGTGAAGTAGGAGCGAGCTTGGATGATAGTGCCGTTATTAAGCTGGACATTGACGAAGAACGGAACAGTGATGGTTACTCTATCCTTCACGGCAGGAAGCAGCAGCGTGTGCCAGTCATTCTTCATGATGTTGAAGAACTGGGCGCGATGGACGGCATCGCCGTACTCGACATTGTGGCCTGAGCGGTAGTCGAGCGGCTCGAAATCCGGGGATTCGAGGATGCGTTGCTCGAACGGAGCGAAGGGCACGGTCGTAAAGACCGAGCCATCGGCGTTGAGCAGTTGCCAGGAAACCTCAGCGATGTTGCCCGGAAGGACGGTGGTGCAGCCGAGCTTGGGATCGTTGCCCACCATGGTGAAGCGGAAATCGTCATCCGTATCAGGGCCAGCTTGAGCGACGAAGGCGCCGCTGAAGGTGGCAACCGTATCCAGGCTGTCAATGGTCGATTGGTTAGCACGCCGGCAGCTAATGTTGAATTGGTCGTCGTTGCCATTTTGCGAAGTGCTGCTGCTGGTATTAGCTTTAAACCCCGCGTTGAATCCGCCGGAGATCACGTTTCCGGTGACCGCATCCAGCACGATCGAGCTGAGCGATCCGTTCTGTACGCTGGTGGCATTGACCGGCGTCAGGGCGATGGGAAGGTTCGTCGTACCGCTTGCAATGGCGGATTGGGCAAGGGCGGAATCGCCGGGTGTTTGGGCGAAGCTGGTGGCGCTCAAAGCAAAGACAAATAACAACGCAAGACACAATACGGTAAATCGGGGGGAGGGTCTCATTTTACTTTTTTCTCCTAGATTTTCTGAGGCGTAGATTTGCAGGGGGGCCCGCATAAAGATACACCTACTCTGGATTTGCAGTAAACGCGTTTGACAAAAATATTTCGCGTGGTTCTCGTGTGACAGAAATTGGCAGAAAAAGTTGAAGAGAATGTTAAAAACTGCATGACTGGTGTGGCCGCCCAGTCGTTGTTGACAGGGAGTTCCGCGGCCGTGAAGGGCGACTCTGCAATTATTTGCGCAATGTGTGCAACCGGTCTCCTGGATCGTCCAAAGCACGTAAGATTGGTTGCGTTGAAACCAGAGGGACAACGGGCGCTGGACCCGGAGCCGGCTTTAGATTTAGAAAGGACAAGGCGCTGCTGCCGCAGGAAGAGCGCCTATATGAGGATAACTGAAGGCGTCTCTGATGGCGTTCGACGGATTTCCTATTTCAAACCACTGCAGCTTCGGATGTCTCATGGGAGAAACCCGCGAGCCACGAGATACTGTGAAAAACAGTATCTAGAGAACATTTCCCGTAGCGACGTATTGATTAACGGAGCGGTTCATATTGCTTGTGATTAGCAAGACTGTGTGGCCCTCTTGAGCAACGCAAGCTGACCGCCGTGATAGAGACTGTGCTGGACGATACCGTGAAACAGGTAGTAGAAGTCGTATTGGCGCCCGGGTACGGTTTCCCCCAAACGCGCGTCACCGAATTGTTCGATCGCGCGAGATAGCTGATCACCGGTCGCAAACAACCTGCTCATTGCCGCAGTCCACGCCCGAGCGCTCGGCTCCGTCACCGGCCGCCAGTCCCTATCCGTTCCTACGATTTTCGGCATGGGCACGCCATCCACCGCCTGTGCCGCGGCCTCAGTCCACACTTCAATATGAGATACCAGTTCCCAAATGGAGTGCCCGGTCGCGATCCGGTGCATGGAAGCTTGTTCAGCGCTGACGTCGGCCAGCAGTTGCTTGAGCGAAGGACCGTGCCAGGCCTGGCCTTCAAAGGCCCGACGGAGTTGATCGGCGATACGGAGGCATTCGGTGTTCATAAAAGACATTGCGGCTGGCGAAACAGATGTTCGCCAGCCGCGTAGAGACTCAAAACTTCGTCGGCGCTTAAGTGGTTACGTACTTGCCGGCCTCCACAATCCGGTTGGCGATCTGCTGGGTCAGCGAGATCACGTTGTAAGGCTCATACTTGAACAGGCGCCGCAGGATGACCAGTTGCGCGCGCATCATGTCACCTTCAGCCACGGCAGCGACTACCCTCCGTGCCGCAGCTTCGATCTTGTCCATCGATTGCGCCAGGCTCACCTGGGTCAGAGCGATCGCCAGCTGTGATCTGGCTTCGCCGTTGCGCTCGATGAGCTTCTGTGTGCGCAGAACCGTCGAGTCCATGGCGAAAGTCTCAATCACCATGTCCGCGATCGCACCCAGTATTTCCTGCTGGTTCTCGAGGTCCATCATGTACTTTTGCGCCGCGGCGCCGGCCAGCATGAGCCCGGCCTTCTTGGCTTTGGCGACCAGCGTGCGCTCCGTCGCCAGCGGTCCTTCGAGCGGCTCGGCCGTGGCGCCGGACATGATCTCGTCCGTTAACTTCTTGATGGCGGGCATCAGAGCCAACTGGCCCTTCATAGCTCGCTTCAGAAGCCAGCCGGTGATAATCATTCGGTTGATCTCGTTGGTGCCTTCAAAGATGCGGTTCACGCGTGAATCGCGATAGGCGCGTTCCGCCGGATACTCCTCGACGAAGCCGTAACCACCGTAGATCTGTACAGTCTCGTCGACAACGTAATCCAGCATCTCCGAACCAAAGACCTTCAGGATGGAGCACTCTACCGCGTACTCTTCAATGTTCTTGGCGGTCTGCTTGTAAACATCGGGCGAATTCTTGTCGACCTCAGACATAGCAGCATCGATCATGCCCACCGTACGGTAGGACATAGACTCGCCGGTGTAGACCCCGACCGCCATATTCGCGAGCTTTTCCTTGATCATGCCGAAGTCGGTCAACGGCTTGCCGAAGGCCTTGCGCTGCTTGGCGTAGCCGATGGAGTGATTGAGAGAGTGGCGCGCGCCGCCGATCACGCCAGCGCCCAGTTTGAACCGCCCGATGTTCAGGGTGTTGAACGCAATCACGTGGCCTTTGCCAATTTCCCCCAGCAGGTTCTCCTTGGGTACGCGGCAATCATTGAGAATGATGGGGGTGGTGGACGATCCGCGGATGCCCATCTTCTTTTCTTCAGCCCCAGACTGGAAGCCGGGGAACTTGCGCTCCACAATAAACGCCGAGAACTTCTCGCCGTCGACCTTCGCGAAGATGATATAGACATCGGCGAATCCCCCGTTGGTGATCCACATCTTCTCGCCGTTGAGGATCCACTCTTTGCCGTCAGGGGAAAGCACCGCCTTGGTGCGGGCGTTCATCGCGTCGGAGGCGGAGGTACCTTCCGAGAGAGCATAAGCGGCGATCAACTCGCCCGATGCCAGCTTGGGCAGATACTTCGCCTTCTGCTCTGGAGTGCCGAAATACACGATCGGTAGCGTACCGATCCCGACGTGTCCGCCGAAGCTTACGCTGAAGCTCCCGGAAACCGAGATATGCTCGTTGATCAGCGCGGAGGAGATCTTGTCCATGTCCGAGCCACCGTACTGCTCGGGGATGTCGACGTTGGCGATGCCGATCTCGCACGCCTTGCGGATGAGTTGCCGCGTAACAGCGAAATCTTTGTGTTCGATCTTCTCGACGTTGGGCAGAATCTCGTTCTTCGCGAATTCCTGCGTGGTCTGCACGATCTGCTGGTGTTCTTCGCTCAGATCTTCCGGGGTAAAGACCTGGTCGGTGGAGTGTTCTTCAATCAGAAAACTTCCGCCCACCAGCTTGGTCTTGTTAGGAACAGCTACCGTCGCCATAGACTCTCCTCTTTAACACCCACCACGGAAAAACCCAGATTCAATTTCAACCTCGGCCATTGAATTCCGATTTCCTCCGAGTCCGTGATAGGTTTTGTATTCCTCATTAATTCAAGTTCTCCAAAATTCCAGCCGCGCCCATGCCGCCGCCGATACACATGGTCACCAGACCATAGCGTCCATTACGGCGCTTGAGTTCGCGGATCATCGTGGCCGTCAGTTTGGCTCCCGTGCAGCCCAGCGGATGTCCCAACGCAACCGCGCCACCGTTGGGGTTGATCTTGGCAGGATCGAGGCCCGCCTCCTTAATCACCGCGAGCGCCTGCGCCGCAAAAGCTTCATTCAATTCAATCACCGCGATGTCGTCCAGCTTCAATCCGGCCATGCGCAGCGCCTTGGGGATAGCATAAACCGGTCCCAATCCCATTTCTTCGGGCAGATACCCGGCTGTGGCAAAGGAAACGAAGCGGGCCAGAGGCTTGATGCCCAATTGCTTTGCTTTTTCCGCGGTCATCAGCACCGAGGCAGCGGCGCCATCGGATGTCTGCGAGGAATTTCCGGCCGTAACCGTGCCTTTGACGTGGAACGCCGGCTTCAGCGAGGCCAGGGCTTCCATGCTGGTATCGGCGCGCGGTCCTTCGTCGATTTTGAAAATGATGTCCATGCGCTTCGGTTTGGCTCCGTTGGGCGTGGTGAAGCTGACCGGAACAGGAACAATCTCGTCTTCAAACTTCCCTGCCTGGATGGCAGCCAGGGCCTTCTTGTGGCTGTTCAGCGAGAACTCGTCGGCCTGCTCCCGGGTGATGCCAAAACGCTTGGCCAGGCGCTCGGCCGTCAATCCCATGGAGAGATAGGTGTCTGGATAGTGATCCACCAGCCAGGGATTGGCCGAGATCTTGTTTCCGCCCATGGGGATCATGCTCATGGATTCGGCGCCGCCGCCGATGGCAATTTCCGCGCGTCCGGCCATCACAGAGTCGGCCGCCAGCGCGATGGCCTGCAGTCCGGATGAGCAGAAACGGTTGATGGTCATGGCTGAGACTTCTACCGGCAACCCCGCGCGCAGAGCCGCGATGCGGGCCACGTTCATGCCCTGTTCGGCTTCCGGTGTAGCACAGCCGATGATCACATCTTCTATTTCTTTGGTATTGAGTTGTGGCAAGCGTTCCACTGCACCCTTGATGGCGACAGCCGCCAGATCGTCGGGACGCGTGGCACGCAGCGTT
The DNA here is from genome assembly GCA_036522035.1 of Terriglobales bacterium. GTDB lineage: Bacteria > Acidobacteriota > Terriglobia > Terriglobales > Acidobacteriaceae > Angelobacter. Next base: position 20,469 of record DATDGP010000290.1, read on the forward strand.
CCCTTGGGGGCTTTCCCTACGGCAGTGCGAACCGAACTTGCGATTACGACTTCACGCATAAAAACTCCTAGCTGCCGGCTCAGTGGCCGCTAGCTGGGGCTCTGCCCTACCAGCGGTTCCCGCGCCGAGCTAATCTCACTAATTCCTCAACGGCTTTCCCGTCTTCAGCGTGTAGGCGATCCTCTCCTGCGTTTTCTTCTCGCCGCACAACGACTTGAATCCCTCGCGCTCGAGGTCCAGCAGGTACTGCTCGCTGATCGGGGTTCCCGGCGTCACGTTCCCTCCCGCGAGGATCTCGGCGACTTTGGTTCCGACCTTCTTATCGTGATCGCTGATGTATTCCGCCTGTCTCATTAGATGAATCCCGAGCTTTAAAGTCGCCAGCACGCTCTCGCCCGGGGCTGGGATGTCTTTCCGGGGCACCGGGGCCTTGTAGCCAGCACGCGCCAGCTCGAGAGCGCGGCCCTTCGCGTCCGTCAACAGGCGCTCACGATTCATGGTGATCGTGTCGCCGTCAGAGAGAAAGCCCAGTCCACGAGCTTCATTGGCCGAGGTCGAGACTTTGGCCATCCCCACGATCTCAAAGGCGCGCTTCAGACCTTCGATCACTTCGACCGATTCGGCGCGGCCGTCGGGGCGTACGGCGCGGGCGTTGTCGAGGGCGCGCAGCAGCATCTCTTTACAGCCGCCCCCGCCAGGCAGTAGTCCGACTCCTACCTCCACTAACCCCATGTAGGTTTCCGCGTGTGGCTGGCGTGCGGCTGAATGCAAGTTGATCTCGCAGCCGCCGCCAAGTGTCATGCCAAAGGACGCCGTGACCACGGGACGGCTGCAGAACTTGACGGCCTGGGTCATGCCCTGGAACTGCTTGATCGCCAGGTCAACTTCGTCCCACTCTTCTTCCTGCACTGCGAGCATCAGCATCATCAGGTTGGCGCCCACGGAGAAGTTGGCCGAGTCGCCGGTGATGACGAACGCGTCGAACTGGTCTCCGAGGCCGCCCGTTTTCAGCGTCTCTGTGAC
>DATDGP010000291.1:0-2469 GCA_036522035.1 Terriglobales bacterium
AGTAGAAATCCACCCAACGTTTCATCTCATTCCAGCCGACATTGCCGACCATGTGGTCGACATAAAGCAGGCCAGTGGGGCGCGCCAGCTTGTCTTCAGCCTCGGCCCGATAGCCGGGGAGAAACGGCCCGTTGTAATTCGAGCGCTCGACAAAGGTGTGGATGGTATCGCCATATGTGGCGATGGCCGCCAGCTTCACCCTGCCATAGTCATCCTTAAGTTCGTAGGGCTCGTGGACGCTGCGCGCGCCGCGCTTTGTCGTTTCCTTCCATGCCTGCTTGGCATCATCCACCCACAGCGCCACATCGCGAACTCCATCCCCATGACGATGCACATGGTGAGCGATCTCGCGGTCGGGCGATAGTGGTGTAGTCAGCACAAAACGAATCTTGCCCTGTTGCAGTACATAAGAGGCTCGGTCGCGCAGGCCCGTCTCGGGACCGGCGTAGGCCACAAGGCTCATGCCAAAAGCCAGGCGATAGAAATACGACGCCTGACGGGCATTGCCCACGTAAAACTCGATGTAATCCGTGCCATTGAGGGGAAGAAAATCTTTCTCAGTTACGACTTCTGGATGAAGCAATGTGGACATAAATCAGTGACTCCAATATCTTCGATGCGCATCATCGCCGCGAGGCCCAAAAGAGGTTTCGGGCGCATGGCGACTCACTACCATATACCTGACGTAATACAGTTGCCTATAGCTCCAAGTGGTCAACGGTCAGAATGGGCTAACTCGAAAGTGGCATCATCCCGATTCGAAGTTTCACCCTCCCATGTTCCGGCTATGTTCGCCAGAAATTCATACGAGCGAAGACGCGCCGTGTGCTCATAGGTATTCGTAGTGACAATCAATTCATCCACTTGCGTCAGGTCCAGAAAGGCCTCCAGCTTTTGCCGCACGGTCTCTCGGCTGCCCACGATGGCTGCTCTTAGCTTTGCCTCGACGGCCTCTTTCTCGAAGACATTCCAGTCCAGTTCCTTCACAGGCGGCAGCAGTGGCCCCGGACGATTTCGGATCAGGTTCAGGAAGGCTTGCTGCGGAGTCGTCGCCAGCCAGATCGCCTCCTCATCCGTCTCCGCCACGATCACCGGAATCCCAGCCATCGTATAAGGACGGTCCAGCACCTCCGAAGGACGAAAGCTGCGCCGATAAAGATCGAGCGCCGGTAACAAATTATCCGGCTGAAAATGTGCCGCAAAAGAGAAGGGAAGTCCTAGCTCCGCCGCCAGTGCCGCACTGAATCCGCTCGATCCCAGCAACCAGATAGGCACATTCGTTCCCGCGCCTGGATAGGCCGTCACCGCCTGGCCTGGCCGTCCCGACGCCAGATACGCCCGTAGCTCTTCGAGCTGGGCGGGAAAGTCATCGCCGTTGCTGCGCAGGTCTTTGCGTAGCGCGCGTGTCACGGCGTAGTCTCCGCCCGGAGCGCGCCCCAATCCCAGGTCAATCCGGCCGGGATACAACGTCTCCAGCGTGCCAAACTGCTCGGCGATCACCAGCGGAGCATGATTCGACAGCATAATTCCGCCCGAACCTACCCGGATCGTCTTCGTCCCTCCGGCTACATGCCCGATCAGTATCGAAGTCGCTGCCGAAGCCACGCCGGAAATATTATGGTGCTCGGCCAGCCAGAAGCGCTTGTAACCCCACCGCTCTGTATGCTGCGCCAGGTCGAGCGTGTTGTGGAAAGCATCGGCGATCGTGCCGCCCTGCCGCACATGCGCCAGGTCAAGAATGGAGAGCGGGGTTTGGGAAAGTTGCGACGGGGAGGTCATACCTAAATAGATGAAGAGGGTGCGCGATAGATGCAGCCGTCTCCTCTACGGCACAAACCCCACGCTCTGCCAGAGTGGCGCAGGGTCGTAGACAGCTCCTGCCGCGACGGCCTGCAATATCTGCGTTCGCCGCTCCGATTCGGGTTGCGCAGCCGACAATGGAAACGTTCAACAGATTCGATCCCTTTCTGGGCCGCGCACCCGGCCGGGAGTGCCGCTATTCCGAATTCGGCGGCCTTTCGATTCAGTTGCCAAAATCGCCTTTTTGATACCAAATCTCGTTGGTCGACCGGTAGTCTTTTCCAATCGAAGAATGAGCCTGAAGGGAGCGAAGGTCAGGCGAACTGGAAAAGGCTCCTTTCGGGTCTTGAATTGAGTCAGATTAGCATCCGTCGTCGGGGCGGAGGAAATGTGGAAATCGGTTCTTTCGATTTCCAAGGCCTTTGGAAAAGCCGTAGGGGGGTTTCCCCGTAGGCTTTTCCATGGTCCGTCATGTCCTCGGCCCTCTGCCTCCGCCTTCGGTTCTACGCGGTGAGCCGCAGTTTCTCAAACAGCTTGCTCTTGGCTTGTTGCATGCGGCGTGCAGCGTCCGTGTCGCTGAGCGCGCCGGCGATGCGCTTCAGGGCGTTGATGCTGAGCCCCTGGCGCAAGTATTGTGCCGCTTTATCCAGTGAGAGCAGGGTCTCTAGC
>DATDGP010000292.1:0-10834 GCA_036522035.1 Terriglobales bacterium
GTAGAGGAGATCGGTGGGCCCGACCTCGGCGAACTCCAACATCTGCCGGCAGATGGCCCATGGCGTTGGTGCAAAGAAGGCGGCAGTGCGCATCTGCTTGAGCGCTTGCTCCAGGCCCTCAGCGACCTTGCTGCGGCGGCCGAATAGGGAAAAAGCCATATAGATTCTGATGATACTGGGTTGATCGTGCGCAAAGCACGAGGCGCAAAGGCTTCAACCCAGACGGCCTCATCGACAGGAGTGCCTGTACCACCCATGACGGTCGACGCAGGCAGCTCTTGCCGCGTTTCATTCGATCAAGAAACTTACCGCGCGAAGCTCTAGCAGGAGCTTCATGGCTGAACTATTTGGGGGTTGTTTGGCTCGCTTTTTTCCCGGCGTCACTCTGGGCCGCATTGGCTCCCGCGGCAGTTTTTCCGCCCTTCACGAAGGTCTCTTTCTCGGTAGCGTTGGATTCGGAGGCACCTTTTTGGTATTTGATCGCCGACTTCTGTTGTATGGTGGTCGCGTCCGCGCCGGCGTTGCGGTGTTTGTCATTGACCATATCCTTGGACGCGGCGTTTTCTGACTTGGCCTTAGTGAGCTTGGCGGCATCTTTTGAACTGGCATCGCTAGCCGGTTTGATCGATTTGAAGGAGGCCTGATTCTTTGCCGCGCTGTTTTCCTGCTTATTCTTATCGATCTTGATCTGGCTTTCCGTTTTCTGGTTGGCAGCGGGCTCGGGGCTCTTTGGAGCCTGGGATGTCACAGATGTCGTTGCGCCGGCGAGCCCCACTGCGGAAAACAACGCCAGCAATCTCTTGCGGATGATTCCATTCATGGCGAGCCCCTTTAGGCCGATGTGTCCCCCACCCAGCCACGAGCAGGGACTGGGCCTGCCGGGAGTAACGAAGTGGCTCAGTGTGGGTTGCGGGCCGCCATTATAACAAGTCGAGCTTTAAGAGCAAGCTCAATCGCAAAGAAACCAAAGAAAAAAGACAGACCGGGGAATTTGCCATCCCGTACCCCCCGGCCCGGCCCCGCCTGGGGCGGGTACGTCCGAAAACCTGTTTCGTCGTCTGGGTCGTGCGGGCCCCGAGTAACCGAATAAGGAACCTCCCCCATGTTGCAAGCTTGGAAGCCCCTGTGGTACACACGATCTATGCGCAACTGGATGCGCGAGCGCATGAGGCGCCGTAAGAAAAAGCCCGAGAATGAATCCGAGGCCACTGGTAAGGTTGGCCAGCAGAAGCCTGTGGTCGACGAGCACCACCCGGAGCCCATTGTCCCGACCTACGATGATGTCGCCCCCGAGGCTCAAGAAGCCGAAGCGGAGCCTGCCCTAACCCCGCGCCGCCAGCAACACCAGGACAGGCGGATGGAGACCGAAGTCCAGCCGGAATCGCCCTCCATGCCTCCACCGGGGCATCCCGAACAGCGTCCGGTCGAGGCCGCCAAGACCGCACGAGCCCCTAAAGGGGTAGTTGTCCTGGCCATTGGCCTTCCCGGATCGGGTAAGACCACATGGTTCAAACGCCGGGGGGTAACCCCGCTTTCGAGCGATCTGCTCCGTTCAATCCTCTTTGACGACATTACCGAGCAGCGCTACCAGGGGCTGGTCTTTTCCACTCTGCGCTCGCTGCTGCGGGCCCGGCTGATCGCCCGGATGCCGTGGAACTACGTCGATGCCAGCAATCTGGCTCAGCATGAACGCCGGCAGTGGATCAAGATGGCCAAGGGATTCGGTTATGAAGTCCACGCAGTATTCTTTGACGTCCCGATCGAGGTCTGCCTGGAACGAAACCGCAAGCGCGAGCGCCAGGTCAAGGAAGAAGTCGTGCAGCGGATGGCAGCCAAGCTCAAGCCTCCGTCGTTTGAAGAAGGCTTCGCCAAGATCACGGTGGTGCGCGTGAAACACGGAGCCAAATAACGCGCCATCGATCCCGCCCATCTTCAGTTCCGCACTTCCAGAAAATTGTCGCTGTTGAGGTTCGAGCAAACTCCAATCAAGTTAAGGTCGGGCAAAGTGGAGCAGGGCAAAGATGCCTAGCCACAGGAGGGCCATGAAATGCCAATACCAGGCGGTTATGTCTACGGCGATGCGCTGCGATTCAAACTTTACCCGGAGCCAGTTCCCGCAGGCCGTATAAAACAACACCGCCAAGCCGCCGAACAGGTGTAAGGCGTGCAATCCCGTCAGGATATAGAAGAATGAGCTCCCGGTATTGGCGTAAAGAAAAACACCCTGGGCGCGGAGGTTGTTCCACACCCACACCTGTCCCGCGAGGAAGCCAAATCCCAGGCCCACGGTGATGGTGAGCCAAGGAAGGTCGGGCTTGAGCCTCGGAGGGAGAATGCCCATGGTGGAGAATTCCGACTTTTTCTCCATCGCGCGACGGGCCATCTCCAGGGTGCAGCTGCTCAGTATCAGCAGCGAGGTATTGACCCACAACTGAAAATAGGGAAGCACAAACGGCGTCCAACCGTAGACTTCTTTGTGCGCGTCAGGATCCCAATGACCGGTACCCAGGCGAAGCAAGTACACGACGGTCAAGCCCATGAACAGACCACTTACGCAGACAATGCCGATTGCCACGCCGATCCGCCCGCGCCGCAGGCGCTGCTGGCTGGGGGAGAAATCTCCCGAACGATCATGATCGCCGTCGTCTCCGCCGCCGTAACCACGGCGATGAGGGATCTTCCCAGGACCTCCGCCGCCCAACTTCGGCTTGCGTTCGACTTCGATACGATCGCCAATAATCGGCATAACTGCTCAGTTTCAGAGCCCTCAGTTCGCTCCCCAAAGCTCAAGCGTCCTGCATGACGAAGTCAGCTTTAGATCCGGCTTCTCCCGTTGCGCCTGCGACTTCGCTTTCGCCATATGCATAAGCGCCGCGCTTCACAGTCGGCGTGTGACCGGCGAATCCCTCAGACGGCGCAGGTGATGGCAAGGTCCATTCGAGCGTGGTTGCGTCCCACGGATTTGCCAGGGCGGCCGGTCCTTGGCGCAGGCTCCGGAAGAAGTTGTAAAGAAAAACCAACTGCCCGGTGATGGTGACAATGGCGGCCACGGTAATGAACTTCTGCAGAGGGACCATCGCTGCCAGATATTGTACGCCCGAAAGCTCGGAATAGCGGCGGGGATGTCCGGCAATCCCCAGCAGGTGCATGGGGACAAAGATGGCGTAAGCTCCGAATAGGGTGATCCAGAAATGCACCGTGGCCAGTCGCTCGCTCATCATGCGCCCGAACATCTTGGGGAACCAGAAATACGTTGCCGCAAACAAGGCGAATAGCCCGGCCATGGCCATGATCAGATGAAAATGCGCGACCACGAAATAGGTGTCGTGCAAGTAGGCGTCAAGCGAGGGCTGAGCGAGTATTGGGCCGGTCAGTCCTCCGGTGATGAACAGGGAGACGAATCCTACAGAGAAGAGCATCGGACTGGAAAAACGGATGCGTCCGCCGTAGATCGTCCCCATCCAGTTGAAGGTCTTAATCGCTGAAGGAACCGCGATGGCCGTGGTCAGGCCGGAGAAAAGAAATCCGGAATAGGGATTCATACCACTGACGAACATATGGTGTCCCCAGACCCCGAAGCCAAGAACGCCGATAGCGATGGTCGCGCCTACCATAGTCTTGTACCCGAACACTGGCTTGCGAGCGAAGACCGAGAGCAGGTGCGAGGTCACGCCCATCCCAGGCAGGACCACAATGTAGACTTCGGGATGTCCGAAGAACCAGAAGAGGTGCTGCCACAGCAGCGCGTCCCCACCGTTGTGGGCAACGGCTTTCCCGTTGACCACCAGCCCTCCGGGAACGAAGAAGCTGGTGCCGCAATGGCGATCGCACAGCAGCATCACAGCCGCGGCGAACAGTACCGAAAACGCCGGAAGCGTCAGCCACGCGGTAACGAACCAGGCCCAGCAGGTCAGCGGCAGGCGCATGAAGCCCATGCCTGGCGCGCGCCGCCTGAGAGTGGTCAAAATGAAGTTGGCCGCGCTCATCACCGAACCGAGACAGAACATACCCATGCTGATCAGCCAGAGGTCGGTGCCAAGCCCTTGTCCGGGGCCGGCCGCAGCCAGAGCGCTGAGCGGAGCATACTGCGTCCAGCCGGCAATCGACGGCCCGCCGGGAACCAAGAAAGCGGTAATCAATACGAAGAACGACAGCAACGTCACCCAGAACCCGCCGACAGTCAGCCGCGGGAGCGCCATCTCGGAAGAGCCCAGCTGAAGAGGAAGAAAATAGGTTCCTAACCCATTCTGGGGCGCAGTCGAAAGCACGAAGAAGACCATCAACGTTCCGTGCATGGTCAGAAGAGCCAGGTAGCCTTCGGGTTTGATCTGTCCCAGGAAGGGAATCGCCGTCTTGGGCCAGACGAGGTGGATGCGCATCAGCAACGAGAGTAGGGTTCCCACCAGTACCGCGGCCAGCGAAAGGAAGAAGTATCCCAGGCCGACGATCTTGTGATCGGTGGTGAAGATTACCCGCCCGAGCCCGGAGCGTCGGATGGATTCAGTCGCGATGGGTGAAGTTGCGGACATGGTTTCCCTGGAGCCAACCGACTAGGGTGACAGAGCGGACTTCTCGCGCGAATTCAACCATCGCTTGAAGTCTTCCTCGCCGATCACCAGTACCGACGCACGCATACGATAATGTCCCAAGCCGCACAGCTGGGTGCACACCATCTCGTAGGTCCCAATGACGGTCGGCGTGAAATGGGTGTGGATGTCCCTGCCAGGAACCGCATCCTGCTTGAAGCGCATGGCAGGAATGAAGACGCTGTGGATCACATCCTGAGCCCGCAGCTCGAGCTCCACCGTTTGATTCACGGGCAGGACCAGGGTGGAAGACACGATGTCATCACCCCCGGCGGGATCGCCGGGATCGAGGCCTAAGGGATTGCCTTCCTCGGGACGTGCGAATTTCTGGACGTCGACGCGGCCAAAAACGCCATCCGGGCCCGGATAACGGAAGTACCACTGAAACTGCGCGCCGGTGATCTCAACCCGCAGCGGAGTGCGGACTCTTGGGGAACGGTTCATCGCCGACCATAAGTGGCCGCCGGAGATGTGGAAACAGAAAAAGATCACCGCCACGCCCACCGTCCATGCCGTTTCCCATCGCCAGTCGCCGCGCGAAGCAGATCCACTGGTCTTTCGCCGCGAGCGCACCAGCAAGATCGCCAGCAGAAGCTGAGCGGCAAGAAAGAGCACGCCGAGGATCAAGAAGGCAGTGCGGAACTCGATGTCCATCAGCGGAGCCAGCGATGAAGCGCCAGCAGGGAACCACCAGGGATGGACGATGAACAAGACCAGGCAGCCCAGGGCGATCAGCACCAGCGCGGTCCGCAGCGCGATCGCCATCAGCGTGACGAATGCCCGTTGGTCACCAGTTTGAGGAACTCCTGGTGCACACGGGTGTCGGTGGAGAGCTCAGGATGGAAGGTGGCGGCCATCACCTTGCCCTGCCGCACCAGCACGGGATCGCCGCTCTCGGTGGCGAGGACTTCCACATCCTTACCAGTGGCCACGATCTTAGGCGCGCGAATGAAAACCATCTCCAGTGGCTGATCGCCCAACTTGGTCTGAGCCACGCGGATGGAGCTGTCGACTTGGCGGCCGTAAGCATTGCGGCGCACGCGGATGTCGAGCGCGCGGAGGGAAGTTTGCGGGGGATTCTCGACTTCCTTGGCTAGAAGAATTGCGCCGGCGCAAGTACCGAACGCCGGCTTGGTGCGAACGAAATCCGTGAGCTTTTCGAGAAATCCGCGTTCGATCAGAAAATTCAGGAAGGTACTGGACTCGCCTCCCGGAATGATGATGGCGTCGATCGTGTCCAGTTGTTCGGGCTTGCGTACCAGTGCGACCGCTACGCCCAACTGTTCGAGTCTGGCCTTGTGCGCTTCGTAATCGCCTTGGATGGCAAGCACGCCGATAGTCATGGGGATTCGCTAACTCGGTGATCCGCTCATTGGATAACTGAAACGACTTTCCGATGCAGAGATCTTGAGAGATCTCCGACACCTCGGAAGAATTATCCTTTTACCCAATTACTCAATCCTCTCACCAGCCCCTGGTCTGCAGCATATCGGCTTCCGACATCGCGGCCACGGCCAGCCCCTTCATGGCCCCGGTCAACTCCTGGCTGACCTCAAGTAACACTTTAGGGTCGTCGAAGTGAGTGGTAGCGCGGACGATGGCGCGGGCACGCTTGGCGGCTTCCGCCGGCTCGCAGAAGTTGATGGAGTCGGCCATGAAGATTCCCGAGCCTACGAACACGGCTTCGGCGCCAAGCTGGCGAACCAGAGCTGCGTCGGCGGGAGTGGCGATGCCCCCGGCGGAGAAGTTGGGCACGGGCAGTTTGCCGTCTTTGGCTACCAGCCGCACCAGTTCGTAAGGGGCGCCGAGTTCCTTGGCCTGAGAGTACAGCTCTTCGTCAGAGAGGACCGTAAGCTCCTTCATCTGGCGCACAATCTTGCGCATGTGCTTCACGGCGTGAACGACGTCTCCCGTCCCGGCTTCGCCCTTGGTGCGAATCATTGCTGCGCCTTCGGCAATACGGCGCAGAGCTTCGCCCAGGTCGCGGGCACCACACACGAACGGGACCTTGAAGGCATGCTTGTCGACGTGATGAGCTTCGTCGGCTGGGGTGAGGACTTCTGATTCGTCCACGTAGTCAACGCCGAGCTCCTGCAAAATCTGGGCTTCGGCGAAATGGCCGATGCGGCACTTGGCCATCACCGGAATCGAAACCACGTCCATGATCTCGCGGATCCGCTTGGGCGAAGCCATGCGGGCGACGCCGCCCTGGGCGCGAATCTGCGCAGGCACGCGCTCCAGCGCCATGACCGCCACCGCACCCGCCTTTTCAGCGATCTCCGCTTGGCCGGCGTCGGTCACGTCCATGATCACGCCGCCTTTGAGCATCTCTGCCAGTCCCGTTTTTAGTCGAAGAGCCGTGCTGCCGTTACGCTCGGACATAGAAAACTCCCGTCGCATCGATTGTGCGGTAAACAGCTCTATTCTAACTCGACCTAGGATTCGCCTGCGAGAGGCGATTAAGTTGGGCGATTGACGAAGTTTGAAAACATGCGCGCCGCGTCCACAGCCATAAACACCCCGGTACTGCGCGCCAGGACGCGCCCTTGATCGTCGGTGATCTCGGCCAGGTTCGTGTGCGCGCGTCCTTCCACCTTGAGCGCGCGTCCGGAGACGTTGAGCGGCTTGTCAAGAGGCACGGGCTTGAGGTACTCGACCCTCATCTCCCGAGTTAGGGCCACCACCTTGCGCAGCTTGTTGATCTTGCCCATGGCTTCGTCCAGGATCGTGGCGATGATACCCCCATGCGCGTGCCCCGGGGGCCCGGTGAAACGCCGTCCCAGTTCGAAGTGGCAGACGGCCTCGCCGGTCTGCTCGTCGATGACGAATTCAAGATGCATGCCTTGTTCGTTGTCTTTGCCGCAGGCGAAGCAATGGTTTTGTGGCGCTTTGAGTTTGGGGTCGTTGGAGTGTCCGGGGACAGGTTTAAGACTGGCCATGAAGGAGGGATTCTAGCATGGGGGCCTGACAAGGAATCGACGAGGGGCGAGTGATTCGCACCGTGAAAGGGCATCCCGCGGCGAGCCTCAACAGAACTTTTTAAGAATCGCTCAGGAGGAGAGGATGGTACCACCCTTCCTCGCCACCAGCTCGGCCGTTGCTTGGTCGGTTATGCTTTCACCATAGCGGAGAATCTCTAAGTCCTGGAACGCTTGTCGCAATTCGTTTGGCTGAAGCAAGTACCTTGGATTCGAAGGCCCCCCGACCAACCTCCGTTGTTCGACGGTGTATGTGCGATAGATCAAAAACCCGCGCGACTTGAGGGCCCGGATCAGAGCAGGGAAGAGCTTCCGCTCGAGAAAGTAGAAGACAAGGATCAGGTCGAACTGGTCTTGGCCAAGGTCGGGTAATCGAGAGAGATCCAGGTTCTCAGTCGTAATCATTCCGCCCGACAGCCCTCGCGCCCGCCCATCCGCAAGACGAACCGCTACGTCGGACACGTCGACCAACTTCACGCTCCAACCGCGCTCTGCCAACCACAACGAATGACGTCCCGCTCCGCCAGCAAGATCGAGAGCGTGGCCCGGCCGCTCTGACCTGAGGAACTCGTCATAGGCGGTTACCAGTAAATGATCCGGGGCAAGACCGGTGTGCGATCCAGCGCTGTACCTGGCGTTCCATCGTGTTCTCTCGTCTTGCTTTGGCATCTTCGAAGAATTTCTCTTTGACTTTGGCGCACAGGCACTTCAGCGGCCGGTGAGTGGGGCGAAAGATAAGCGCCGGAACCCCCGTTTTGCTGCGCTATACTGACAGAAATGGCGGAAAAGCGGCAAAAAACGTTCTATCTGGAGACCTTCGGGTGCCAAATGAACGTGCACGATTCGGAGAAAGTCATCGGCACGCTGATCAACCAGGGCTACCGCCAGGTAGAGACCGTGGAAGAAGCGGATCTGGTGTTCTACAACACCTGTTCGATCCGCGACAAAGCCGAACAGAAGGTCTTCCACCGTCTGCAAGACTATAAAAAACTGGCAGCGCAAGGGAAGAAGTTCGCGGTATTGGGCTGCGTGGCGCAGCAAGAAGGCGAGAAAATTTTCGCCAAAGCGCCACATGTATCGCTGGTGGCGGGATCGGCTTCGTATCGCAACCTCCCGCAGATGCTGGTGCAGATTGAGGCCGGCGCCCGCCGCGTCACTGGGCTCGACGATCGCCAGACCGACCAGACTTTTGAGACCGAGTTCACGGCGCGCAGCAACCCACACCGCGGGTACATCACCATCATCGAAGGTTGCGACAAGTTCTGCGCGTACTGTGTGGTCCCTTACACGCGAGGTCGCGAACGCAGCCGGACATCGGAATCGGTTCTCGCCGAAGCCCGGCAGATGGCGGATCTCGGCTACACCGACATCCAGCTCCTCGGCCAAAATGTAAATTCTTACTCAGACCCCACGGGCAAGAAGAGCTTTGCCGAGTTGCTGGCAGCAGTAGGCGAAGTCCCGGGCATTCGCCGTGTCCGCTTCACGACCTCACACCCGCGCCACTTTGGTCGCGACATTGTGGAAGCGATCGACCGGGTACCCACGCTTTGCGATCACATCCATCTGCCGGTGCAGAGCGGATCGTCGCGAGTGCTCGGAGCCATGAACCGCGAGTACACGCGGGAGATGTATTTGGAGAAAATTGCCTGGATCCGTGCGGCCAAACGCGAGATCGCTTTGACGACTGATGTGATCGTGGGTTTTCCGGGCGAGACCGCGGAGGAGTTCGAGGAGACGCTCACATTGCTCTACGACTGCCAGTACGATGGCGTCTTTAGCTTCAAGTATTCGCCACGGCCCAACACCCCGGCCATCGCCATCGAAGACGTCATCGAGGAAGCCGAGAAGACCCGTCGCCTGCAGATCCTTCAGGAGCGTCAGCGAGAAATTCAGCGGGCGAATTACGAAAAGAAGATCGGCAGAATTATTGAAGTAATGGTTGAAGGGAAGAATGAGGCCCGAGGACAGGTGATCGGCCGGACGTCACAAAACATCACCCTGAATTTCGCCGCCCTAGGACCCGTGCCGGAAGCCGGCAGCTATGTTAATGTGCTCGTCACCAGGAGCTTTCCCAACAGCCTGGCAGGAGAGATGGTGGAAAGGCAGTAGAGCAGGAGGGCCAGATGGAAGTCGAGATGAGAATTCGCGGACTGATGATGGATCCCATGACCAATATGCCCATCGTGGTATTGAAAGACGTGGGCAGTGACGCGGTGCTTCCCATCTGGGTAGGTGTGTACGAGGCCAACGCCATCGCCATGGAGATTGAAAAAGTCGCGACGCCGCGGCCGATGACTCACGACCTCATCAAGAATTTGCTCGCCGGCCTGGATGCGCGGGTCCACAAGATCGTGGTCAACGATCTGAAGGACGATACGTTCTTCGCCGTGATCTGGATGGAGCGCGAAGGCAAGATCATCAGCATCGATTCCCGGCCGTCGGACGCGCTGGCCGTGGCCCTGCGCGTGGATTGCCCGATTTACGTCGACGAAGAGGTCCTTAAGAGCTCGAAGAAAGCCAGCGCAACGGCCGACCGGGTCTCGTCTGAAGACTTGCGCAAGTGGCTGGAAGGCCTGAATGACGAGGACTTGGGGCGCTACAAGATGTAGTTTTTTCTGAAGCCCCAAACTCGGCGCAGCCGGTAAGGGAACCCGATGATCTCAATCGCCCTTCAAGAGGGATTCATCCCAAACCGACTTTGTCCTTGAAAAGCATCGCGGTTACAGGGAATCCCTTGCTACGCTCGGGACTCGGAGAAACATGCCTGACCCCGCCGAACAACTCCAAAAACTCTACATCGCAGGCTTTGAGCTCCAGACCTTTGACCGCTTTCCCAAGGCCATTGGCGTCCTGCGCGACCAATGCATCGTCTTTCTTGTGCCTGGGCCAGAAGGCCTGCAGACCCTCGGCAACGCCGGCTGGCGCATGGGTGAAAGCCTGGGACCGCTGGTGGAGCGCGACGGCAGGAAGGTGTTCCTGCACAAGGGCGAGACAGTAGAGGCCACGGAAGAACGCATCGCCGTCCTGGAGCGCTTCAAGGCTGATCTCACGGCCGTCCTGCGCGGGAGCTAAAAAGATAACTTGCATGTTGATGCCGGGAACCCTACACTAATCGCGCCTCTCCCCTTAGATGTCGGACCGAGATTGTGTTGATGCAAGAAGGGACACGATTGCTCCTCGCGCCCGCAGGAACGCTGATCTCTCGTATTTCCGTCTTCCTATCTAAATCCAATGACAGCGTGCGCATACGCCTACGATTTCGAAGGCGGC
>DATDGP010000293.1:0-30446 GCA_036522035.1 Terriglobales bacterium
CGGGTGGGATCGGCGGCAATCATTCCCTGGAGCGGAGGGACGGCTGACTTCCAGTCCTTGGCCGCCGCGGCCGCATTGTACTGAGTGATCAACGCATTGATGCCCTCGGCCTTAGCATTCGATGCCTTGATCTTCGCGACCTCTTCCTGGCTCATTTTCGGCTGGCCTTTGGTGTTGGTATCGGCTGCCGCGGTTTGTCCCATGGTGCCGCCGCCTGCGCCTCCGGCTTGCTTGCCCGATCCGCCTGTGGTGAGGTCAATGTCCCATCGCGTGGCAATTTCGCCTCCGCTCTGGCCCACATTCAGATTCTTGTGCGTATACACGGTTTCCCCAGCGGCGTTGACGACCGTGACGTTGTAGTTGTCAAAAGGCATGCCGATCGCTGAATAACCGCCGTTCTTGTCGGTCTTCATCTTGAATTGGCGACCGTTGCTGGCGTTGGTGTAGATCACCTCTACGCCGGCCTGGGGCTTACCGTCATCCGTGACCTTGCCGTTGACGGTGGCCGAATACTGCGCCCACGCCGGGTTGGCCCCGGCAATCGCGAATAACAACGACAACATGACGGCGTAAGTGAGTTTTCTCTTCATTGTCCTTGGACCTCCGGCCTCAACTTATTGGCTCTTGTTTCTCACATTTTATGGCTTACCAGCGGTTCCGCATAGGGAATCGGGTCTTCGCTCCCGGCTTCGGAAAAAGCCCGCAAGCGCAGGACGCAGCTCTCGCACACGCCGCATGCCTTATCTTCGCGGCTGTAGCAGGACCAGGTCAAATCGAAGGGGGCTCCCACCTTCAGCCCCAGCTTCACGATCTCTGCTTTGCGAAGAGCGATCAGCGGCGTAACAATTTCGATCCCGCCCTCGCGCGTACCCGCCTTCACGACTCCCTGAAAAGCCTGGTAGTACGCGGGTCGGCAGTCCGGATATCCGGAACTGTCCTGCTCGACCGCGCCGATATAAACCCATCTGGCGCCTAGAATCTCCGCCCAGCTTACACCAGCCGCCAAAAAATGTGCATTCCGGAAAGGCACGTAGGTTATGGGAATTCCAGCCTGCCCGATCTGTGTCTGCGCTTCCGGCACGGCGATGTCGCAATCGGTAAGCGCAGAGCCGCCGATCCGGCTCAGTACGTCGTTACGGGTCGCCAGCCGTCGAGTTATTTTCAGACGATCACAAATCTGCTCAAACGCCCGACGCTCTCGGGCTTCGGTCCGCTGGCCGTAACTGACGTGCAGGGCCGCAGGTTCGGTGTCCCGCGCAGCCAATGCGGCGCACACGCCAGAGTCCATGCCTCCGCTCAGCAGCACCACAGACCGCGGTCTTTCCCCGCCCCGACTCATTGCTCTCCAGTTGGAATCAATTATCGCAAAACTCGGGGTATTGGCGCAGACCCGATCATCGGGGCTTCTACACGCTCTTCGTCGCCGGCTCCCAGATGAACTTGTGGATCTGCAGTCCTAACCGGACGTTGAGCTGGTCCGCAAGAATCCATTCCGTCAGCAGGCGCGGATCGAGCATGCAGTTCCGAGCGTCGCGCTCGCGACTCGGGTGCTTGAGGAATGCAGGGGAGAAGATCACGCTTCCGACCTTGGCATCGAGCCGGCGCCCGCGCGCAAAATCGCGGGCAAACTCGTAGTCGGCGCGGTCGGCCAGCACAAACTTGACTTCGTCCAGTGGGGTAAACGATTCCAGGTTGTTCTCCAGGAAGCTTCCGCCTTCCCCCGATCCTGGACATTTCACGTCCACGATCTTATGCACGTCCATGGGCACTCGCGCCAGCGGACGCTCGCCGCTGGTCTCGAGCAACAACGTGTAGCCGCGGGCCAGGAAGCGTTCCATCAATGGGACCAGCTCGCGCTCCTGCAGCATGGGCTCACCGCCGGTGATTTCTACCAGGCCTCGCGAGGCCAGGCGCGTCACCTCCTGCTCCACTTCGTCCGCCGTCATTTTCTTGCCGCCGCTGAAGGTGTACTCGCTGTCACACCAGACGCAGCGCAAGTTGCAGGCGGCAAGACGCACGAAGACGCAGGGTATCCCGGCAAAAGAGGATTCTCCCTGGATGGAGCGGTAAATCTCGATGATCTGCATGTGCCGGAATCCAAAACCTCGCCGCGGGAGCGTGGGCCGCGACGAATCATTCCGAGTATCGCGCGTTGGTCGAATCCGTCTCCCAGATGGTTACATCACACACTCGAACCCGTCCCTCCGTGAGCGATTTCAGCCGCGCGCCGGCTTGCTCGTAGAAGTAGCGGGCCAGGTTCTCCGCCGAGGGGTTCAGCGACGTGAAAGGATCAATCTCATTGAGCATCTGGTGATCTAGCCGGTCAATGACGTGTCGCAACACCTCTTTCAAATCCTTGAAATCGAGCAGCAACCCCGCCTTGTCGAGTTTGTCTCCGCGCAGCGTTACTCGGACCTTGTAGTTGTGCCCGTGCGGGTTTTCGCACTTACCTTTGTAATTGCGCAGGTAGTGACCCGCCGCGAAAGAATCTTCTACGGTAACCTCGTACATCAGCTGTTCTGTGTCCTCGGAACCATTGTAAATGCTCGGGTTTAGCCGGGCCACTGGTGCCCCGGGCAATACATTCACCAACTGCAGCAAAGGCGAAGAATTCCGGCCGGCAATCCCGTTCCCCACAAAATGACAAACAAACGACCCAGTGGGGCTTGTAAGAAAGTTGTTGGTCTATCCTAGGCGGGTTGGGGTAGAGACCGGTACTCTTCGTCGGCCCCCTTCGCCAGCAGCGCCCAAATCGTGTAGATCCCCAGGGCGGTTCCGAACGGCACCTGCAGGAGATCCAGGAAGGCCAGGATAATGGCGAGAATGCGCGCCCATTCGTGGTGCTGTAACAGCCCGAATCCAGCGATGATCCCCATGATCGCTCTGATCAACAGGAAGCTGGCCACCGAGGTCAATAGCGGATGAAGGAATTCGGGAGCTCCCGTGTCAAAGCGGGACAGGCGCCCAAAGATCGTGTTCGCCACAATCATGACCGCCGCGCCACCCAGAAGCGAGAACGCGGAGTAGGCGACCCAGAATATGCCGAGCAGGTGCACATGCCTCTCGAGCTTGCTTCGCTGCGCGGTGACGTATCCGGTCAGCGGCTTGGCACATGAGCCGCAATAGCTTTGTCCAGGTTGTACTTGAGCGCCGCAATTCTGGCAGAACATTGCACACCCCCTTCGCACGACTCCGTTGACTTCAAGCTGCAACATCCGGTACGCGGCCGGGCCACCGGAAGTTCCGCGTCCTGATTGATTCTCAACCGCGGCGAGACAAGCGCTGAACGGTTTCTCGCGCGCCGCCGGCTTCCGCCGGCAGTCCTTGACCATGATAATCGGAAAAGCCTCCGGCGAAATTCGCCACGTCGTGGAAACCTATCTTACGCAGAACGCTCAGGGCGATCGGAGAGCGTCCCCCGCCCTGGCAGTGCACCACGATGCGGGAATCACGGGAAAGCGAGCCTGAAGCCTCGGGTATCCGGCCGAGCGGAATGTGGAGCGCCCCAGGGATGTGTCCGGCGCGAAACTCGGAGGTGTTGCGGACATCCAGGATCACGTGGCCTTGTTTTTGCCGGGCAAGGGACTCTAAGGCTGTAATTGTCTCGATCGCCGCCAGCTTACCGTAGTGGTTTTCCCAGTAATCTAGCACCCGTGGCCCAAACCAAGCCGTTACACGATCCAGGCCGATCAAAGCCAGCGCGGCCACAGCCTCGTGAATTTGGGCTTCTTCGCCGATTAGGTAGATCTCCTGCTGGGAATCGAGCAGAGCACCGGCCCAATTGAGGAAACTCTTGTTCAGAGGGATCGAGATAGTTCCCGCAACAAAGCCTGCGGCAAACTCCGTGCTCGGACGCAGGTCCACCACTTGGAGCCGCTTGGCTACGGCCGCGGCCAGGGCCTCTGGCGCGAAATGGGCCGGTGTCCCATGCGACGCCCCGGCGCCGATCTTGTTGACTCGCTTCATCTCCGCGAAATAACGGGGAGGCTCGGGTTGGTCTTCCAGGACTTTCTCCACAAACTCAGCTTCATCCTCGATCTGGAAGGCCCAGTTAGCCAGCTTTTCGTAGCCGAGCGTGGTCACGGGCAGCCCGCCCAGCATCTTGCCGCAGGCGGAGCCGGCGCCATGTCCCGGCCACAGCAGCAAACGGTCGGGCACGCCGCGAAACTGCTGCAGCGATCCGAACAGCTGACGTGCAGCGGTCTCCATGGTTCCGGCAGCGCCGGCGGCTCGTTCTAGAAGATCGGGACGACCGACGTCGCCGGCGAACACAAAGTCGCCGGTCAAAGCACCTATCGGTTCATCAGAAGCAGCTTCGTCAAAAAGGACGAAGGTCAGATGTTCTGGAGTATGTCCAGGTGTATGCCGCACGGTAAGCCGGACGCGCCCAGCGCGTAAGCTGTCGCCATCGCGAAGCAGCTTCACTCCTGGATCGCCGGCAAAGCTGTACTGCCAGTCCGGACCACCCTCGGCCGAGATCGCCAGCGTGGCTCCGGTGCGGCGCGCCAGTTCGCGGCTCCCGGAAACGAAGTCAGCATGGATGTGGGTCTCGGTGACCGAGGTGATCCGAAGCCCTTCAGCTTGCGCCGCGTCGATGTACCGATCGACGTCGCGATTCGCGTCAATCACCAGGGCCTCGCCGCTGGCGGGACACCCCAGCAGGAAGCTGGCTTGCGCGAGCCTTTCCTCATAAAACCTCTTGAGAATCATCTCTTGGAGTCCTCGAACTGCTGGCTGGCGTACTGCCTGCTCAAGATTGTAGCGCGCGGGCGATGCCGGGAAAACCCCGATTGGGATCGAGCGGACATCACCTCGGGTCGTGCCGCCCAGCTGTTACACTCACCTGTTCTGCATTTTTTGGAGCGGAGACTTCTCGAGTGAGACAACTTCCGGTAATGGTGGTGCACGGGGGCGCCTGGGCCATCCCCGACAACGTGGTCGAAGACCATCTGAATGGCGTGCGCCAGGCCCTGAGCGAGGGCTGGCGCGTGCTGGAGGGCGGAGGCTCAGCGCTGGACGCGGTAGAGGCGGCCATCATCTCCATGGAAGACGACGAAGCTTTTGATGCCGGACGCGGCAGCTTCCTCACCCGCGATGGCCGAGTGCAGTTGGATGCCCTCATGATGGATGGCAATACGCTCCGTGCCGGTGGTGTGGGCTGTGTAGAGCATATCCGTAATCCCATCAAAGTCGCGCGCATGGTCCTCGACGAGAGCCCGCATGTGTACTTTGTTGGCGAAGGCGCCGAACGCTTCGCCCAGGAACACGGCATGGAGCTGTGCGCCAATGAAGCGCTGGTCATCCAACGCGAGGTTCAGCGCCTTCGCGAGGCGCAGGAGAAAGAAAAGGCCGGGCAGCCCGACTTGACTTTTGCTGGTCCCGAGAGCAGTCACGACACTGTCGGCGCGGTCGCTCTGGACGCGGCCGGCAACATCGCCGCTGGCACATCGACTGGGGGCACGCTGAATAAGGCTCCGGGACGCGTGGGCGACTCTTCACTGATCGGTTGTGGCTGCTACGCCGACAACCTGAGCGGCGCAGCATCGTGCACCGGCTGGGGTGAACCCATCATGAAGCTGGTACTGGCCAAGTGGGCCGCCGATCGCCTACGCTCGGGCGGCGCCCCGGATGCAGTAGCCGCGGATGCCATGAGCTACCTGGAGCACCGGCTGAAGGGCCACGGCGGAATAATCCTGCTGGATCAGCGCGGACGTTTTGGCATCGCGCACAATACCCCACGCATGGCTTGGGCCTTGAAGAGCACGGAAATCGAGAAGGCAGGCGTTCACAGCCGGTAAGGGACGATCTGAGCGGCGCTTATCCGGCGGCCTCGGCCATAACCCGCAAGCCGAATCTGCGTCTCCCGCATTCCAAGCCACGGGATGCGGTGCACGTCCGAAGGTGCGTAGCGCCACCGCGCGAGGGCTTCCGCGCAACGACTTCCTGTACCTCGGCTCGGCGGTAAAGACCGTGATGTGTCGACGATGCCGTAGGGTTTGATAGCTTCTCTTCAGCACCTAGGGTGTGCGCCGAGACTACTTGTCGTAGTGCAGAAGCGAGAAGATTTCCGTGCCTCCGAACTTCTTCCGGCCGTTGAGGAAATCAAGCTCTACGACGAAGGCCAGTCCCGTAATCTCCGCGCCCAGCGATTTCGCGAGCTGCACGCAAGCCTGCGCTGTACCGCCGGTGGCCAACAGATCATCGACGATGATGACCTTCTGGCCTGGCTTGAGGGCGTCTTTATGGATCTCCAGAGTGTCCAAGCCATATTCAAGTTCGTAGCTCCACTTCACGGTCTCAGCGGGAAGCTTGCCCGGCTTGCGGATGGGAACGAAGCCGGCGTTCAGGCGATAAGCCAGAGCAGGACCAAAGATGAAGCCGCGAGCTTCGATGGCCAACACGGCATCGATCTGGGAGTTGAGGTAGTGCTCGGAGAGCGCGTCGATCAGCGTGGCAAAACCCACGCGGTCTTTGAGAAGCGTGGTTATGTCATAAAAGAGAATGCCCTTCTTGGGAAAGTCAGGTACTTCACGGATCAGGGCTTTCAGATGTTCGCAGTTTTTGCCGGGCGCGGGCTGTTGCTTTGCCTCTACCATGCTCCCTCGATACCAAACGTTGTCAGGCCGGCGACCCCTTCCGCCGGCAACTCCTTCACCTCATCGACACGAGCGGCTCGCGGTCCGTGTTGGAGCTTGCCGCGTAGCACGCCGTGCTGCTGGTCGGTGCCCATGGCCAAGACTTCGACGGAACCGTCCTCGTTGTTCCGAACCCATCCGACGAGGCCGAGCTGCCGGGCTTCGTGATCGACAAACCAACGGAAGCCCACACCCTGGACCCGACCGCGCACGATGTAGCGTCTGGCAAGCATCTGCGGTTATGCCCGCGAGAGATAAGCGCCTTCGGCGGTGTCAACGCGGATCTTCTCACCTTCGTTGATGAACGGTGGCACTTGCACCACTAGGCCGGTTTCCGTTTTGGCCGGCTTGGTAACGCTGGAGGCGGTAGCCGATTTCAGCCCCGGCTCAGTTTCGATTACGGTGAGCTCCACCGTCTGCGGCAGCTCGATGCCCACCGGCTTGCCGTCATAGAACTCGACTTTGATCTCTAGGTTGGCAGTCAGGTAGTCCACCGAGTCGCCGAGAACATCCCGGTTCAAGTGGACCTGCTCGTAGTTCTTGGTGTTCATGAAGCAGAAGGTATCGCCGTCCTGGTAAAGGTACTCCATGGGGATCTCATCGACCGTGATCTTCTCGATGGCGTCGCCGGAACGGAAGCGGTGCTCAAACATTGCGCCGGTGCGGATGTTGCGCAACTTGGCCTGGATGAAAGCACGCAGGTTGCCGGGCGTACGATGTTCGACAGTGAAGACCAGATGAAGGTCGTTGTTGTGCTTGATAATCATCCCGGGACGCATCTGGGTTGCTGGAATTGCCATGAATAAAGCCTTCTCCTTGAAAACTGGTCCTGATTGGTGAGTCTTGCCTGCTGCTGAGCGGGAAGCAGCGAAACAGACAGCAGCCTCCCGGTCTGGAAAGGCCGCGGAAGCGAACCCCAAATTTTACCGCATCGGCGGGGTTGTCCGCACCTTGGCTTCAGTGGCACAGCGAATCTTGGCTGATCTCTCGAAAATCGAAGACAACGTTCCCGGCCGGCACCTTTTCTAAGTTAGCAAGCCGCCGCAGCGGGTTCGAGAACCGGGTCGCCAAGTCGGGCCGCGCTGGCCATCGAGGACGACGCAGGGGAGGAAACCATGAGCGAAAGTTCACATTTGGATGACTATGAAGCCAGAGCGCTGGAAGTAGAAGAGGACGGCAGACTGGGCCGAGATATTGCCCTGGTGCTGGCCGGGGCTGCAATCGGCGCCGGGCTGGCGCTGCTGTTGACGCCGAAGCGCGGCGACGAAGTCCGCGATGCCATTGGCCGCGGCTATCGCAAGACCATCGAAGGCTTAGGTGAGCGCGCCAGCGATTTGCGCGACCGTGCCAACGAGCTCCGCGATCGCGCCCACGACCTGACAGACGATCTTCGAGAGCGCGCGCCTAACCTGCTGCGTTTCGCCAAACGTCGCATTGCCCAACGAAGGGAAGGATAAGCGGGGAGCGGATCGCCTGAATCGCCGACAATCTGAGGTGATCGCCCCCATCCAAAGCAAAGTTCGGCTAAGGGCTAGGCCGTAAAGACTAAGTATCAAGAGCTGTCTCTACTGTACAGATTCTTCTTCTTTTCCTGATGCCGCTCCACGGCCAGTTGGATCAGCCGATCGATCAGTTCCGAGTATCCCAACCCCGAAGCATCCCACAGCTTGGGGTACATACTGATCGACGTAAATCCCGGCATAGTATTGATCTCGTTGAGGTAGATCTTGTGCGTGTTGGGATCCATCAGGAAATCCACTCGCGCCAAACCCGTACAGTCCACCGCTTGAAAGGCCTGGATCGCCATTCGTTGTGTGTCCTTCAACTGCTTTTTGCTGATCTTGGCCGGGATCAGGAGCTTGGAGCCCTCGTCTAGATATTTGGCCTTGTAGTCATAGAACTCGGCGATAGGCACAATCTCGCCGGCGATCGAAGCCTTGGGCTCGTCATTGCCCAGGACCGACACCTCCAGCTCGCGGGCTTTTTGTTTCTTGCCGCCGACGCCTTGTTCGATGACGATCTTGCGGTCGTAGCCGGCCGCCGTGGTAATCGCCGGGCCAAGTTCGCTTCGATCATGCGACTTGGAGATGCCAACTGACGAACCCAGGTTCGCCGGTTTCACGAAGACGGGATACTTGAGCTTGTGTTCGATCTCGCGCGTGACGGCTTTCGGGTCCTGCTCCCAATGCCCGCGCAGGACGGTCACGTGTTTGACGATGGGAAGCCCTGAGGCGGCGAACAGCTTCTTCATCACGTCTTTATCCATGCCTGCGGCCGAACCGAGCACTCCTGCTCCCACATAAGGGATGTCGGCCAGCTCCAGCAACCCTTGGACGGTTCCATCTTCACCAAAGGTACCGTGCAGCAGGGGAAAAATAACGTCTACGTCGATGCTGGGCTCCATCGGATGGGGGTGAGCACCGTCCGATGCGCTTTCAAACGGAACCAGCCCGTGCGATTGCGGCACCGGAGGCACGATGACAGATTCACCCTTGGACAAAACTAGAGCGCCGGGCGTGGCCTGGGGATCGCCGGCGCGGAGATGCCGGCCGCCCTCTTCCGGCTGGTGTTCCCCGTGTAGCAGCCGCTCCGCGCGACCCGGAGTCAGCCATCGGCCTTCTTTGGTGATGCCAATCGGCACCACTTCATACTTGTCTTTATCGATGGCTTTGAGGACGGAAGCGGCGGAAAGGAGGGAGACTTCATGCTCCCCGCTGCGCCCGCCGAAGAGAATTCCCACGCGGAGTTTCGTCATCAGGATTACTGTAATTCAGCAATCGGCGCTCAGCAATCAGACCTTGAGTGACGCCAAGAACTATGCTTGCCATCTGAAACGACATCGAGTTGTTTCACAAATAAATCGCCCAGCGTATGGACCTGGCGTCCATAGAAACCGCAAGACGACGGAACGCACAGAGAAGAAGACCCCTCCGTAGACAACACGCGGAATAACGGTCCTGGGTTTACCGCAATACCGGACAGGTGGGGAAGCTTCTGGCAATCACCGTCCACACCTTCCACAGAAGAAGTCTTAAATGCCTGTCTGGTCGCCGCTGCTGCAATCTTTGCTCGACTGACGAACGAAATCCGTCAGCTTACCCTGGGTCTGCTTCTCCAGGAGATCTTCAAGCGAATGCGAGACGTGCATGGGGTCGGCGCGCAGCATCCCTTTGTAGGCTTTAAGCGCGCTTTCCACTCCTGCGGTGTACTGCGCCACCTGGTCAATCTTTTTGTCGGGGTGCTCGATGAGGAAGGCCACATTGCCCAGGACGACCTGGCCCATGATCTCGGGAGCGTACAGGTAGTGCGAGCCCAGGAAGTCGTCGCCCAGGACCAGAGGACAAATGTTCACGTTGATGTCGGGAATGTCTTCGATCCACTCAAGAGCCCACCTCTTGTCGGCGTATAGGCTCTTATCCAGCGGTGTTTGCTCCAGTTTGTGGGTGAGCGCCAGGAAACGCTGACGTTCTTCCGGCGTAGACGGTCCTCGCTTGGGCTCATCTTGGCTCGGGCTCTGAGCCGATGCCAGCAAACACACGGCCAGAATCAGGAAACTGGCCCGGCGGATTTTGCGCATGTTGCCTCCAACCAACGGTCCCGCGACCGACTCTATCACAAGATCTTTTTCCCAAACGCGGAGAGCGTCAATTCGACGGCTAGGCTGGCGGTGCGATTATGTTCGTCGATCACCGGATTGACCTCGACGATCTCGAAGCTGGTCATACGGCCGTGGTCGGCGATAATCTCCATGGCCAGGTGGCCTTCGCGGTAGCTGGCGCCGCCGCGCACGGGAGTGCCGACGCCGGGTGCGTCTTCCGGATCGATCCAGTCCATGTCGAGCGAAACGTGGTACCCGGCGGTGCCACGTCCGGCCACGCGCAGAGCTTCTTCCATCACCGTGCGCATGCCGCGCTCGTCGATATCACGCATGGTGTAGACCTTGATGCCGGTCTCCTTGATATTTTCCTTTTCGCGGACGTCGATGTCGCGCACGCCCACCAGCACGCAGTTCTCCGGCTGCACCTTGGGAGAGAAATTGTAAATGTTAGCCAGCTCTGCCGGACCCAGACCGAGAATCGCCGCCAAGGGCATGCCGTGGACGTTGCCGCTGGGCGAGGTCTCGGGCGTGTTGATGTCGGCGTGGGCATCAATCCAGATCAGCCCAACCTTCTTCTCCTGGCGCCGACAGAATTCAGCGACTCCGGCCATGGTGCCCGCGGCCACGGAGTGATCGCCTCCCAGGACCAGCGGAAATTTTCCCGCTTCCAGAGTCTTCACCACCATGTCGGCGTGCTTGGTACACGTGGCCGTGATCTCTTTGAGGTACTTGGCCTGAGGATCGCCCTCCTTTTTCTGCTCGGGGATGGCGACTGCTACGTTGCCACCGTCTTCGACAACGTGGCCGAGCGCTTCCAGTCGCGCTTCCAGACCTGCTACGCGCACGGCCGAAGGACCCATGTCCACGCCGCGGCGGGCTTGTCCCAGATCCAGAGGTACGCCCAAGATGCGGATTTTCTTGGGCGTAATGTTGTCCGCGAAGGCCGCTTTCGTGCCGCGGGTCTTGGCGGTCACGGCAGGAGGCGCGGTTATTGTTTCCATCGTCATCAAAGATCCTGTTTGGCCAGGTCGTTCATCGCCGGCTAGCCCTGCAAGCCCCAACTTACCTCACGGATAGATGCGCGTCAGAGTCCGGGCAAAGGGAATTGTCTCGCGAACGTGCTCCAGGCCACAAATCCAAGCAACAGCGCGTTCAATGCCCATGCCGAAACCGGCGTGTGGCACGCCACCATACTTGCGCAAGTCCAAATACCACTTGAAAGCTTCTTCTGGCAAATCGTGTTCGCGGATGCGCTTCAGCAATAGATTGTAGTCTCCAATGCGCTGCGAACCGCCGATGATTTCCCCGTAGCCTTCCGGGGCCAGTACGTCCACGCAAAGCGCCAAATCAGGGCGCTGAGGATCGGGCTCCATGTAAAACGCCTTCACCTGCGCGGGATAGCGGTGGACCATCACGGGCTTCTCGAACTGCGAAGAGATGTAGGTTTCATCGGGGGAGCCGAAGTCGCCGCCCCACTCGAACTTGGATTCAATCTGGCCCTTGGCGTGGCCTTCCTGGAGCATCTTGACCGCATCGTCATAGGACAGGCGCGGGAATGGCGGCTTGATGTTCTCGAGTTTACTGACCTCACGCCCGACGGTTTCCAGATCGGCCCGCCGATTGGCAAGCGCGCTCTGGACCAGATGGCTGATGAAGTTCTCCGCTAGCTCCATGATGTCGTTGAGTTCGGCGAAGGCGACTTCCGGCTCCACCATCCAGAATTCGGTGAGATGGCGGCGCGTCTTCGACTTCTCGGCGCGGAACGTGGGACCGAACGAATACACCTTGCCCAGGGCCATGGCCGTGGCTTCGATATAGAGCTGGCCGGACTGCGTGAGGAACGCCTCTTCGTCGAAGTAATTCACCGGAAACAGCGTGCTGGTGCCTTCGCAGGCCGCAGGCGTGAGAATTGGGGGATCAGTGAGGGTGAATCCGCGCTCGTCAAAAAAGTTTCTTGCGGCGCGGATGATCTCCGCGCGCACTCTCAGGATCGCGCCCTGGCGCGGCGTACGTACCCAGAGATGGCGGTTCTCCATCAGGAAATCAATGCCGTGCTCTTTGCGGGCAATAGGAAAAGGATCATCGTCGGGAACGCGCTGAACGACTTGAACCTTGGCGACGTCGAGCTCGTAGCCGCCGGGAGCGCGCTTGTCCGCGCGGACCTTGCCGGTGACGATGACACTCGATTCGTCGGTCAGATTCTTGAGCGTCTCAAATACCTCGGGGGAGACCTGGTTCTTGGGAACCACGCCCTGAATGACACCGCTGCCGTCACGGAAGATCGGGAAGATCAGCTTGCCGCTTTCGCGCTTGTTGTAGAGCCAGCCGCGGATGGTGACGGACTGGCCTTCGTGCCGGCCGATCTCGGCGATGGTGGTCAGAGGAGATTGCGTGTCCATTGTCAACTGGTCCTTGCGGCCCGACAGAATCCGCTCCTGCGACGGGGTGGCGCAAGGCTTCAGCCCTGCGTTTTCACTGGATATGGCGGGCTCTTAGCCCCTGACCGAGTTTACCTCAGCGGCTAAAAGCCGCCCATCATGGCCATCTCGCCGCACGCCTGAAGGCCTGCTCCACCCGCCTTGGTTTCGACATGATCCAGAGGCAATCTCATTCTGCAGGCACCGCCGCGGCCTCCAGTCTGCTGAAAGCTTCCGCCATTTTCGCGGGCACGTCCATTGCTTCCTCGCCTTCTACTTCCAGCAGCAAAGCCGGCCCGTGAGCGGCGCTGCTCAACGATTGCATGGTTTGGCCCCAGTCGATGTTGCCATCGCCGGGCCACAGATGAGAATCGCGGTCGCCACGGTTGTCGTGGACATGCGTGGAGCGAATGCGGTCCTCGAGCACTCCGAAAGCCTGGTGCACCGAACTCATCAGGTGGGCGTGTCCGGTATCAAAGCAAATGCCCAGATCGGGGTAGTGCAGGGCTTTCAGCAGTTCTTTCAAGCGCTCCGGCGTAGCCAGATCGTTGGGCGTGTTCTCCACCAGCAGGGTCACACCTAAAGGCCGGGCAAACGCGCGCAGATGCTCGATGGAGCTGAGCGCCGCCTCGAACTTTCGCGGATCGTCGTACTCATCGGTTCGCCCAACATGCTGCACCAGAAAGCGAAAAGGCGCGTATTCGGCGACTTCGATGGCCCGCTTGATTTCATCCATGGCCTCGATGCGGTTGCGTTTTTCGAGATCGATGATATTGAGCGGCATCGAGCCGGAGCGGGAATCATTCGTCGGGTAGATGGGCGAATGCATGGAGTGAAACTCGATCTGGCCGGACTTGAACCAGTTGCCGATCTCCTTCACGTGCTCCTTCTCGTGGTAGTTGAAGTGGCCGCGGGCAGCGAAGATCTCCACCGCCTGAGTGCCGCCGCGCGCAAAACCGTCCAGCAGACCGGGGTGCAGACGCTTCTTGATATAGACGTAGCTGGAGATGGCGCGCAGCATCAGTAACCCACCGCCCGGCCGTTGCCGCGTCCGTCGGATGCCCCCAGAAGGTCGCCGCTTCTGGGATCGATCGCGATGCACTCGCCGTCACTCCAATAGCCTTGCGTCTTGACTTTGTGCCCGCGGGACTCTAACAGCTTGATGGTGTCGGGAGAGAATCCTACGCTCTCTAGGAAGATCATGTCCGGCAGCCATTGATGGTGGAAGCGAGGCGCGTTCACGGCCTGCTTGATGTCCAGCCCGTAATCCACCACACCCATCAGGATGTTGGCGACGGTCGAGATGATGCGCGGCCCTCCCGGCGATCCCAAGACCAGAAACAATTTGCCGTTGTTGAGAACGATGGTCGGGGCCATGGCGCTCAGCGGACGCTTGCCCGGCGCAATCGCATTGGCCTCGCTTTGAATTAGTCCGTAACCGTTGGGGACGCCGGGCTTGGAAGTAAAATCGTCCATCTCGTCGTTGAGCAGAAAGCCGAGCTTGCCGGCGGTAACGGCGGAACCGAAGCTATCGTTCAGTGTTGTGGTGACGGCTACGGCGTTGCCTTGGGGATCGACCACCGAGTAGTGCGTAGTGTTCTCCGGCTCGCGCCGGGGCCCAGGTGGGCGCAGTGCCGCCGGACGGTCCAGCTCGCCGAACCCGGAAGGACGGCGAAGCTGGTTGCTGTCACTCGCGCGATCGGGGCTGATGGATTCGCGCCAAGCGGCAGCGTACTTTTTGTCGATCAGCTGGGCGACAGGAAGCTTGGTGAAGTCGGGATCTCCCAGAAACTCCGCGCGATCGTAGAATGCGCGCCGGTAGGCCTCGACGGTCAGGTGCATGGCGTCCGCCGATCCGTAACCGAGCTTGCCCAGTTCGTAGCCTTCCAGGATGTTCAGCGTCTCCAGCATGGTGATGCCGCCGGAGCTGGGCGGAGGCGCGCTGATCACCTCGTAGCCGCGGTAGGTCCCGCGAATCGGCGGGCGCTCCTTGACGTTGTAATCGGCCAGATCCTGGGCGGTGACGAGGCCGCCACCTCGCTTGATTTCCGCGGCCAGCTCGCGGGCCATTGCGCCCTTGTAAAAGCTGTCCGGGTAAGCGGCGATGCGTTCCAGAGTATGCGCCAACTCCGGCTGGCGAAACAAATCACCTTGTTCATAAAGGCGGCCGCTGCGTTGGAAGATACGCTTGGAGTCCGGAAACTCGGCCAGATCTTCGTCGCGCATGGATTGCGCTTCTTCCCAGGTCAGCCGCACGCCCTGCCGTGCCAGACGAATAGCTGGTAGCATTACCGCCCGCAGCCCGAGTTTGCCCCAGTGTTTTTCGGCATAAACCAAACCCGCCACCGATCCCGGTACGCCAATCGATTTGTAGCCGATCAGGCTGGCGCGAGCAATCACCTTACCTTGCGCGTCCAGATACATATCGCGCGTGGCGGCCTGGGGGGCCTTTTCGCGGTAGTCGAGGAAATGGACGTCGCCGTTGGCCATGCGCACCAGCATGAAGCCGCCGCCGCCGATGTTGCCCGCCGCCGGATGCACCACGGCCAAGGCGAAGCCGGTAGCCACGGCGGCGTCAACGGCGTTGCCGCCCTGGCGCATGATCTCGACCCCGGCTTTGGATGCTTCTTCGTGCACGCTAACCACGATGGCGTGCTGGGCGTGGACCGGACGCAAGCCCTCGGCGGCCGCCCACATTGTGGCCATTAGGCTTACAACCAACTGCAAAGTCAGATGTTTGCGCATGATTCGCATTTTGGCTGCGGGGGCTCCGTCAAAAAAGATGGATCGAAGAATGGCGGCGATTCCCGTTGGCCGGACTTCACGCCAACAGGCCAGCTAATGAGGCTAGCTTACCCGCTCCGGGACAGTCAAATTATGGGCGCACGAATTGGCTTTGCGCGCCTTGTGGCGGCAGGAACTCGAGGGTTTCCCAACCGGCGTGAAGAAAACGGTGAGAAACCCTTGTTCCCTTGAGGCTGGGTTAAAGGCCAGCCTGCTTGGCCGCCAGATCGCCAATGATCGGCAGCTTGAATGTCTGATTGCTGTATGCCTTGAACATCAGGAAGAGCCAGGCCGCAAATATTCCAAAGCCAACGATCAACCATAGAGGGAACATGAGAAGGCCAAGGTGGATGACCGTCAGAATGATCCCAAGAATAAACAGCGCGATGTACACCGCAAACAAGCCGATGGCGAAGAATATCGACTGGAACGCGTGGAAGCGGACGAACTTGTCATTCTTGTATGGTTCGATGAGCAGGAAGATCAGCCCTGTGATCCATGTAAACAGGTAGCACAAGGCACCCGCAACATTGTTTCCCATACCTGAGCTTGCCGCAGGCGCAGAAGGTGTCGGAGCAGAAGCCATGTCTTTTCTCTCCTTCCTCGATTCTGACATTTTGAGGATGATTTGTTGCGCTACAGCTTAGTCTGACTTGGGGGAAAAAGGAAGAAGACTTTTGGCCAAAAAAATCTGCGTCGGCAAGCTTGAGCGACAGCACGAAAATCGCAGGGTTGGACCAAGACCGGTCAAGCAGACCCCTGGGTTTCGCCCAGGACCACTCTCAGATCCATTCTCTTCTTACCGCGATAAATGGTCACGGTCACCGTGTCCCCGGCACGGTGATTCTGCATAACGTGGGAGAAATCCTGCTGGTCTTCGATCGCTTGTCCGTCGAGGGCCACCACCAGGTCGCCGCCCAGCATGATGGGCATGTTGCCCAAGTAGGCGCGCTCGGTCCCGCCGTGGAGTCCGGCGCGCTCCGCGGCACTGCCCGGCATCACTTGCACGATCAGCAAGCCGGAGTCCGCTGCCAATCCCATCTGGTCGGCGAGTTCAGGACCAATGGGAATGGTGCGCACTCCCATCTCAGGCCGCCGCACCCGGCCCAGGTGGACAAGATCGTCCAGCACGGCTTTGGCGGTGTTGATGGGAATAGCAAAACCGATGCCCGCGCTCTGCTCGGCGCCACCGGTCAGAATCATGGAGTTGATGCCGATCACCTGTCCGCGCGAGTTTAATAGCGGTCCACCGGAGTTTCCCGGATTGATGGCGGCATCGGTCTGGATGGCCTCGTCAATAAAGCCGCGCGGCCCGCGCACTGAGCGGATGGAACTGATGATGCCGCGGGTCATGGTCCCACTCAGCCCGAAGGGATTGCCGATGGCGAACACCTTCTGCCCCACCACTAGGTTCTTGGAATCGCCGATCTCGGCGCGAGGAACATCCTGCACGGGAATCTGAATCACGGCCAGATCGTGCGCCGGGTCCGTGCCCACGATCTGGGCTTTGTATCTTTTCTTGTCGCTGGTGGTGACTTCCAACTGACGAGCGTTCTCGATCACGTGGTAGTTGGTCAGGATGTGACCTTCGCCGTCGATCACAAATCCCGATCCCGCCCCTTGTTGCGGCACCGGTCCATAGAAAAAGTCGAACGCCACTGCGGTCGATGTGATGTTTACCACCGAAGGCAGCGCCTTCTTGTAGACCGTGACGTTCAACTGCTCTTCGGGGTCGAGAGATGGTGGCCCCGAGGCCTCCGCAAGATCAACATGCTCCGGCCGCGTCACCGAGGAAGTGTTCGAGGCGCTCCCCGGACCCAGAAACCGGCCCGCGCGATTGGTCACGATACAGAAAACAGCTACGAGAAGAATGACGAGAAAGATGGGCCGCAAGAACTTCATCTTTGCCACCTGCTACCCGCCGACGCCTGCGCCAGAGGCTTGAGCTCGGCGAAAATCTTTTCCACTTGGAGACGGGTAGCTTCCAGCGCACTGGAGTTGTCGATCACGTAGTCGGCCAGTCCAGCCTTCTCGGTGTCCGACATCTGCGCTTTGCTGCGACGCTCCACTTCCACACGGGCCGCGGCCTCTAGAAGTCCGGTGCGCGCGGCGTATCGCGCGACCTTCTGCTCCGGCGCGCACGTCACGACGATGATCTTGTCGTAACGCCCTTTGCCACCTGCTTCCAGGATCAGCGCGGCTTCTACCATGGTAATCGCATCCGGGCATCCGCACACGATTTGAGAGATCCATTCCCGCTGGCGATGACCGACCGCCGGATGAACGATGCGGTTCAACTCCTCTACCCGGCCGCCATCAAAGGCCAGGGCCGCCAGACGAGTGCGATCAATCTCCCCGTCTGTCCTTAAGATTCCCTCGCCAAAGTGCTTCACCAATTCGTGATAGACGCGTTCGCCCTTGCGATAGAGCTCATGGACCAGTCGATCCGCATCGACCACATAGGCGCCCATCTCGACGAACATGGCCGCGATGGTCGACTTCCCACAGGCTACGCCGCCAGTCAGGCCCACGCTCAGCATATAAGCTCAGCTCCGAGTTCGCGCGCCGCGGCGCATCTGGCACGCCTTCAAGGTGTTGGACATGAGCATCGCGATCGTCAGCGGTCCTATGCCACCGGGTACCGGTGTGATGGCTCCGGCCACCTCGGCCACGCGAGGATCGACGTCACCCACGAGCGTTGAACCCTTTTCGGCGAACGATCTCTCGCGGGCGGTGTCGCCCCGGAAATATTTGCCGAACTCCTCGGGGTCGGTAATCTTGTTGATGCCCACGTCGATCACCGCGGCACCTGGCTTCACAAAATCGCGGGTCACAAACCCGGGGCGGCCGATGGCGGCCACCAAAATGTCTCCCTGCCGCGCCACCGCAGGCAGATCGCGGGTCTTTGAATGGCAGACGGTCACGGTAGCGTTGGCGTTCAGTAGTAGCATGGCAATCGGTTTGCCCACCAGGTCGCTGCGCCCGATCACCACCGCATGACGGCCGGCGATCTCGATCTCACTGCGCTTGAGTATCTCCATGCCCCCCGCGGGAGTACACGGAACCAGCCCGGGACGTTGCGTGGAAAGATTGCCTACGTTCATGGGATGAAGGCCGTCGACGTCTTTTTCCGGCGCCACCGCCAACAGGACCTTGCGCGCGTCTACCTGCGTGGGAAGCGGAAGCTGCACCAGGATGCCGTCGATTTCGTCGCGGCGGTTCAACTCGTCGATGATACGCAGCAGGTCGTCTGTGGTCACCGACTCGGGTGGTGTCAGTTTCTCGCTGTGGATCCCCAGTTCGCCGCAGGTCCTCACCTTGTTTCGAACATAGATCTCCGACGCCGGGTTGTTGCCGGCCAGGATCACCGCCAGCCCAGGCGCGAGACCGCCGGCTGTGATGCGCGCGACCTGTTCCGCAATTTCGCGCCGAATCTGAGCGGCGATTCTGTTCCCATCAAGAATAGTGGCCGTGGTGGTGGTCATAATATTGATCGTATATTAACCCGCCCGCCGCATTCATGGCTCAGCGGTAATTGCAGCCAAGCCGGCCCTTCGAGCGTGCCCTTCCCATTGTCAGGGTCACGGCGTTCGGGGTGGCACTTTCGAGGGTGATCGATTTCTCCTCAAGCTGACCAGTTTTCAGTAGAATGACCCTGATGATCCTGAAACAGATTCTCGACATTCTCGTCTGTCCCGTTCCGGAATGCCGCAAGCGGCTCAACCTGGCCGCTGACGAGAACTCGCTCACCTGCACCGGTTGTGGCCGGGTTTATCCGGTGCGCGATGGAATTCCGATTTTGCTGGTGGACGAAGCGAAAACACCCAACTAGAAATTCGCGGCTGACAAGGCCCTTTCAAGCCGCCCGATTCTTCTCCACCTGATCTGCAAATAGATCGAGGGACTTCAAATAGTCCCCGAACTCTTTGCACATATCGGGGCGTTTAAGGGCGAACTCTACAGTAGCTTTCAGGAAGCCGAGCTTGTCGCCAGCATCGTGCCGTTTGCCTTCGAAGGTGTACCCGTAGACTCGTTCGCCGCCGCTGAGCAGACCGCGCAGGCCGTCGGTAAGTTGCAGCTCGCCCCCGGTTCCAAGCGGCGTCTGTTCGAGCGTATCAAAGATTTTGGGAGTGAGGATGTAGCGCCCGATGATGGCTAAATTCGATGGCGCCTCCAGCGGCTTGGGTTTTTCGACCAGGTTCTTCACGCCATACAGACGTCCGCCGAACTTGCCTTCGATTCTCTGCGCATCGAGCACGCCGTAGGCGGAGATGGCGGGCCCGTTGACCTCCTGGGCCGCGATGACCGATGCCTGCGTTTCCTCAAAAACCTCCATCATCTGTTTCAAGCACGGTTTTTCTGAGTCTATGACATCATCAGCGAGCAGCACGGCAAAGGGCTCCGGCCCTACCAGTTCGCGAGCCATCAGCACGGCGTGTCCGAGCCCTAGAGCTTCCTTCTGGCGGACATAGGCCACGTGAATCATATCGGAAATCTGACGGACGATGGCCAGCAGGTCCCTTTTGCCGCGCTCTTCGAGCATTTTTTCGAGCTCGTAACTGACATCGAAATGGTCTTCGATGGCAGTCTTGCCGCGGCCAGTGATGATGATGATCTGATCGCACCCCGCGGCCAGCGCCTCTTCCACGCCGTACTGGATGATGGGCTTGTCGACCAGGGGCAGCATCTCTTTGGGCTGGGCCTTAGTGGCGGGAAGAAAGCGGGTGCCTAGCCCGGCAGCGGGAAATACGGCTTTGCGGATTCGCATCTTCATTGTAAGTACCGGCTTAATCTGAGATGCGGAATTCTAACATTCTGATGGAGCATATCAGAGCCGGACTCAGCACCTCAGCGTCCTTAGCAACTGCCAATTCGCTATCAGCACAGCTAAAGCGGGCGCCGGCATCGCCTTCTCACAACACCGGGCCGTCGTCGCCCAGCATGGCCTTGCGTATCAGCTTGATCGGCGGGAAGCCTTGTTTGAGGAATTCATTGTGAAAGCTTTCTAATGAGAATTGCCCGCCCATCTTCTTCTTATAGTCGTCGCGGAGCTTCAGAATCTCAAGTTTTCCCAGCGTGTAATAGAGGTAGGTGGGATCGGAGGTACCGCGCTTGGTCTCGCGCAAGCCGTTCATGTGCGACTGGTAGCCTTCCTTCTCGAAGAACTCGACCCCTTGATCGAAGGTCATATTGCCGGTATGCATCTGGATGCCCACAATGAACCGCGCGTTCCTAAGCAATGCGTCCTGCAGCTGGCCCAGTCGCAGCTTGAGGTAGACGGTGTCGTGATCGGGATCGACGCCAGGAGTGCGACCGTAGCCCTCATCGAGCATCATCTGCTCGCTGTAATGGGCCCAACCTTCGGCGTTGGAGCTGCAGCCCAGCAGCTTGCGGACTTTCGAAGGCGCGTAGGGCACCCACAAGAACTGGATGTAATGACCGGGATAAACCTCGTGCACCGCGGTCGAAATCACGGTGCCACGATTGAAGCCGGCCATGTGCTCTTCGACCTCTTTCGTGGTCCAACTGGACTCGGGCAAAGTGACATTAAAGAACGCTTCCTTGGCGACTTTCTCGTACGGCCCGGGCGTGTCCATGGAGGCGAAGGTCAAAGCGCGTGCGAACGGCGGAGTCTCTTCGACGATCGGCAGCACTTCCGAGGGTACCTTCACGATGTGGCGCTGCTCCAGAAAATCCTTGAGGCCGCCGAGGGTGTCGCGGAAAGTCTGCAGCAATTTGTCGGGGTCGGGATGGTCCCTCTCCAACTCTTCGAGAATCTGCTGGGGCGTCTTCGCAGGATCGATCTTGGCGGCGGTCTCTTTAAACGCCTGCTGGTTCTGGCGCAGGTTGGCCATGCCGATCTTTAGCAGCTGGTCAAGCGAGATGTCGACATCTTCGTCGTAAAGCAGCTTTTTGCGAAAGGTGTCAGCGCCCAGTCGAAAGTCGCCTTGGGCCCGCGGTTTGAGATCTTTTTCCATCCATTGCTGGTAGCTCTTGAGCTCGTCCATCACTTTCTGATTCGACGCCTGGAACTCCTTGACCAGAGCTGGGTCTTTCACGTCAGTGAAGGCCTCCGGGACGTCTTTCTCGAAAAAGCCAATGAGCCCAGGAATCTGCTCCAGAGCAACGTCGACAAAAATCCGCGGAGGGTTCTTCAGATTCAGCCGCGCCGCCTGAAAGACGGCGGGAACCTGCTTTTCGCGAGCGATCACGGACGCTAGCCGCTGATCAGCGGGCGCGTAGTTCCGCGCCATGATCACAAAGATGGCGCTGGTGATCCCGGAAGAATAAGAATCCGGATTCTTTTCCCAGGGACGGATCGTTTCAAGCGTCAACAGACGGCTGTTGATGTCATCGACGACCAAATGGTAGTCAATTGCCTGGTCGACACTCATCAGGCCGTTGATGTGGGAGAACTCTGCGCGGAATTTCTTGAGAAGCGCAATCTGCTGGTCGACTGCGGCGCGCGAGTAGTCTTCAAGTTGGTTGTCATATTGATGGAATCCAACTTGCGTTCCCTGTGAAGGATTGAACTTGAAATAGAACTCGTCAAAATATCGGTTCTCGAGCTCGACTCGAGCATCGACGTTTGCTTTGTCCGGGCCGTCCTTGGATTGGCCGAACATGACCGAAGCGAACGCGAACAAGGTAAGGGAAAGGAAAATCTTCACAGGCACTCCTAAAAACAGTCTAATAGCCATTTTGCACGTCATCCACCCATCCTGTCACCCCGAGCAAGGGGGAGAAGCGATTGAAAGCCGGTCGAAAGGGCTCTCCCTCGCGCTTGCTCGAAATGACAGCCGCTGGCGGCTTCTAAGATTCAATAGACGTAACGCCCGGCTTTTGGTCGCGGTCCCAACGACCGCTCGGCTCTATAACACTAAAACCTTACTTCTGCTTATAGACCGTTCCGCCTTTCATTACGAACACCGGGGCCTCCAGCAGCGTGACGTCTTTAGTCGGATCGCCGTGCACGGCGATGATATCGGCAAAGTAGCCATCCTCGATGGCGCCGACTTTGTTATTCCAGCCCAGCAGGTCGGCAGCATTGACTGTGGCTGACTGAATAGCCTGCAGCGGAGTCATCCCCATCTGCACGTAGACGGCGAACTCATGAGCGTTCAGCCCGTGGGGGTAGACGGCGGCGTCAGTTCCGAATGCAATCTTCACTCCCGCGGCCATCGCCTTGGCTACATTCTTGCGCATGACAGAGGTCGTGGTTTTCATCTTTTCTGCATACATCGCGGGCAACCCGATCCGTGCGGCATTGTCGCGCATCCAGTCGGCAAGATACTGGGTCGGCACCAGGTATGTCCCGCGCTCTTTCATGATCTTGATGCCATTGTCGTCGATGTACGAGCCGTGCTCGATGGAATCCACGCCCGCTTCAGCCGCCCAGGCAATGCCCTGCGCACCGTGTGCATGCGCCGCGACTTTGCGGCCCAGCCGATGAGCGTCAGCCACGATAGCCTTCATCTCTTCGAGCGTGTATTGTGAAGCGCGAGGATCGTCGCCCTTGGAGAGCACGCCGCCGGTGGCGCAGACCTTGATTACGTCAGCGCCGTACTTGATGATCTCCCGGACTTTGTGTTGCACCCCCTCTATGCCGTCGGCCGCGCCGTCGGAATTCGCATGCCACTCGTAGGGCAGAAGGTTCTGGTCACAGTGGCCTCCGGTGATCGAAAGCGCTGGACCGCTGGCCACAATCCGCGGCCCGGGCAGCATGCCTTCGTTGATGGCATCGCGCAAAGCGATGTCGGTATAGCCTCTCGCCCCCACGTTGCGCACTGTGGTGAATCCCGCTTCGAGAGTAACGCGGGCGTTCTTGGCCCCGATCAGCGCTTCTTTGGGAATGGAGATCCCCAACTCCTGGTATCCGAAATTGGGATCGAAGGTCAGGTGGGTGTGAGCGTCAATCAGCCCTGGAAGAAGCGTGGCGTTAGGCAGATCGATGATGAGCGCCTTGGCTGGAGCTGTAGTCTGGCCAACACTCGCGATCTTGTCACCCTTGATTATCACGGTGACGTTATCCAGCATCTTCCCTGACTTCACGTCCAGCATATGACCGGCGTGGATCACCGTGACAGGTGGTTCGGTGGCCGTCTGGCCCAGGCTGACGCACGACAGCAACACAACGGAGAGACAAAGAATAAGCGTTTTCATAGGAGAAGCGCGATTATAGCAATCTGGAGGGTGTCGGAAGTCGTCATGCCTGAACGCACGATTGGGTGCTGGTCTGTCGACTCAAGGCGGCATCTACTCTGGATTGCTTTTTGCCCTGCCGGGTGCTACAAGACGCTACATGCGCCAGCGCCTCACCATCCTTTTCCTTTCGATAGCCTGCTCGGTCGCGGCCCAGGACAAACCCAAAGCCGAGGCCGATAACGCGCAGGAAGCAGCCGTGATCGACCAAATGGTCACGCGCGCACATTTCGAGAATGATGGCACCGGGTTCATTGAGCACTCGCGAGTTATCCACATCCAGAGCGAGGCCGGAATCCAGCTCTTCGGACAGCTGGTTTTCGGTTACAGCTCGGCCACCGAGAGCTTGAGAGTCAACTACGTGCGGGTGAGAAAACCGAACGGGCAGATCATCGAGACGCCAGAATCTGGCGCACAGGATTTCGCACCGGAGGTCCTGCAGTCGGTACCCATGTACAGCGACTTCCGCGAGCGTCACGTAACCGTGGCCGGCTTGCGGCCGGGCGACGTGCTGGAGTTTAAAACCACTAAGCAGATCACCACGTCGCTGGCGCCCGGGGAGTTCTGGTTTGAGTACAGCTTTCCTACCCACATCGCGGCGAAGAAAGTAAGTCTGGAAATCGATGTGCCCAAGAACCGCGACGTCAAGGTCAAAAGCCCAAAGCGCAACTATGCGACCGCCGAAGCCGGCGATCGCCGCACTTACACCTGGGTGGTCGAGAACCTCGCGCCTGACCGGAAAGAGCAGGATGAGGACACGGATCAAAGCGAGGAAGACGACGATTTTCCTGACGTCCAGCTCACGACCTTTAAGAACTGGCAAGCAGTTGCGCTCTGGTATGCCAAATTGCAGGGCGAACGCGTGGTAGTCGACGACACCATAAAGCGCAAAGCGGCCGAATTGACGCGTGGCGCCATCACCACGGACGAAAAAGCTCGCCGCATTTACGATTTTGTCGCGCGCGACATCCGTTATGTGAGCCTTTCGTTCGGAGTGGGCCGTTACCAGCCGCACGCTTCGATCGAGGTACTGGCCGGAAGCTACGGCGACTGCAAGGACAAGCACACTCTGCTTTCGGCGTTGCTGCGCGCTGCTGGCATCTCAAGTTATCCGGTGCTCATCGGCTCGGATCGCAAGCTGGATGAAGATATCCCTTCCCCGGCACAGTTCGATCACGTGATTACGCTGGCCGAGATCGATAAGGACCAGGTGTGGCTCGACTCGACTGCGGAAGTCGCGCCCTACGGTTTGCTCGTCTATCCCTTGCGTGACAAGCAGGCCGTGTTGGCCACGGACGACACCAGCGGCGGACTGCGCAGGACTCCAGCATCGGTTCCCGTCAAGAACCGCCTGGCCCTCACGCTGAACGGCAAGATCTCCCCAACGGGCGCGATGGATGCGACTGTAGATATCGTCGCTACCGGCGACAGCGCGGTGCCATTCCGCATGATTTTCCGTAGCACGTCCCAGGCCGACTGGCAAAAGATCGGCGAGAGGCTGGCTTTCCTCGAGCGCTACCGGGGCAAGGTATCCGCCGTAGAGGTGACCGAGCTCGAAGAACCGGCCAAGCCCCTCCACATTCGTTACAAACTCCAGGAGGACACCTTCTTCCAGGTCCCCAGCAGCGATGTCGCCTGGTACATATTTCCTCCCGCGGCCATCGGACGCTTACCGAAGAAGAAAGCCGGGAAGCCCCTCGATATCGGACCGGCCCTGGAGATGCACAACAAGGCTCACTTGGAATTCGCCAGCAATTACACGGTGAAGATTCCACCGGAAGTAGCCATCGTCCGCGATTACGGCCAATATTCAATTTCCTATACTTTGACCAAAAACGTTCTTGAGGCGGATCAGACGTACATCGTCACGGCCAATCAGCTTCCCGCCGCCCGCCGGCCGGATGTTGAATCATTGCGCAGTGTAGCCGTCGACTACGTAAGGGAAAGCATCACCTGCGATGTGCGTGCCGCCGCGAACGAGGGGACGGTTATAGCCGCTGCGGCTGGCACCAATCCCCAGGAACTGCGCAAAGCCGGCCTCAAGGCCCTGAGCCTGCGGGACTTCAAGAACGCCTCCGATCTGCTCAAGAGAGTCGTGGACCTGAAGCCGGACAGCGAAGATGCGTGGGATGAATTGGGACAAGCCTACGCCGGTCTGGGCACTCACGCCAATGCTATCGCGGCGTATCGCAAACAGGTGGAGGTAAATCCCTTCAACAAGCGAGCCTATAACGACCTGGGCGCGGAGCTGCGGCTGGCCGGCAAGTATGAGGATGCGCTGGCCGCGTACGGAAAACAACTCGATAACGTCCCCGTGGACAATACCGCGCGCAAGAATCATGGTCTAGTGCTGCTTGAACTCAAGCGCAACCCCGAAGCCATGGCCGATCTGGAAAAAGCGTCCGCAGCCATGCCCGACGATCCGGAGATCGAGTTGGCCCTGGCGCAGCTCTATTTCGGGACCGGCCAACAGGAAAAATCTCGCGCCCTCATGTTGAGTGTCACCGGAAGTCTCGCGCCTGCAGCAGGCGGCGACTGGTTCTCCGCGGCGCTTCGCGATGACATCAATCCCGACCAAACCGTCAACGATGCCCGCAAGATTGTGGACGGCATTAGTGACCAATTCGACGCTGGGGTCTACGACCAGTCACCACCTGCGGTCTTCTCCGCCATGTACCTGGTCGCCCTCGAGTGGGCCAGGATCGGCTGGGCCCAATTTCTCAAAGGCGACAAACTGGAAGCCATCCGCTATCTGGAAGCTGCCTGGAGCCTCTCCCAGTCCGGCACTGTCGCCAACCGGCTGGCGCGGATTTACGAAAAGACCGGCGATACCACCAATGTCCGACATATGCTGTTGCTCGCCACGTCCGCCGGCGGCGCTGAAGCCGCGACTTCGCGCGCACAACTGGCCAAGACAAGTACCGCTCGCCTGGAAGTCGAGCTGGCCCACGCCCAGGCGGAGCTAGAGCAGATGCGAACTGTGAAAGTGCGCGGGTTGCAACAGAAGAGCGGCCAGGCCGACTTTGTTCTGGTGTTTGACGGTTCCAGCCGGCCGCAGCGGGTGGATTATCGACAGGGCGACCCCGAGTTGCGCGGGGCTGAGGCAATGTTGACAGATGGCGACTACCCGGTTTCCTTCCCCGAGAACTCGTCGCTCAAGATCGTCAGAGAGGGCGCTCTTTCCTGCAGCGCGCAGGGATGTACGCTGTCATTCAAACTTCTGGAGAGCGTTCAGGTTCCCCAGATTGCGCAAAAATGAGACCGCCTATTGAGCTTTCTTCTTTGCGGCAGAGCGAGCCGGCGCCGCCGGGCCGGCCTTCTTCTGCATGTCCTCAATGATCTGGCTGAGCTGGTCGCGGTTCACCACCTCGACGAACGGCGTAGAAGCCGTGCCCTGGCCGATCACAAAGATCGTGGGCGTGTGCTCCAGGCCGATTTTCTGGCCCAGATCATAATCAACCCGCACTTTGGTCGTCAGAGAGCCGTCAGGATCCACCGCAAAGGGGAGCAGGACCTTGTTCTCGTCGGCAAACTTTTTGGTGTAGTACTGCAGCCCGGCCTCGTCGGAAATCAGGTTCTGGTTCTGGTAGATGAACCCGCGATAATCGTTGCCCAGCTTTTGCGACTTGGTGTCAAAAAACCGGGCGAAAACCGCGGCTTTGAAGGACCAGTTGTGCTTGGGCAAAGGGAAGTCGTGCAGGACCACCGGGATGTGATGCGCGTTGGCAGCTTCCCAAACCACGGGATAGGCACGGGCGCAGTCCGGGCACTCC
Organism: Terriglobales bacterium; assembly: GCA_036522035.1. Lineage (GTDB taxonomy): Bacteria > Acidobacteriota > Terriglobia > Terriglobales > Acidobacteriaceae > Angelobacter. The sequence continues at coordinate 27,410 of DATDGP010000293.1, forward strand.
AGATCCTCGAACATCACAATTGCGACCTTGGCGCCTGGTGGCGGCTTCAGGCTGGAAGCGTCGGCCGCAAACGCAGAGCGCGCCAGAGCCAACACCACCAGAAACGCGAGCGCGGAATTGAATAGAGCTCTCATGATGGGTTCCCTTTTTTTTGGTCTTCAAAAATTCTACATGACACCGCAGCCTTTACGGGAGTTAAGGGATTCCCCGGTAGGACTCGCCACCTAATTCGGGGTACAATCTGGAACTCCGATATGTGGTGGCTGAAACAGCAAAATATGGGCTCCGCGTCTGCCCTAGGTGAGTTGGGCAGCCTGGAATCGGCGCTGATGAAGCGGATCTGGAAGCTGGGCGAGATCAGCGTGCGCGATCTGCACGCCGAAGTCTCTTCCCGGCTGGCCTACACCACTATCATGACCACCCTGGACCGTCTCTTCAAGAAGGGCCTGCTGAAGCGACGCAAGGAGGGGAAAGCTTACCGTTATGCTGCCGCAATTTCTGAAGAGGCTTATCAGGAAAGCATGGCCCAGCAATTGATTGGCATAGCGCTCGAAAACAGCAGCCAAGCCGTACTCTCCCGTTTTGTAGACGCCGTGAGCGAGAGCGATCAGCACATGCTGAACCGTCTCGACCAGCTGGTTCGGGCCAAGCGGCGCGCTCTGCGCCGGACGGAGGCGCCGTGACTTTCTACGTCCTCGCCCTTTCTGTTTCTCTGGCCGTATGGTTTCTGGCGATGGCCGCAACGTCTCTGTTGGGGCTGTCCCTCGATCGCATCTTCGGACTCAAGAATGTTCTGACCAGCGGGCGACTCGAACAATCTCCGGCCGCGACGGCCGACATGCTCTTTGCCATCCGCACACTGCCGTTGTCACTGGCGCTGATTTTCACCGTGGGGTTCGCCCTGCCTGGATTTCTGAGGCACGAGCCGCACGCCATCAACGAGGCGATCAGCCCGAAGCTTTGGTTCCTCGCCGAGTTAGGAGCCCTGCTGGTGATTGCCATGGTTGTCCGCGGTGCGCGCATGCTGAGGGCGACCCGGCAAGTTGAAAAGCAATGGCTCGCGAACTCCCAGACCCAACTGGTGGCCATAGCCGGGAAGAAAGCTCGCTTGTATTGCGTTGAGAGCGTCTCACCGCTGCTCGCTGTCACCGGCTTCTTTCGCGCAAAGATCTTTGTCGCCAGCGAGATTTTGCATCTGCTTTCGGCGAGTGAACTCGAGGCCGCCGTGGCCCACGAGATGGATCACGTTCGCCGCTTCGACAATCTTAAGCAATTCCTGTTGAAGATGACCCGGCCGCCCCGCTGGCTAGGCGGGTTCGACGACCTTTCTTGGACTCAGGCTTCTGAAGTCGCGGCCGATGCAGGGGCGCTCGCGCACGGCGCTTCCGCCCTGGATCTGGCGGCGGCTTTGGTGAAGATCGCGGCACTCAAGCGCGATCCGACCCTGGGCCACCAGGTCGCCGCCTCCCATCTGCTCCCCGATCTTTCCGGTTCACCGCTCGGAGCCCGTGTGCTGCGCTTACAAAAAGTACTAGCAAACGATCCTGGCTGTCGGGCGAGCGAACCAGTGGGCAGACTCTGGAGAACGATCTCGCTCATCGCGCTTTCGCTGCTTGTCTACGCGGCCGCGGTAAGCGTTGTGCTGCCGGCAGTCCACGAAGCCTTGGAATTGCTGGTTCGCTAGCGCGTGTCTCTCGCTCCATCCCGGGACCAAGCCACTCTACTATCTGTGGTAGTAGATCGGCATCCAGAATAGCCTAGGGCGATCATGATCATCCCGCGGGCCCTAAAGCTCTCGTTCGTAGTAACGCTGCTATCAGCCCTCTCTAATCTTCTGACGCTCCCCACCTTCGCTCAGGACGCCAGAGGAACGCTGCGGGGTGTAGTGCAGGATGCGACGGGCGCCAGGGTCGCGACCGCCAGGATCATACTTCGAGCCAGCGAATCTCCAGTCGAGCGCCAGGCCGAGACCAATCCGCGCGGGGAGTTCCGCATAGAAGAACTTCTGCCCGGTGCCTACATGGTAGTGGTGCGCGCCCAAGGCTTTGCCGAGGCGACCGCCCAGGTGCGCGTCACCATCAGTTCCACCACCGCTATCACGGTCGCCTTGAAGCCGGCTGCCGTGGAGCAGCTGGTGCGAGTGCAAGGGGAACCAGCGTCGATTAGCACTCAATCGATTGATACTGCCAGCGCCGTGCATCAGGGCGTTATCAGCGCTCGCGATCTCGAAACCATGCCGCTGGCGAACCGGAGTTTTGCCAACATCGCTTACCTGGCTCCAGGAACCGAACCGGTTGAGCCCTCCGATCCCACAAAGGCGCGCATCACCGCGGTCTCCTTCGGCGGCAGCTCGGGGCTGAACGTGGAAGCCTCCGTCGACGGCGGGGATAACTCCGATGACTACATCGGAGGCTTCCTCGAGAATTTCTCGCCCGACGCGATCCAGGAATTCGCTGTGCGCACCTCGCAGGAAGACGCTGACACCGGTCGCACCACCGCGGGTTCTGTGGTCATCACGACCAAGCACGGCACCGACCAATGGCATGGCAGTGGCGCATTTTATGAGCGGGCGGCTTCGCTGAATGCTCGCTTTCCGATCGACAATCCCGCGCCCGAGCCGAAACAGCCTTTCTCTCGCCAGAACTACATTGGGACGCTAGGCGGCCCTATCGAGAAAGGCAAGCTCTGGTTCTTTTCTTCATTCGAAGCCGTCCATGAAAATGCCAGCATCAATTACAGCCCGGACACTCTCACCCAGTTCAACGCGCTCTCGCAGCTCGCCCAATTGGGATTGATTCCGGGAGTAAGTTCGATTCCTGCTCCGGGCAATGTGCCCGTGCCCTTCCGCAATTACCTGACCTTGGTCCGGCTCGACTGGTCGCAATCGCCACGCTCGCAATGGTTCCTGCGTGGCGCCGGGGACAACTACACCACTACGAACGACCTGGTCGAACAGGCTACACTGCCCTCGACGGGCGCCGCGTCATTTTCCAATTACTTGAGCCTGGTGGCCAATAACACGTACAGCTTTGGCGCT
>DATDGP010000294.1:0-4781 GCA_036522035.1 Terriglobales bacterium
GAGACAATTCATGAAGGCCAAATTCGCCGGAGTTGTGGCTGCCATTTTTCTTCAAGCCCCAATCGGAACCATCTTCGCGCAGTCCAGTCCCAGCGCACCCAAAATCTCAGATGATGTGGTGAAGATTGCGGTCTTGACCGATATGTCCGGACTCTACACCGACCTCGGCGGTCCGGGATCGGTGGCAGCGGCCCAGCTCGCGATTGACGACTTCGGAGGCAAGGTCCTGGGCAAGCCGATCGTGCTGGTCTCTGCCGATCACCAGAACAAGGCCGACGTTGGTGCCACCAAAGCTCGCGAATGGTTCGATACGCAGCAAGTCGACATGATCGTCGACGTCCCTAACTCGGCCGTAGCCCTGGCCGTGAGCAAGGTCGCCAATGAGAAGCACAGACTATTCATGGTGGCTACCGCCGGTACCACCCGGCTAACCAACGAGGACTGCAATCCCTACACCATTCATTATGTGTATGACACCTACGCGACCGGCGGCGTCACCGGCCGGGCTGTGGTCCAGCAAGGCGGCAGCACCTGGTTCTTCATCACCGCCGACTATGCTTTCGGACACTCGTTGCAGGACGATACCACCCGCGAGATCAAGGCCGTGGGTGGCCAAGTGTTGGGTTCCGTATTGCATCCACTGAACGCCCCGGACTTCTCTTCATACCTATTGCAGGCGCAGGCTTCCGGCGCCAAGGTGATCGGTTTGGCCAACGCCGGCGGAGACACCATCAATGCCATCAAGGCGGCTTCCGAGTTCGGCATCAACAAGAAGCAAACCCTTGCCGGCCTGCTGGTTTTTATTTCTGATATCAACTCGCTGACCCTCCCAGTCACGCAAGGCATGTATGTAGCTTCCGGCTACTACTGGGACCTGAATGACGAAACTCGGCGGTTGGGCAAGCGATTCTTCGCCAAGATGAACAAGATGCCGACCATGGCCCAGGCCGGCGTGTATTCGGCCGTGTTGCAGTATCTCAAGGCCGTCCAGGCCGCCGGGACCGACAACGCCGACGTCGTGGTCAAGAAGCTCAAAGAGACCACCCTGAATGACGACTTCGTAAAAAACGGCAAGATTCGAGCCGACGGCCGCATGGTCCACGAGTTCTACCTGTTTCAGGTGAAGTCGCCCAGCGAGTCGAGATATCCTTGGGACTACTACAAGCTCATCAGTAAGATCCCTGGAGATCAGGCGTTTCAGCCGCTGGCCGATTCGCGCTGTCCGCTGATCAAGAAATAAAGAGCGTCCCACTCCATGACCAACATCTTCGGCGTGCCCGTCACCGCGCTTCTGGGACAACTGGTCGTCGGGCTAGTCAACGGATGCTTCTACGCGCTGCTCAGCTTGGGACTGTCCATCATTTTTGGCATGCTCGACATCGTCAACTTCGCTCACGGGGCGTTTTACATGCTGGGAGCGGTGGCCACCTGGTATGCCCTCGCGCAGTTTGGCATCGGCTACTGGTGGGCGCTGCTGCTGGTTCCGCTGCTGCTGGCCACATTTGGCGCCCTGGTCGAACGAGGCTTGCTGCGCTGGCTCTACCGCATCGATCCGATTTATGGATTACTGCTCACCTTCGGACTGGCGCTTATCCTCGAAGGCCTGTTGCGCTACAAGTATGGTGTTTCCGGCCTTCCTTATTCAATTCCGGAAAGTTTTCAGGGAGCCTTCAACCTCGGTTTCATGTTCCTTCCCAAATACCGGGCGTGGGTGGTTCTTGCGTCGCTCGTGATATCGCTGACCACCTGGCTGGTGATCGAGAAGACGCCGCTTGGCGCTTACTTGCGCGCGGCCACCGAGAATCCGACTTTGGTACGGGCGTTTGGCGTGAACGTGCCGGCGATGATCACCATTACTTACGCTGTTGGTGTGGGCTTGGCCGGGCTGGCCGGTGTACTGGCGGCGCCAGCGACGCAGATCAGCCCGCTCATGGGATCGGATCTGATCATCGTGGTCTTTGCCGTGGTGGTTATCGGCGGCATGGGTTCGATTCTGGGCTCGATCATCACCGGCCTCGGCTTGGGATTGATTGAAGGCTTGACCAAAGTGTTCTATCCCCAGGCGTCGAGCACCGTGGTGTTCTTCATCATGGCTGTCGTGCTCCTGATACGTCCCGCCGGTCTCTTCGGCAAGGAAAAATGACGAACGCACCTCAACGCGGACGAACCACTGGGAACCAGAGACCGCTATTGAGAAACAGCGCCATCAGATACGTGGGTCTTGCCTTGCTTCTGGCGGCGGCAGTCGTGGCGCCTTATGTCATCTATCCCGTGTTTCTGATGAAAGCCCTGTGCTTTGCGCTGTTTGCCTGCGCCTTCAATCTTTTGCTGGGATACACAGGGCTGCTCTCCTTCGGACACGCCGCCTTCTTCGCGACCGCTGCTTACGTTACCGGATACTTGGTCAAACAGCAGGCCCTCACTCCCGGTTTGGGAATCGTCGCGGGCACGCTGGCTTCGGCGGCGCTGGGCTTGATTGTCGGCAATCTGGTGGTGCGACGCCAGGGGATCTACTTTGCCATGATCACTCTGGCTCTCGCGCAACTGATGTACTTTCTCTATCTGGAAGCGTCATTCACCGGCGGCGAGGATGGATTGCAGGCCATCCCACGCGGCCGGCTCTTCTGGGTGATCAACCTGGAAAATGACCGGACACTCTATTACGTCGTGTTGGGAATTGTTTTCTTTGGTGTCTGGCTGATCTGGCGAACGATCCACTCTCCCTTCGGCCAGGTCCTCAAAGCCATTCGCGAGAATGAGCCGCGGGCGGTTTCACTTGGCTATGACGTAAATCGCTACAAGATTCTGGCCTTCGTGATCTCGGCCGCTTTGTCCGGACTTGCCGGCTCGACCAAGGCCATCGTCTTCACCTTCGTCACTCTGACTGACGCCGATTGGCACACCTCCGGCGAGGTGGTGCTGATGAGCCTGCTGGGCGGTATGGGCTCTGTCTACGGACCGATCGTGGGCGCGTTCTCAATTACGGCTCTTGAAAACGAGCTTTCCGACAAAGTGGGCTCATTCGTGACCGTGATCACCGGCGCGATCTTCGTGATCTGCGTGCTGGCTTTCCGACGCGGCATTGTGGGTGAGACAGTGACGCTTTATCGACGTGTGGTGGGCAGAAGATAGGCTCCGTGAGGGGCTTCCCGCGTTGACACTCGTGGGAAGCGGATGTTAATTTAGTAAGTTTGCTGGTCACCCGTCGATCTACTTCAACTCACAACCTTAAACGATTCAAAGAATGGACGAGACACTCAAAGCACTGGGCCAATTACTGCTTTCCTCCATCCCGGCGATCTTCGGATTGCTGATTGTGTGGGCGGCATACCGGCTCATCGTCTATACGCGGCTGCAGCAGGTATTGGCCGAACGCCAGGCGCGTACTGAGGGAGCGATCGAGGAAGCGAAGAGGGAGATCTCGTCGGCTGAGGAGCGCACAGCCGAGTACGAGCGCGCGGTTCGCGAGGCTCGAGCCCAGGTCTATCAGACCCAGGAGGCCCACAGCAGGCGTACCATGGAAGAGAGAAGCAAAGCGCTGGCTGAAGCGCGCAAGCAGACGGGAACCATGGTCGCGAGCGCACGAGCTGCTCTGGAGAAAGATACGCTCGCCGCCAAGGCTGCCTTAGGCGAGCAGGCCGACAGCCTGGCCAACGCAGTCATCGAGTCCGTGTTGAAGCCCGCTGCCAGCGTGGGAGGCCGCTAGCGATATGCATCGTCGCTCGGGAATCGAATTGAAGCTTCTCAGAACCGCTCTGACTGCGGTTTTCTCGGCGCTGATGCTCTTGACGATCGTCGTTCCTCTTGGCGCCTACACCCCGGCACCCCAGCCATCGGCTCCAGTCGCAACCCGTGCCGAACCGGCAACAGCTCGGCAATCCGGCGAAGAAGCAAAAACAAAAGAAGCCAAAGAAGCCGAGGACGAAACCCAAGCCTTCAGGCACTCGGCTGCTGTGCGCTGGATCGCCCGCCTGACCGGCCTATCTGCCGATGCGGCGTACTGGCTCTGCGTGGTACTGAACTTCGCGATCGTAGTTGGCGCTCTCTGGGTGCCGTTGCGAAAGCGCCTGCCCGGCATCTTCAAGAGCCGAACCGACAGCATCCAGCAGCGCCTCGAGGAAGCCCGCAAGACCAGCGAGGAAGCACGCACCCGCCTGGCCGAGGTTGAAGGCCGGCTCTCTCGCCTGGACGCCGAAATTGCCGGCATGCGCCGCGAGGCTGAGGAGAACGCCCGCGCTGAAGAAAGACGCGTCATGGCGGAAGCCGACGAAGAGCGCCGACGCATTGTAGCCGCGGCCGAGCAGGAGATCACGAGCGCCGCCAACGCTGCACGTCGTGACTTGAAGGCTTACGCCGGTGAGCTGGCCGTTGATCTGGCGGGGAAGAAGATCCAGGTCGGCAAAGATCAAGATCAAGTGCTGGTACGCGAATTCACTTCTCAGCTCGGGAAGGACGGACACTAGATGGCATCCCCTACCAGGCGTTATGCCCGAGCCTTCGCCGAGGTGATCGCGGAGCATAAGGTCCCGCCGGACACCATGGTCGCTGAGCTCGAGCAAATGGCTGCGCTGGTTGAGGGAAGCCACGAGCTCGGCAACGTCCTCGGGAACCCTGCGGTCGAGCATGATCAGAAGATCGCTCTACTAGACGCGATCATCGCGCGCACGGGCGCCAATCGCCTTTTGCGGAACTTAGTCGCGGTGCTGATCGACCACAAGCGGATCAACCATATCGGAGAGATCGCGGCGCAGTTCAAGCAGGAGCTTGACGAGCGGATGGGC
>DATDGP010000295.1:0-8832 GCA_036522035.1 Terriglobales bacterium
CAGACAATCGGCCGCACCCGGTGGAGCAGGCCTTCAGACCTGCGGTAAGGATAGTCGAACAGAATCAACCGCCGGGGCGACCATGGTCTGCCTGAGCGGCTAAAGGCTGCAGCCTACGGCAGGTCAACTGCGGCCTGCAGTGTTGGAAGGAAGTGTCTTCTGGCAAGCGCGGTGAGGCCGATTTGCGAGCCGCAAGATGCGGGAGCAGACGGATTAAGAAGGGATAGACGACGCGAAGCGGTTAGGGCGAAGCGACAAGACTCAAAGGCCACCCTCCCGTCTTGCAACGGGAGGGTCTGAGCCGAAGTTGCAACCCTTGTTCGAGAGCGATTACACGGCCTTGCGAAGACTCTCTTCTTCGGTGTGAAACTGCTCGGTCTCGGTCGAGCCTGCAAGCGCCGTCGTCGAAGCCTGGCCGTTAGCGATGGTCTGGGTAACTTCATCGAAATACCCGGTGCCCACAAACCGTTGGTGACGGACGGCAGCATAGCCCACTTCGGCGTTGGCGAATTCCTGCTCCTGAAGGCGTGAGTACGCGGTCATGCCTTCTTTGGCGAATGCGTGGGCCAGCTCGAACATGCTGTTGTTGAGCGCGTGGAAGCCGGCCAGGGTGACGAACTGATATTTGTAGCCCATAGCCGCCAGTTCGCGCTGGAACTTCGCGATGGTCACATCATCGAGCTTGCGTTTCCAATGGAAGGAAGGCGAGCAGTTGTACGCCAACATCTTGCCGGGGAACTTGCTGCGGATGCCTTCCGCGAAGATCCGCGCTTCTTCGAGGTTCGGCTCTGACGTTTCGCACCACAACATGTCGACATAAGGGGCGTAGATCAGCCCCCGGCTGATGGCCGCCTGCAGTCCGCCCTTATAGCCGAGGAAGCCATCCGCAGTACGCTCACCCGTGAGGAACTCGACGTCACGAATATCACTGTCGGTGGTGAGCAGCCGGGCGCCGTTCGCGTCTGTGCGTGCGATCAGCAGCGTGGGGACGTCGAGGATATCGGCCGCCAGGCGCGCCGCCACGAGCTTTTGCACGAATTCCTGCGCCGGAACCAGCACTTTGCCGCCCAGGTGTCCGCACTTCTTGGCTGAGGAGAGCTGGTCTTCGAAGTGGACGCCGGCCGCGCCCGCCTCGATCATGGACTTCATCAGCTCGAAAGCGTTGAGCGCCCCACCAAAGCCGGCTTCCGCGTCAGCGACGATCGGGGCAAACCAGTAAACGCCGTTCTTGCCTTCCGAATGGTGGATCTGGTCGGCACGCAGGAACGCGTTGTTGATCTCCTTGACCACAACCGGCACGCTGTTTGAAGGATAGAGACTCTGGTCAGGATACATCTGGCCAGCCAGGTTGGCGTCGCCCGCCACCTGCCATCCGCTCAGGTAGATGGTCTTGATTCCGGCCTGCACCTGCTGCAGCGCCTGGTTGCCCGTGAGCGCGCCCAAGCCGGAGACGTATTCGTCTTCCTCGAGGAGCTCCCACAACCGCTCGGCGCCCAGCCGCGCGAGGGAATGTTCAATGTGAACGGTGCCGCGCAGCCGCAGCACGTCCTTGGCCGTATAGGTCCGGGTCACTCCCTGCCAGCGAGGGCTGGTCGCCCACTTCTTTTCCATTTCCGTTGGGTTAACCTGCTTCAACATTGTTGTCTCCTTCAAATGCCTGCACACGAGGGTTTTTGTCACCGCGGGATTATTAGATGACAGCAAAGATAGCAACGCAAATGAAGTGGTCCGAATCGGACGAGTAGGCCCAAAAGTGATGTATGATGGCCTCAATTATGACTACCAATAGTCGCGCCGGGCGCCGCCTCGACATCCCGGACTCGCTGCTCCAGGACCTGAGAAAGCACCTGGTCGCGCGCCAAGTCAGCAGCGGATTTGAACTTCTTGAAGCTCATCGCTCGGCGTTGGCTTCCCTTGATCCAGCGCAAGCCAACGCGGCTGCTCTGGTCGGATCTGCCGCCCAGTGGGTGGACATCGGCTACGCTGAGCCCAAGTTGATCGAAGACCTGCTGACGCGCTTCGTGGCGGACGACAGGCGGCGTCTGCCGGTAAACGAATACCTGCGGTTGCGAATGGCTGAGGGACTGGTCGCCCTGCTGCGCGATCATCCCGATGAGGCTCTTCGGCATTTTGACCTGGTGCTTTCGCTGCAGGACGAACTCGAAGACAAGGAAGTCGTGGCGATTGCGCATTTTTGGAACGGGCGATGCCATCGCAAAAAGGGCGAGTACGACGAGGCCTTGAAGCGCAGCGTCGCGGGCCGCGAGCTGGCGCAGTCGCTGGGCTTCGAGAAGATGGCTGCGGTGATGAGGGTGCTCGAAAGCTGGCTGCATTTCCAAAAGGGACAGCGCCGCGAGGCACGGCGCATCCTCGACCAGGCCGAAGCCGTGCTTCGCCACACCGACGACGACATTACCCTAGGCAACATCTATTCCGCGCACGGACGGATGGTGCGCCGCCAAGGCGGTTACAAAGAAGCTCTAAGGTATTTTTCCCGCGCCATCGAGCACCTACGCAAGCGCAATCCTCAGCACCGCAACCTGGCGCGTTCGTTGGTAAACATCGCCTATGTTCAGCGATTGATCGCGCAGCAGATCAGCCGCCAGATCGATCTCGAGGCCGAACGCCGCCGCAAGAGCCAGGCACAAAACAAGAACAAAGGGAGAGACAGAGACAAAGACAAAGCGCGAATCGATGGCGGAACGGACCGTCACGCGCGCGAAGAATACGAGAAGTACCGCGAAGACGCCTTGGCCAACCTCGAACAGGCCGAAAGGATTTATCAGCACCACAATCACCATCACGGCATCGGCAGCGTGCTTGAGAATCGCGGACTGCTCTACTTCGATAGCGGCGACCTTGAAAACGCCGACGCTCAAGCCGCAAAAGCCTACACCTTGGGCAAAGAAGAGGCGGATTTGATCCTCGTCGCCCGCGCTCGGTTGCTGCAATGCCAAGTGGCGAACGCGAGGGTGGAAGAAGAAATCGAAGGCTGGGAACACGCACAATTGGCACGCGATTACTCGCGCGAGGCGGTAGAGGCGGCCCAGCACACGCAGAACCATCATCTTCTGGCGCGAGCGTACATCTGGCGTGGCCTCACCGCGTGCTATCCTGCGATCCACGATACGGAAGATGCCAAAAATTGCTGCGACAAAGCCGCAGCCTTTCTCAAGGCCGGCGACTCTGACGATCTTTGGGAAGAGATGCAAGCGCTGCGGCAGAAAGTCATGCCCCGGGGCACGGTCGACCCGCAGTTGCGCGCCTGGTCGCAGGGCATTACCGGCGACAAGACTTTTCAGGAGCTGGCCGAAGACTTTGCCGAAGTGGTGATTCCCCGCGTCTGGGAAAAGGAAGACAAGAAAGTACAGCGCGTAGCACACCGGCTGAAGATCTCGCCAAAGAAGGTGCGAAGGATACTGGCCAGGGCGGGGAAGCGGAAGAAGACAAAATAGCCTTCTTGGCCGGCAGATGGATAGGTCCTGGACCGTGTGCGACGTATCACACGCCGATGTGAGCCCGGCCCGCTGTCGAGCGTGCGCCCATTTGCATCCTAATTAAAAGGTATGAAGAAGCGCGGAGGCTCATGAGAATCGCATTGCGGGTTTGGCCGGCTCTAATGTGCATGATCACGGCGAGCACCGTCGTGTACCAGGGGGTGCAGAGTCCGGCCCTCGAGCCAGCCGAAATAGTCCGGCGCTCCGTGGAAGTCAATACCAGAGACTGGAAGCAATTGCCCGATTATGATTATTTCGTGCGCGAGCGCGACTTCGGGGGCACAAAAACCTATCTATCGCGGATGATTCTGGGATCGCGCTACAACAAGCTGGTTGCCGTCAACGACCTGCCCTTGTCGCCGCAAGAGGCGGGCAGAGAAAAGCAGAGGTACGAGAACGAACTGAGCGCCCGCCAAAAAGAAAGCCCAGAGCGAAGACGGGAGCGGATTGACAAATTCCAGAAGGACGCCGAGCGCGACCGCTTCTTTATCGCGCAACTGGGCGAGGCCTTTGCCTTTACTCTGGTCAAGACTGACCACATCGCGGGACGGCCGGTCTATGTGCTTTCGGCCAAGCCGCGCCACGAATACCGTCCGCCGAACGATCAAGCCAAGGCCTTGACCGGGATGCAAGGGACGCTTTGGATTGACGCTGCCGACTTTCACTGGGTCAAGGTGCACGCCCAAGTCGTTCATCCCGTTAACATCGAGGGTTTTGTGGCGCGCATCGAAAAAGGGACGCATTTTGAGCTCGACCAAATCCGTATAACCGACGAGCTATGGCTTCCCAGCCGCTTCCTGATGGAATCGCACGCCAAGGTCTTTCTCATCTTCCCGCACAGCAATAAGGAAGAGGAGACCTACTCCGGCTATCGCAAAAACGCTTCCGCGGCGGCCAACGCGACCGGCGATCAAGAAGTCTCTCGCCGGCAAGAAAGTGTCTATCTGCCGCCGCGAAACAGGTAAGCCAACTCGATCAGCAGGATGACCACAACGGCGGCTTCCAGGAGAAAACCGCGAGTCTGCTGAAACTGGTCGATCATGAAGCCATAGAGATCGTGGGCGGTGCGCAGCTTGTCGCGAACCAGTTCCTGGTATTCGACCACCCCGATCTTCGCCGCGCACAGCTTGTACAGGCGCGCCGAGAACATATCGCCGACAAACTTGAGCGCGTTGGTCGTGTGCTCCGTCAACTGCGTTACTTCCAGGCGGACAGTGCGCAGCCGCGCCGCCGGCGAACGTACTCGCCATCCCGCCAGGCGTCCGCGACGCGCCTCCAGAAAGCTGTAGACGTCTTTGAGTTCGTGGGTGAGAAGCTCGTCGTAATGGCGGAACTGCAGGAGCTGCGAGTTGGCGTATTCCAGCAGACGGATGGTGGTATCGGCGCCGGAGCTGGTGTCATAGAGGAAGGCCGCGTTCCATCCGACCACGATCAAATCGTTGCGATAATACGACATCCGCGACTCCAGCACCTCCTCGCATTCGGTGGGTGAGAGTGTCCCGGTTTCACCGCTGACGATCTGGCTCATCTCCTGGCCGCGTTCCCGGATCAGGTCGGCGGCGGTTAGTTCGTCCGATGCCGGCAGATGAAAAACGTAATAGTCCTCGCTCAGCATAGTGGGGTAAACGTTGCGCAGAGCCGCACGCACGCTTTCGAGCCGCTGGCGTACCAGTCGCGTGGTGAACTCCTCGAACAAAGGCAGGGCAATCCATCGCGCCGCCAGTTGCTGAAGGTCGCACCAGCTGCCGGAGAAGTTGCGCTGCAAAAGCACGCTCACCACGCCGTAGTCGTAGTATTGGATCGCGCCCTCGAACTGCTCGCCGGTATCGAGCGCCACCGGTCCCAGGGGCTCCATCACGGGGGGGCTTTCGAAACGGACGTACTCCGGCGTGGTGTGCTTGAACGACTGGGGCAGGCGGCGTCCGGAGATCAGTGCCGGCAGTTGCGCGAGGTTGATCTCATCGCAAACGTCGTACAGAGTCAGCGCCAGCACCGAGCCCTGGAACATGTAAGTCGGCACAGATAGGACCTCATAAATAGAACGTGTGAATGATGGCAGGGCAAACCCGGTTGCGCTAAACGCCCAAGGCGCGCTTCCCGATACTTAGATAGAATCGAGCACATTGGAGAGGTCTGGGGTGTCCCGGCGTGGCCTGGATGAAGACGATCAACCGCAACTGGGACGCTCGCCCGGCCCTCTTTCCAGCAATTTCTTTGCAATCCTGGCAATTCTGGTTATCTTCACTTTGTGGCATGCTGAATTGTTTGTACCCTTCTGCGGGGTTCCCCTTGGGTGATCGCGATCAACAAAGGACCGACTGATGGGCCAGATCCGACGTATCGTGGTGCGGAACGGCCGATACCGTGGGATGTCGATTCCGGCAGGACCCGGAGGACTAAGGATGGGTGAACAACAAACAGGCGAACGGGCTGATGACCCAAGACAACCTGTTAGCGGTACGACGGTGCCCCTCATTCATCGCTCGAAAATGAGCATGATCTAGCAGTGTTTCGCAACTCGGCCGTCGGTCGGATGCTCGCGACTTGATTTATCGTCGCGTGACGACAGTGAAATGAATAACAGTTCTGATTTCGTGGTGGTGGGCGCGGGCGTTTTTGGCGCTTGGACCGCGCGCTACCTGCGGCGCTCCGGCGCCAGCGTCGCCTTGGTGGACGCGTATGGTCCGGGCAATAGTCGTTCCAGCTCAGGCGGTGAGAGCCGCATCCTGCGCATGGGCTACGGCACTGACCAACTCTACACCCAATGGGCTCTGCGTTCTTTCCCGCAGTGGCGTGACCTTCTCGACCGCTCCGGACAGAACCTGCTTGTGCGTACGGGCGTCCTCTGGCTAGGTCGCGACTCCGATCCTCACTTGCTGGGAATGCGGGAGTTGCTCACGCTGCTCCGCGTCCCGTGCGAACAGCTCACCGGAGCCGAGATTGGCAGACGTTATCCGCAGTTGAGGATGCCCGACGTGAGTCTCGGTGTTCTCGAACCCGACAGCGGCGTAGTGCTGGCGCGTCGCGCGGTACAGGCTCTGGTTCGCGACCTTGAGCAGAGCGGAGTGACCGTCGTGATCGACCCCGTCGAGCCGCTGGTCAACTCACGAGCAACGACAAGCGCGAAGCTTACTCAAGTCCGGACGAGCTCCGGGCAGTCTCTCTCCGCCGCCGCTTTCGTCTTTGCGTGTGGAGCGTGGCTGCCCAAACTCTTTCCGGACGTGCTCGCCGAAAAGATCTTTCCTACACGCCAGGAGGTGTTCTTTCTCGGGCCGCCCGCCGGCAACAACGATTTCTCGGTCGGCAAGATGCCCGCGTGGCTCCACCATTCCCACGCGGACCGTCCTTACGCGCTTCCCAATATCGAGAGCCGAGGTTTCAAAATCGCGTTCGACCGTCATGGCCCGGAATTTGATCCCCAGACAGGTAGCCGGGTGGTCGCGCCGGGGGCGATCAATCGCTTGCGCGCGTACTTAGGCGAGCATGTCCCCGAGCTGGAGGGTGCTCCGGTGGTCGAAACGCTCGTTTGCCAGTACGAAAACACCTGGAATGGCGATTTCCTGATCGATCGCCATCCAGGCTTCAACAATGTTTGGGTGGCAGGCGGCGGCTCCGGCCACGGCTTCAAACACGGTCCGGCGGTAGGCGAATACTTAGCCGCGCTTATCCTGGGCCAATCCACGCCAGATCCGCGTTTCTCGCTTGCCAACAAGCAGAATCGTCAGATGCGTGGGATCTATTGATGGTTCGTCGCGATTCTTGAAGCCGATCAGAGATTGGAACTGCGGAAGTTCGCACGGTCGCTTACCGACCATCGACTGCGTTTGAGCGAATGCGGCCGGATTGCTATAATCAAGGAGTTTCGCGCCACGAACGCTTCTTGAGGTCCCACCGAAGGCTCTGTGCGCGTCAATCAGCCACTCCCGGCCAGGTAGCTCAGTTGGTAGAGCGCAGCCCTGAAAAGGCTGGCGTCGGCGGTTCGATTCCGTCCCTGGCCACCAACTCAACTACACACTCTTCAGGCATGAGGTTCCACTGGCCGGTAACGTCGTACACCGGTCCGGAGGGCGTCTGTCGCGGCGTGAGGGTCAGTGCCTCGACATGGCTCATCAATTGCTGCTTAGCCTTGCTCGGGACTTCCATGAGCAACGTGCGTATGTCAGCGATATTACTCGTCACGAATTCCCGAAGATCGGTGACGCTTCCAGCAAGGTTCGGGACCTTCTGAGTATCAAGTGCGCGTTGTATCGAGGCGATATCCAGCTCGACCACCTTCAGGCTATGCAGCAGAGTTGGAGAATGTCCGGCCTCAGCGATTGCGGCAACGATCCGCCCCGCCTTTTCCTCCAGCGTCACACGCTCTTGTTGAAGCTTTTGAGCTGTTGCGGAATGCTTCGCGACGTTATGCTCGATTTCTTCCAGCCGCTGCTGTAAAGCCGCCTCGAACTGCTGGACGGCATAGTCAACCATCTGCGCGGTTAAGACCTGCTCTTGAAGGTAAGACAGCAGTTGCTCTTCCAACCTGTCCTGGCGGATCATCAAGCCGTTCTCGCACACGCCACGGTAACGATGACTTGGACACACCCGTATTTCTTGTATCCACGCTTGTCGTTGCCCGCGGCGATGACCATACGAGAGCCGCAAATGCCGCACAGCAGCAGCCCGCGGAACAGATACTGCGCACCGGCATCCCTTCGGACACCGCTACAATTCTTTGAAGCGAACCGGGCCCTTTTCACCGCAATGCGGTGCCGTGTTTCCGTCCACAGACCCTCGGAGATAATCCGCCATTCGGGTACTTCGATCCGTTGCCATTCCGCCTCGGGACGAGTGCGGCCGACTTTTCGGCCCGTTTCGGGATTGCGCTCTTTGCGCGTGCGGTTCCAAACGTGTACACC
This sequence comes from Terriglobales bacterium, assembly GCA_036522035.1. GTDB lineage: Bacteria > Acidobacteriota > Terriglobia > Terriglobales > Acidobacteriaceae > Angelobacter. The sequence goes on from DATDGP010000295.1 coordinate 8,396, forward strand.
CTGGTATTTCTCGTTCCTCAGCATTTCGAAGATGGATGAAGTACACCAAGCCCTGATATTCCGTGTACGTGGTGGCTGGGGGGCCTCAAGCACCTAACACCAGATACAGCGGAAGCTTTTCAACCATTCACGCAAAGTCAGCGAGCCAGGCATTGTCCGGCGCGCGAGTTGGTTCCAGCAAAGCGGAATCGAGCTGCCCTACAAGCCATCAAGGCCAGCATTGGCGACTCGATTCAACTTCTCATCCGCATTGAGCGCTGCCACGCCCGCCGGCGTATTCAGGAGATTCTCGCGCTAATGCTATTCCCTCATCGATGACCGCTACGTTTTGCAGACGGTTTTCACTCACAACCGGCAAGATTCATCACGTGGCGCAAACCAGTGATCGTCCCAAGCCAACTTCTTATGCTCCGGGCTACAATTCCACCAATTCACCT
>DATDGP010000296.1:0-2749 GCA_036522035.1 Terriglobales bacterium
GCGGTAAAACATCGCCATGGCAAAAGGCATCTCGCCACTGATGATCTCCGGGGACCGTCTTTGCAAGCGCACCAGGGAGCCCGGATCGCGCACTGGCAAGGGCTCCAGCGCCACCACGTCGAACAGGGCGAACGCCGCGACATTTACGCCAATGCCGATCGCCATCACCAGCACCGCAGTGAGCGTGAACCCCGGCGCGCGCGCTAGCGTCCGCGCTGCGTAACGTAAATCCTGGCACAAGCGGTCGAGCCACATCCAGCCCCACGCCTCGCGCGACTCTTCGAGCATCCGGAGTTTGTTGCCGAAATTGCTGCGTCCAGAATGCGCCGCCATCTCGCGGTGAAACTCCATTTCCCTTGCGAGTTCCGCTTCCATGCGGCTGCGGTTGATGAAGTATTGAATACGGCGGAACAGTTCACCCATATAGAGCCTCCTGAGTGGTGTTGTTCGTTTTCAGGCAGAGCGCAAAACCTCTTGGATGGCATGTGTCACCCGGTCGTACTCGGACAACTCAGCTTCCAGATACCGGCGCCCTTCCCGCGTGAGGCGGTAGCAGCGAACCTTTCGATTGGTCTCGGAGATGCCCCACTCCGCCGTTACCCATCCCTTGAGCAACATTTTCTGCAAGGTGGGATAGAGCAGTCCTTCTTCTACTCCCAGCACTTCGCTGGAGAGCACATGAATTCGCTGTGCAATCGCATATCCATGCAACGATCCGGATTGGAGCACGCGCAGGATGAGCATTGGCAAGGCACCAGGAGGCATCCCCGATTTAGGTGTATTGATCATATCCATAATACTATTAGGGATATCAGCAGTTGTCAAGTATGAGGACAAGGCCAGACATCACATTCACAAACGAGATGGAATGAGAAGGCCGGCCTCCGCGGGATGCGATATGCTCCCGGTTATGCACTCGCGGTGCAAAGGAGACCGGCCATGAAGAAGCGTAGCAGTTCTCAGAAGAGTCAGAAGGTAACGGTAAAGACCAAAGGCGCACAGGAACGCGTCACGATCGGGATGGATCTCGGAGACAAAACCAGTCGGTACTGCATGCTGGGCAGCGAGGGTGAGATCTTGCGGGAGGGGCAAGTTGCTACCACCAAGGCTGGGATCGTGGAAGCGTTTGGATCCTTAGGGCGGGTACGGATTGCCATCGAGGTCGGAACCCATTCGCCCTGGGTGAGCCGTTTGTTACTAAGGTTGGGGCACGAAGTGATCGTGGCCAATCCAAGGCAGGTGAAGCTGATCACGGAGAGCAGCCGAAAAGACGATCGATTGGACGCTCAAACCTTGGCGCGGCTGGCGCGAATTGATCCCCAATTGCTGCGACCGATTCAACATCGCAGCGAGAAGGCACAAGTCGCCTTGATGGTCATCCGGGTGCGAGCTGCGCTGGTGGCCGTGCGGACCAGCCTGGTGAATACCGTGCGGGGTTTGGCGAAGTCGATGGGCGAACGATTACCACAGTGTGATGCGGACCAGATGGGTGTCGCTCGAGCTGTCTCACTGCCGCCGCAGCTGCGGCAGGTGCTGGAACCGTTGCTGAAAGAAGTGGAGTCGTTGACCGAGAAGATCAAAAACAGTGATCGTGAAATCGAGCAGATCGCCCGGAAAGATTATCCGGAGGTGGCACTCCTGCAGCAAGTCGGCGGAGTCGGGCCGTTGATCGCTCTGACATTCATACTCACGATCGAAGACAAGAACAGGTTCCAGAAGAGCCGGGATGTCGGCTGTTATCTGGGACTGCGGCCGCGGCGCAGCGATTCGGGGCAGAGCCAACCGCAATTACGAATCACCAAGGAGGGCGACCCGTACCTGCGGACGATGCTGGTGCAAGGAGCGCAATACATCATCAGCCGGGGACCGGATACCGATCTAAAGCGATGGGGCCTGCACCTGGCTAGCCATGGTGGAAAGCGTGGAAAGAAAAAAGCGGTTGTGGCGGTCGCGCGAAAACTGGGGATCTTACTTCATCGGCTGTGGGTGACGGGTGAAGTTTACGAACCATTGCGAAATCACAACGCACGGCGGGAGCAGAAAAAAGCTGCCGCCTGACGGGCCCTGGACCAAATCGCCGAGTTCGGGTGACTGCGGCACGCGCGAGGAACAACGTCTCCGGAAACAGAGACATTCAGTTCGGGTACGAGACGGCAGCACCCGTTTCCAATCGAGGACACCCAGCTGGCACCGGGGCAATAGCCCCACAAAGAGTGCGGATGGAAGTAGGGCGAATCGGTGATTTGAGAATTCGGGATGGCAGCATTGTGCGCCTCCCGCTGGTCGGCGATCGGCTGTATTGATGGCCGAACAAAAAACCTTTCTACGAAGGAAAGGCTGGAAGCCAATCGTGCCTCCCGTTGGTCGGCGGCTGCACGGTTGACACGACCAAAAAAGGGCTTGACAGGAGCCGGCCTTCTCATGGAAGTCGCGCGTCACTCGCCCTGTAGCCTTGCAAGAACGTCGGACGCTGTTTCGCATGCGCTTGAATCCTCCAGAGAAGACCTGTGCCGCCGCCTAAAGTTCTTTCCGCACCACCGCGGCCGCGTAGTCCACATCTTTGGCCGTGTTGAAGATATGCATCGAGAAGCGGATACCGTTGAAGCCGAACTCGTCATGAGTTGGGCGAATACTCAGCCGGTGCTTCTCCAGCAGCATTTGAACAAAAGCCTTTTTGTTTACGCCTTCGGGTAGAATGCCCGCGACCATCTGAGAGGCAAGGGGGCCAGCGACGGGGCCGCCGCCATCT
>DATDGP010000297.1:0-3129 GCA_036522035.1 Terriglobales bacterium
TCAGGGTCCGCCACGATCTTCTGGCGGTGATGCTCAGCGCGGCGACGGCGCTGGCAGCCGGCCTCGCTGCACACCAACTGCGCCGGTTGATATTTCGATGGCTGGAAGATTCGCTCACAGTAGGGGCATCGCCGTTCGACCGTAAGCGTCCGACGAACCCCGTCATGCAGTGTGCCGGGAGCCGTGGATGCCTAAGACCTGAGGTACTGTCGGTTCTATTTCGATTCTTCTTCGTCTCGCGGATGAATGCCAGGCGGCCGAAGTATTATGCATGCGAACAGTTCATCTAGCGACGCGAATCCGAGATCCATCATCTTTCGTTTTGGCGTGAGGTAAACGGGACGGCCCGTTGTCGCCGCCCCGGTGTATACAGTGGTTTCCGGGATCAGATACGGGCCGATGCCCAATGGCTGGGTGTGAGTGGAGCAATCTCGGAGAGCTTGCGACCATTGATGCCGGGCAGCACGCTCAGCAGGTAGTCTTTAACAGGCACGCCCAACCTGCGGCAGGATTCCACTATGGAGATGATCGCCGCAACCTTTGGTCCGGCTTTCGCGCTGCCGACGTGGAGCCAGTTCTTGCGCCCCAACGCCACCGGGCGCATCGAATTTTCGGCCAGGTTGTTCGACAGCTCCACTTCCGCATAGTCGAAACATCGCCGCAGTTTCGGCCACATGTTGAGGGTGTAGCCAATGGCTTTGCCGAGCGCGCTTTTCGGCAGCACGGTCGGCGCGAGTTTCAGACATTCCTGGCGAATCTCTTTGGCCCAGATCTCAGCGTGCTCCCGCCGCGACGCCAACCGCTCCTCTGCGGTCATCTGCCGTTTCCGGGCGTCGCGGTCCACTAGAAATAATGCGTCCATACGCAGGACCATCTGGATAGCCGCGGCATCCTCGCGATTCACCTTGACGGCGTCAACGAATTTACGCCGGGCATGCGCCCAACATCCCACGTGCACTAACTTCGGCCCGCCGATGCGGTCGTAGGCTTGATACCCATCCGTCTGTAAGATGCCTTGCCACTGTCCCAAAAATTTGAGCGGACCTTCGCGGCCTCGCCCCATGCAGAAATCGAATACCGTCTCTCCTCCAGGTTTGCCGTATTGCCACAAGTATGCTTGGTGATCCGCTCCCCGTTTATCGTGCATCTGCACCGGTACGATGGTCTCGTCTGCTTGCAGGTACGGCGCCCGTAGCAGATCCTGCCGCATGGCCGCAACCACCGGATCCAGCAACTCCCCCACTCGCATCACCCAACCATCCAATGTGGCCCGGCCAATCTCCAGACCGGCTTCCCGCTCCAATATCGCGGCCTGACGGTACAACGGCAGATGATCTGAGTATTTGGCGATCACCGTCTCCACCACTACGCGATCGCTTGCCAAGCCCTTCTCCACGATGCGAGGCGCTAGCGGCGGCATTGTCACCGTGCCTGCCTGGCAGCAGCGGCAGGCGCGCTTCTCACGCTTAATCAGCCGCACGAAATACCGTGCCGGCTGCACATCGAGCCGTTCGCTCTCGTCGTAACCGATCACGGCGGTCGCCGCTCCGCACTTCCCACACGTCTGCTCCGCGCATGGAACTACTTCCTCGACGCGCGGCAGGTTCTCGGGCAAGCGTTGCCGGCCGGGATGCGGCCGTCGCTCTCGTGGCGGTGCATCTGCCAACGAAGCGCGCATGGCTTCCGCTTCCACCTCATCCACCGTTGTTCCCGGCTCTTCGTCAGCCAGGAGCTGCAGCTGCAGGTCACTCAGCGTTTCGCTGCGCGGCCCCAACAGCTTCACCCGTTGCTGCCGCAACTCTTCGGTGAGTTTCTGGATTGTCAACTGCGCCCAGGCTAACTCGCGTTCGAGTGTTGCGATGCGGACTTGGGGGTCGAGCGGCGCCACGAGTAAGTTCGATTGTAAGTCAGACGACGAGTTATTGCGAGTCTTTTTCGAACATAAGTGGACAAAAATGTTTATGCCGCGGGCACGCGCCGCAGCCAGTTTTTGCGCGGCCGTGCTTCGGCCAGGTCCAGCCCATTCACCAGCATCACCAACTCTTCGGGGCGCATCACGATACTGTGGCTCTCCTGGGCGGCCGGCCAGCGGAACCGCCCCTTCTCCAGCCGTTTCGCGCACACCCATAACCCGCTGCCATCCCACGCCAGAACTTTCAGCCGCGTTCGCGCGCGATTCGTGAACAGGAACAAGTGGCCGCTCAGCGGATCTTGTCCGAGCCGGTCCCGCACCAATCCATAGAGGCCGTCGAATCCCTTGCGCATATCCACGCCCTCAACGGCGATGTAGATCTTTGTTGCCGGCCCCAGCCCGAACATCACGCCGTTTCCGCGACGCGGATCAGGCGGGCCAATTCTGCGTCTGCGAATCGCCAACCGCTTTCGATCCGTCGCCCGTTAGCGAGCACGAGCGCAAACTCCGCGGTTGCGCCGCACGCTGATTCCACATTTACTTTGATCAGTCGCTGCCCCGAACCGCCGAGGCGTCGCAGATAACGTCCCAGCGAACTGAGAACGATTCCGTTTTGCCGGCAGTACTCGTTCTGCGTCAGCCCGCTCGCTCGATACTGCTCCACCAGTTGTTCAATTTCTTCCGCGCCACGCCGTTGTGCCATGCCGATAGTATCAGCCGGCTCAGGCATGCCGCTCAAGAGGGTTTCGTCGGACGCTTACGATCCGGTAAGGCTCCCGCTTCTCACTTATGTTCCATTGTTGGGGATTCGTGTTCATGCGTCGCGCCGCTCGGAGCCTCTTCGGCCTCCGATATGGTTGGCGAGCGTAACGTCGGCAACTCAACAATGTCCTTGGAAAAAACCAGATCGAGAGCCCAATCCAGCGAAACCCGAACCTTGTTCTGCAGGCCGGGGAGTTTGCTCAGGTAGATGGCGCGCCAAAGCCACCAGGCGATAATCCCGGAGAACCGTACGCCCAGAATCTCGGCCACACCGGCGCGCCGTCCAATGGCGGCGAGCATGCCGAGCATCTTGAACCTAAAGGGTTGAAGCGCTTGACCCTGCATTCCCCCCGCTATATTGCGCGCCAGGACAGCGGCTTGGCGGATGGCGTGCTGCGCCGTGGGGGGATAGAACTTCCCCGGGTTCAGCGGATCCGGCACGCACGCGCAGTCGC
>DATDGP010000298.1:0-8466 GCA_036522035.1 Terriglobales bacterium
CTCGATCAGGCAACCACATCATCGCTCGAGTCCCTGAAGGCTTTCACTCTCGCGGGGCGCACGGGCGGGGCCACCGACTATGTTCCCTTGCTTCGCCACGCCGTGGAACTCGATCCCCGCTTCGCAGTCGCTTATATCAAACTGGCTGCGGAAGCGGATGGCTCTGGAGAGGCTGAACTGGCCGCCCAATATGCCCAGAAGGCCTATGATCTTCGCCAATTCGCGACCGAGCGCGAGCGCTTCGAGATCGAGGCAGATTACGACTGGTTTGTCCTCGGCGATCTGGAGCGCAACCTTTCTGTTTACACCTCGTGGCAGGAGCTCTATCCCAAAGATGGAGCGGCATGGATTGACTCTGCGGATGCGCGGCTCATTGCCGGCGACTATCCGCGAGCCCTCCACGATGGCCAAAGAGCCTTGCAACTGGCTCCTGACGTCAACACTTCATATGTCAATTCCGGATTTGCTCTACGGGCTTTAAACCGCGGGCAGGAAATGAAGCAACTCGCCACACAAGCCCGACTGCACGGGATGGATGTACCGGATGTGCAGTTGCTCGTCTATCTAGCAGCCTTTCTTGAAGGCGATCAGAGTGAGATGGCGGCCCAATTGGACCCGCTGTTGGCCAAGGTAGGTGATGGAACGTTTGATGCTTTGCTAACGGAATCCAATACGGAGGCCTATTTTGGGCAGCTCAAACAATCGCTGCAGAGTTCAGAACGAAGCTTGAAGTTCGTGCAAGATCAGCCAGAGATTGCGGGGCAAGTCTTGGGCGCCGCCGCCCTCCTTCAGGCCGAGTTCGGAATCAACACCGAAGCCCGCCGCACCGTTACGCGAGCGCTTTCTACTTCCACTGGGCGCGATGTAAAGCTGTTGGCCGCACTTGCTCTGGCGCGTGCTGGTGATGCCACTAAGGCAAAGGCTCTCGCCGACGAATTGAACACCGGGTTTCCCCATAGCTCTTTGCTGCAGAAGTATTGGCTGCCCGCTATTCGCGCTTCCATTGAGTTGTCCCGTCAGAATCCTCTCAAGGCTGTTTCACTCCTTCAATCCACATCATACGAACTCGGCAAAGCATCCAGTCTGGCAGGAAATCTCTATCCAGCTTATGTTCGCGGGCAGGCTTACCTCGGCGCACATCAAGGGAAAGAAGCAACAGCCGAATTTCAGAAGTTCCTCGATTACCGTGGGGTTGCTCTGAATTCTCCTGTTGCCGCTCTCGCGCGCCTCGGCTTGGCGCGCGCCTACGCCCTGCAGGGAGACAGAGAACGCTCGGTCAGTGCATACAAAGATCTTCTAAACCTCTGGAAAGACGCCGACCGCGATATCCCCGTCCTAAAGCAAGCCAAGGGCGAGTACGCAAGGCTGCAATAAGTCGACGAACAACAATAGCTTTCGATCAACAAGTAGACCGCAAGTTCTCAATTTACGAAATCAGACCATTACACGCTTTGAGCCGCAAAGCGGGTTCTGAGGTGAAGTCGAGGGGTGGCGCGACGGTTTAGGTGCGGCCTAGCCGAGTCCGGCTCTTTCGTTTGCCGGTGCCTCAATAGCCTCACCATGCCACGTTTCCACACCCCCGCTTATCGAACTGGACAGGCGCAGTTAACGCATCCAGCTCTCGGAGAAAGATTCACGTGTTCGCCCACGGAAAACTGGGGGTCCGCGCAGTAAGTCGAACCAAGCCAAACTTCTGATGCAGAGCTTGCAGGGGAAAACGCGTGGTCCCACTTGCCCGCTCTTTGTGTTTGACGCACAGCCACTGGCGAAGCCGTCGGCGTGTATGTTCCTCCACGGCTCGGTAGGCTTTGCTGACCGGCCCCAGGCAGAAGTAGTTAGCCCACCCATTGATCTTCCGGTTGAGCGCTGCTACCAGCGTTGCCGCATCCTGCTGGGTTTGACTCCGTCGGGTCATCTCGCTGATCGACTTACACAGACGTTGCACTCGTTTCTTGGAAGGAGTGGTGCCCCAGTAGGCCCTCCCCGTCTTCGGCGAGTAGCATCGACCAAACGTGTACCCGAGAAAATCGAACCTCTCTTCCGGCAGTCGACAGACCCGCGTCTTACTTTCGTTCACCATCAACTTCAGCCTCGACATCATGCTCCGCATCAGGACCAGTGCCTCATCGGCTCCGGCCCGACAGCAGATCACCAGGTCATCAGCATAATTAATGATGTACGCTTTCAAACGCTTCTCGTGCCCCAGTTTCTTCCACCCGAGCACGAACCGGCGCATGTATAAATTGCTGAGCAGCGGGCTGATTGGAGCCCCTTGCGGAGTGCCCCGACCGTCGTCCCGATTGCGCGTACTCCGACGTTTGTTCCCGTGCTCGTCGGTTTCTTCCACCGGAGCTTCCAACCACATCTTAATCAGATGCAGCATGGCTCCGTCGACGACCCGACGGGCAACCGAGTTAAGAAGCTCGGAATGCGGAATACTCTCGAAGTAGCTACTGAGGTCTGCATCAACAATTTCTTGATGGCCACAGCGTAGATCAGCTGGTGGACTCGTTTCACCGCGTCCAACGCGCTGCGGTCTCGCCGATAGGCGTACTGTTCCGACTGCAGATCGGTTTCGAAAATAGGTTCGAGCACCAAAACTGCCGCCATTTCCGCCGTCCGATCCCGGATGGCGGGTACTCCTAACGGCCGCTGCTTCCCGTCCGGCTTCGGTATGTGCACCCGACGCACGGGCAGTGGTTGATAGGTTCGACTCTTCAGCTCTTGCACCAGTTCGTCCAACCATCGCTCGACTCCATACGCCTCGATGTCCTCGAACCTCTGACCATCCACTCCTGCTGCTCCACCGTTGGCTCGGCAGCATTCATAGGCGTAGGTCAGAACCTCCTTCCGATGCACCTTGTCGTACGAGGCATAGAAACGAAAGCTGGGCGATTCCTTCGCTTTCGCGTGCAACGCCGTCTGCAACTTCTGAACACTTGCGGGGGTTGCTAGACTCATCGTCAATCCCTCAGTCTTCGTCGCTTCTTGCGTTTCCTTTCAACCGAGGCCCCTTCCCTCCACCGGCATTACCCGGCTTCAACAGTACTGCGAGCCTCTCCGTCACCCCATACGGCCCGGCCTAGCTCTCGCGAGTTGCCGGTTGATCCGTTATTGCCATCACCGCTGGGGCTTCCCGTGTTGCGCCTGATCCACTATGCCTGCATGCCGTCGCCACTACCCCGGCAGGATCGATGAAACTGATTCGCTCAGTGCTGCTCCATCGACTTCGACCTTTCCCACATTACAGTTGGGTCGGCTCCTGCATTACATTTTGCCGAGTAGAGGAGACCGCTCCGTGCTTTAGGCCTTCTTTGGCTCTGTCCGCCGTTTCCAGCTTCGTGCGCGTTTAAGTCCGCCATGTCACGGTGCGTTCTCCCCCCTCACGGACCTCGCCGTGCAGATTTCCCGCAGCGAGTTCTTCAAGACACGATTCGACCTTGTTTGCCTAGGCGTGCATGATCCTTGGCGTCAGTAGCGGGTTTTGACGCAGGATTTCGTAGTACTTTTCCCACGTCAGCGGATTCCCTCGCGTGCGGCGGTTCAGCCACTTCCTCCAAATACCGCAAACCTCCCGATAGAACCGGCGAACACTCGCATGGTTCGTTCGGCGTCCATAGTACTGGTAGTGGCCGCGGAGCTTGGTATTCAGGGTCTTCTGCTGCTCGCTCACCGGGTCATGCCGGTGCTGTTGGCACCAGTCGGCGATGCTTTTCAGCCCTCTGCGGAGCCGCTTGTCAATCGTCTTTACATGCACGGTGAACTTCCCCTGCCGGCTGCGGGCGCATATGTGCGTGAAGCCGAGAAGGTCGAAGGTGTCGGGCTTTTCCTTGCCCCGCTTCTTCGCCTCCCCCTGCGCAAACCGCCCGAACGCAATCAGCCGTGTCTTCTCCGGGTGCAGGGTCAGACCGAACTTGGCGAACCGCTTCGGCAAAACCTCCAGCACCTTCTCTGCATCCTCCCTGTACTGAAAACACAGGATGGCATCATCGGCATATCTGATTTCATGCGCTTCCCCTTTCAGCCGGGGCTTTACCTCCTCCTCGAACCATTCGTCCAGGATGTGATGCAGGTATATATTGGCCAGAAGCGGGCTGATTGGCTGGCCCTGACCGGTTCCTGTTTCGCTCACGATCCATTTGCCGTTGTCGATGGCCCCCACCCTGATCCACTTTCCGATCAGCCGGAGCATGCTATTGTCCGTCACACGTCTACGCATCATCTCGACGAGGTTCTCCCGAACAATCGAGTCGAAGTAGGTTTGGATATCGAGCTCTAGAACCCAGCTCATGGGACGGGTACAGATCACCCGCCCCACTTCGTCCAGCGCCTGGTGTTGGCTGCGTCCGGGCCGAAACCCGAATGAGCAGTCCAAGAAATCCTGCTCGTAGATGGCGTTCAGCAAGTCGACAGCCACCGACTGCACGAGTTTGTCCTCGAGTACCGGGATCGAGAGTGGTCTCAGTTTCCCGTTTTCCTTCGGAATGTACACGCGCCGTAGCGGTTGTGCTTGATACTTACCTTCTACGAGCCGCCTGTGAAGCTGGCGGATGTTCTCTTCGACGTTGGCCGCATATTCCGCATGCACGACCCCGTCGATCCCTGCACTGGCATTTTTCCTGAGTTTCCAGAACCCTTCCGTTAACCTTTCCTCGTTGATCAGGTGAGCGATGGAGTAGAACTTTCGCGCCGGATCTTCCTTGGCTAGTGTGGCTATTCTGTTGATGTCCGTTAACATGTCTTGTACAGGTTCTGAGTCCTGCGCATGTCTCCTTTCAGCAGATTCGTGTGCTTGTTCACCCCTTCCCTCCAGTGGGTCCCGTGGCCGCCCCTCGCGGGAGCCCTGCGGTTCCCCACCTTCCCCGGCACTATGGGTTCATACGATCACTCAGCATCCGTCCTCGCCGCCTACGGTTCCCCGCGTCGGCGCGTACCCTTGACCTTGCGGAGGCTGTCCTCCCGGTGAGAGGGAGATGATGAGTTGTCCTGGGTTCCTGGCCAACCGCTTTGAAAGCATGCCCCGGGCTTGAGACACCGCCGATCCCAGCATGTCCTCGCCTTAACGGTACCTGCCGGATGCTGCCTTCCGCGCCTCAAACGGCGTCGGCATCGGGAGTTGCGATTTCGGTGCTGATTCCTCACGGCCTGCTTCCTTACTGTGTACGCTTCCACCTTCCGGTCACCCGGCCAGTGGCAACACTCGCTTCTGACCTGCCAGCTACGCTTTGATCAGGCGGGATTTGCACCCGCTCGGTTGAATCAGAAGGTTTCACCGGCTCGTCACCGGATTCCCCTTCTCCCGACTTTCCCAGCGCGATCGAGGCCTGCTCAGCGTTCACTCGCGTTACAACCTGCAGACTCGCCAAGTCGCCTTATGCGACCTTCTACATCGGAGGCTCCGGCGGCTTTGTTGCCTCCACCGCCGCTCCAATTGCTACCGGGTGGAGCGATCCAGTTCCCGGGCGGGTTTATCTCCCGCTGTGGTCCAGCGCTTTTCACGGCGCACTGAAATGGGGAGTAGAGTCGAGAACAGGCGCAGTAACTGTAGTCTCCCGGTGGATATTCGACGAGGCTTTCGCCGCGCCACCTCAGTCCGGTTTGGCTTGGTCCTGTTTCCTGTTCCCGCTCATCGAACCGGACTGGCAGATTTCCCGCATCCGGCTCTCGGAAAAGACTCACGCTTTCGCCCACGGAAGGTTCGCGGTCCGGTGTGGTAACTGGACCAAGCCGTACACGCAGTGAAGAGACGCTTCCGGAAAACGCTTGTATGCCGGCCGCGGCTCTTTGTGTTTGTCGCATAACCACCGACGCAGCCTCCGGCGGGCATGGAGATCGACCGCACTGTAGGCTTTGCTGACTGGCCCCAGACAGAAGTAGTTGGCCCAGCCGATCATCATCCGATTGAGCCTTTCCACAATCGTCTTCGAATCCTGCCAGACTTTGTCTCGTCCGGTCTCGTCGCTGATCGCTCGACAGATGCGCTGCACTCGTTTCTTCGAGGGTACCGTGCCCAGATAGACTCGGCCCCTCCTCATCGAGTAACACCGCCCGAACGTGTATCCCAGAAAATCAAACTTCTCTTCCGGCAGATAACAGACCCGCGTCTTATTCTCGTTCACCGTCAGTTTCAGCTTCGACATCATCGCCCGCATCTCGGCCAGAGCTTGTTCCGCTCCAGTTCGACAGCAGATGACGAGGTCATCGACATAGTTCACGATGTACGCTTTCCAACGCTTTTCGTGTCCGAGTTTCTTCCACCCGAGCACGAACCGTCGCATGTACAGATTGCTGAACAGAGGACTGATCGGAGACCCTTGTGGAGTGCCTCGACCTTCGTCCCGATTGCGCGTACTCCGACGTTTGTTCCCACGCTCGTCGGTTTCCTCGACCGCAGCTTCCAGCCACATCTTGATCAGATGCAGCATCGCTCCGTCGACAACCCTGCGAGCTACCGACCTCATAAGCTCGGCATGGGGAACACTATGGTGGGTAGGGACGAGTCTTGCGTCTATGACACTTGTGCCCGTCCCCCCTCGCAGAACCCGCCGAGCAGATTTTCCGCAACGGGCTCCCCAGGTTGCACTCGTGGGATGGCCGTCATACCGTCGCGTGGAGGGTCGACACCGCATAAGGTAATTCGAACCAAGATTGACTCTGTAGATAGGACCAGTAGAGCCGGTGCCGCTGACTCCTTCGTCTCAACGTACGGGCCCATTGCCGGTGTACCTCGCGCCGGACCCGATCGAGTTTCGGCTTGCAGTGATGCAGACCAAAATACTGGTAGAAGCCGCGCAGCATCAGGGTAAGTTGCTTCTGCTGATCCCGCCGCTTCCAATGCCTATGCCGGCTGAGCCATTCCTTGGTCTTGGCCAAGAACTTTCGGCGGCTTTTGTCGCATGGGACCCGCACCAAGGCGAACTTGCCGCCTCGATCGGTGCCACAGACATGCTTGAATCCTAGGAAGTCAAACGTTTCCGGTTTCTCTCCGGTCTTCGCTAGGTCCGCCCGGACAAAGCGTCCGAAGCGCATCACCCGCGTCTTTTCCTCCGCCAATTCCAAGCCGAATTTCCCGAAACGATCCGTCAGGTTCTTGTGGAACCCTTCCGCATCGCGCCGGTATTGGAAGTTCGCCACGAAGTCGTCAGCAAACCTGGTCAGGTACGCCTCTCCCTGACACGTCGGTCTGATCTTCTTCTCGAACCAGAGATCAAGAACGAAATGCAGGTAGATATTGGATAAGATCGGGCTGATTGGCCCGCCTTGTGGCGATCCTTCTTCCGTTCGCGTAACGACTCCTCCCACCATGTAGCCTGCGTTCAGCCATTTGCCGATCAGGCGCAGGATGAACCGATCTGCTATCCGATGAGCCACCCTCTTCTGCAGCCATTCATGTTGGATGTGGTTAAAGTAGCCGCGGATATCAGCCTCGAACAAGTGTCCAACCTTCTTCGTGACGATGACCCCACGTAGCGCCCGTAGGGCACCATGGGGGTTACATCCGCGCCGAAATCCATACGAGCATTCCAGGAAATCCGCCTCGAACACCGCTTCCAAGATCCGCGCGACCGCTCTTTGCAGCAGGCGGTCTTCGACCGTCGGTATTCCGAGCGGCCTCGTCCCTGCCTTGCCAGGTCCCTTCGGTATCTCCACTCGGCGCACCGGTGGCGCCCGATAGATCCCTCTCTTCCAGCGTTCGCACAGCTCTTGCACTCGTGTGTCCAAGCCCTGTTCAAACTCCTTCGTCGTCTCACCATCGACACCGCTCGCACCCCGCCGGTTCATCTGCTTCCAGGTCTCCGTGAGGAATTCCGGTGTGAGCAGATGCGCCAGCGATGTGATGCGTAGCTTCGGATTGGACTTTGCCTTCTTCGCGATCTGGTCCAGTTGTGTGGACATTCTTCTCCTACCTCTGAGTGTGCAGGGAATGTTTCCCTGAACCAGCAACTCAACCTGCCCCGCCGCTTCCCCATGTGCGCGGCTTTCCCGCGCTCCGAGTACTATCAGCGAGTCCGACTTCCACTGTCGCTTCTGTCTCCCTCAGGTTGGTCCATTCGGTTGACATACTCGGCCCGTTCGGACAGACCAAGACGGCGGTGGATCTCCCAGGTGCCATGACGCTTCCGTTTCTATCCATGCCGTGCTCTTAGACCCCGCCGGATTCTCCAGCGACCATCGCCTTTTGCGGTCGCCTACTATTGCCTTCCAGATATTTGACCCTGTCGGCATCCGGATGTGTCACGAGGCTCAATCGCTTGTTGGGTCAGGAAATGGCGCCGTGAGACGTAGGTCGGGCCTAGCCGGAGCTCTCCGTTTCCTCTGAGAGTTCCTCATTAGCTCCACCATATCTGGGTTTCCATTTCCTGCCGCATCAAACCGTACATGAGGTTCTCCCTCATACGGCTTACCGGTTACCTTTCTTCCTGGAGCGTTCAAAGTCGCTGCCGCATAGTCCTACTAGGTAGAAGT
>DATDGP010000299.1:0-17327 GCA_036522035.1 Terriglobales bacterium
ACCCAAGGCGAGCCCTGCGGCCAAACCGATGCCCGTGACCAGTGTTGCCTGGCGCAGTAATGAAGCCAGGACCTGGCGGGGCTGCGCGCCCAGAGCCAGCCGGATGCCGATCTCTTTTTTACGTTCGCCGACTGAGTAAGAAGTTGTTGCGTAAATTCCGGCCATCGAGAGCACGAGCGCCAGGAGCCCAAAGCCGCTCACGCAGGCGAAGATGATTCGTGGCAAGAGCAAGGAAAAATTAACCTGATCCTCGAAGGTTGCTGTCAGGAAGCAGAAGGCTTCAGGATGTACTTGATGGATCCGGTTGGTGATCGGCTCTACCCACAATCGCGGCTGACCGTTGGTGGCAACCGTCAGAGCGAGACCCCGAACCTCACCAGGATGCTGACGAATAGCTAAGTACATGAAAGGCAGCTGCGGTTCGTCAAGATCGTCATACTTGCTGTCGGCGACAATTCCGACAATCTCGACCAGCCGGTTCCCGCGTTCGATTCGCAATCGCTTGCCAACCGCGTCTTGGCCAGGCCAGTATTTACGGGCCATGGTGCGATTGATCATCACAACTTCCGGGGTGTGTTCACCGTCGATCGAATCGAAGATGCGGCCGGATAAGACGGGCAGGCCCAAGACGGAGAAGTAGTTGTCCTCGACAACATTGTAGAAGACGGGCTCCCATTGCTCCTTAGTGCTGTCACGACCTTCTGGGGCGACTCGTTCGGGCGAACCATTTTGGCTAAGAGGCAACGAGGTTGAAAGGGTTGCCGCTGTCACTCCCGGGAGAGCTGCGGCTTCCCTCTGAACGTCATCATAAAACGCGCGCCTTTGAGCGGGAGTTCCGTCTTCACCCTCAACATACGTAAAGACCAGGTTTCTTGCGGAAAAACCGAGAGGCACGCGCTTCAGGTACTCGATGCTACGCAGGCACAACCCGGCACCGACGAGAACCAGCGTGCATACCGCCGTTTGAAGAACCACCAACATGTTCCTGGCCCTTCGCTTGCGTCTTCCGCCTACGGCGATCTCGCCGCTCAATGCGCCGGCCAGGTTGGGAATCGACGAGTGGAGCGCTGGAAGCAGTCCCACCGCAACCGTGAAAACCAGGATCACTGCAAGCGTAAGACCCACAACGGTGAAATCCGGACGAAAATCGAGGAGCAACGGGGGAAGCCCGTTGAAAAGCAATGGGCGGAAGGCCAGAAGTCGCTCCAAACCGTACCAGGCCAGACAGAAACCGACCAGGCTGCCAACCAGGCAGATCACCGCGGTCTCCTCCAGCAATTGTCCGATGAGCCTGCGGCGACTCGCGCCCAACGCGGCCCGAATCAACATTTCCTGACGGCGGTTCGTGGCCAGACCCAACAATAAGTTCATGACATTGGCGCAGGCAGCAAGCAAGACCAATAACACCACGCCCATCACCGTCCAGGAAAACATCCGGGCCACCCCCAACTGGTCCATGGGCAGCATGGTGAGCGGTCTGAGGCCGATTGCATGGTCTTTGTTGGAAGCCGGGAAGTCATGCGCTAACTGCTGCGCCAAGGCGGCTAGATTCGCTTGCGCCTGCTGCCGTCCGACCCCGGGCTTAAGGCGCCCGACGGGAGTGAGCCATCGCTCATCCCGGTTCTCGTAGACCTCCGCGTTGCTTCCGTTCCTGATCGGTTGCCACGCGTCAACCGCAAAGCCGGCGACGGTTCCGGCAAATCCCTTGGGGGCAACCCCGGCAACGGTCGCCGAGTCTTTCCCCGAGGTCACGATTTTGCCGACGATCGCCCTGTCGCCGCCTAGCCGCTGCCAAAAAGGATAACTGAGAACGATCTCGTCTTTGCGTACGGAATCGTCACCCGAGAGAAACCGGCCCGCGGCGGGATGAACCCCGAGGACTGCGAAATAGTTCTCAGACACACTGGCCGTGACCACCATCTCAGTCTGGGTACCGAAATTGAAGGACTTCAAATCGATTCCATAGTTGAAGGCCGCCAACCCGGAAAATACCTGGTTGTGGTCGCGATAATACTTGTACTCGGGAAACGACAGCGACTGGGTTTCACCCGATGGAGACCTTCCAGATAGGGTCACCAGCCGGCCTGGAGAGGCAGCGGCGGGAGGCCGCAGCAAAAGCGCGTTGAACAAACTCAGCCCTGCAACGCTGGCAGCCATTGCGATGGCGAGTGAAATCACGCCCACGGTCGTAATCTTCCAGTGTTTCCCCAGGATGCGAAAGGCGAAAGGAAGTCTGCGGCTCAACAGGGCTTTGGGCTGCCGCTCGGCCTCAGCCAAGTTCGTTATCAGCCCGAAGTCACAAAGCTCCGCCAGAGTGCGGCGTGCAGCATCAGATGAGGAAAGCCCCTGACGGACGAGCTCTTCGTAACGGTCAAGGCCGTGCTGGCTTAATTCTTCGGCAATGGCGGCTTCCCGGGCAGGATCCAGATTGAGGCTCGCCAGCTGCAGCATGATCTGTTGTTTCCACTCACGCATAGCGAACTCCGGCGATGCGGCCGATCGCGGCGACAAAAGCCCTCCAGTTGCTGCGCTGGGCCTTCAGGACCTTTCGGCCCTGAGCGGTAATCTGGTAATAGCGGCGGCGCCGTTGGCCGGCCTTGTCCACCCAGCGTCCCTGAATCCAGCCGCGTTTCTCCAGGCGGTAGAGTAACGGATACAGAGATGCAACGTTAAACCTCAACACTCCGCCGGATGCGTCTTCGATCTGCTTGCTGATCTCGTATCCGTGCCTCTGCCGGTTTTCCAACAAGGAGAGAACCAGGAGTTCGGCGCTTCCTTTCTTCAATTCGCGATCTAGCCCAGGAGATACGTTATCTGCCATTCCAACATGTTGCTATTCTATATATGGCTTTGTCAAATGAGATCGCACCGGGGCGATAGGGAGGGCGATACTCTCTTCGACGAAGGTGGAGAAACGAATGTGCTTACTCAGTCAGCCCGATTCTCCGGATGAGATTCTGAAAGCGAGGATCGGAGCGAACCTCATCCATCATGGGTTCCACATTGATCCAGGTCAGAAGATCGGCGCGCACCTCAAAGGCCTTCTCCAGCCACCCCAGGGCCTGATCCTTCTCGCCAAGCCCGGCATAAACAATGGCAAAGTATGTGGGCGGGATATATCGCTTGCGCGCGGCGGACGTCAAGGCTTCCACTACCTTCTGCGCCTGTTCCCTTCTGCCGCTGACGGCATACGCAAGCCCAAGAACGGCGTCCACCAGAGGCACTTCCCCCGCCGACTTGGTGGCGGCTTTCAATTCGGCAATCGCTCTCGCGCTATCGCCCAGACGACGGTATGCCCGGCCGAGAATGTAGTGCAGCATGAAGTGGCTGGGATCCAGTTGGAGGGCTTTTTCGCATTCCTCCCGAGCGCGCTCAAACTCCCGCCTGAAGTAGTAAGCCTGGGCTCGTGTGGCATGGACAACAACCAGCCGGTGCGGGTCGGTTTCCTGGACGATGACCATCGTCCGTTCGATCTCCGCAAGCGCCTCGTCACTCCGGCCCAGTGCCAGCAACAGCCAGGAATACCACAGGTGGGCCGCGGCATATCCGGGGTTCAGCTCGACAGCCCGCCGGTAGGATGCTTCGGCTTCCTTCCAGTTCCAGTGGTAGTGATGATGCACCCGAGCCAGCGCGGCGTGAGCCTCGGCAAGGCCCTCATCCAGGGCCAGCGCTTTTCTGGCTGCGGCCTCGGCCTTGGGCATGGCCTCGTGAGACGGAACAACGTCAAAGGGCGCAATGGCAAGCAGAGCCCAGGCGCTGGCCAGGCCGGCGTGGGCAGGACCGTAACCAGGATCGAGGTGGACCGCGAGCTCAAAGTCTTCCACGCTTTTACGAATGGTCGTTGGCGTCATCGCGTGGAGATGATATCGGCCTTTCAAATAGGCGTCGTATGCCGCCGGCTGCACTCGAACTTTTCCGCTCTGCAGACCGGAAAGCCGTGCCGTTTCAGAAAGGTTCAGCGCCAGATGAATTTCCCGGGCGATGGCCTGCGCGATCTCTGCTTGGACATCAAGGACGTCGCTTAATTCGCGCTCATAGGTTTCGGCCCACATCTGCGTCTGATCGAGTATCTCGCTCAGCCTTGCCGAGATGCGGACCCGATTACCAGAGCGTCGCACCTTTCCTTCCACGACGTAATCGACGCCCAGGTCCTTCTTCAGTCGTTCGAGAGACTCCCGGCTGGTGTCGTAGTGCTCGGAGGTCGACCGGGCGATGACGGCAAGCTGATCAGGTTCAAGACGAGTAATTTCAGTGATCATCTCTTCCGTGAGGCCTTCACTAAAGTAGTCATCGCCCGCCTCCGAGCTGAGGTTGTGAAACGGCAGAACCGCGATTTTGATTCTGTCGGGTGGCTTTTGCCCGACAGTGACGCCTGGGACACCTCCGACCTGCCGAGTTTGGAACCACTCGGCCAGTTCGACGCGGAAAGCATAAACAGATCCCAGTTTGTCGTGTTGATGGCGGTAGACGGGAAGGTTTTCTCTTTTTTCCCAGCGTTGGACCGTCCTCACATCACGCCGCAGGTAGGCGGCGATCTCCTTCCAGGAGTCTAGACGGTCTTCCAGTTTGCTGGCAGCCATCGACTGGTCTCCTCGCGTCGCCAAGCTCCCCATCATACGCCAGAGTCATTTTGCGCGAGATTTCGCTTGCGGTCGGTTTACCTAATCGATTTGTTGAGATGCCAGAAACAAGACAAGCCGGAAAGCCAGTGGGAAAAGCCCCCAGCGTTTTCCGGCTCGTAAGTCAGATCTGATTCGTACGGGAAATGTCAGCTGCCTTTCAGACCATTTCGGCTTGCTTCGCAGCTTCGGTCTCTTCAACCACCTTACCGTCAAATAGGTGGATGGTGCGTTCGGCGTGTTTAGCAAAGCGGGCATCGTGGGTCACCATGCAGATGGTTGCGCCTTCGCGGTGCAGCTGCTGCAGGAGTTCCATGACGGCTTCGCCGTTGCGAGAATCGAGGTTTCCTGTAGGTTCGTCCGCCAGCAGGATCGAGGGAGAGCCGCCCAAGGCGCGCGCCACGGCAACGCGCTGCTGCTGACCACCTGAGAGCTGCGAAGGATAATGGCGCACGCGGTGGGCCATGCCTACCTTCTCAAGCGATTCCTGAACCCGCTTCTTGCGCTCGGGAGAAGACATGGAGCGATACGTGAGAGGCAGTTCGACGTTTTCATACACCGTCAGATCGCCGATCAAGTTGAAGCTCTGGAAGATGAAACCAATCTCCTGGTTACGAATTCTCGCCCGGTCGGAGAAATCCAGACCCTGAACCGCCTTGCTGTTCAGCACATAAGAACCGTCCGTAGGAGAATCGAGCAACCCGATGATAGACAGCAGAGTGGACTTGCCGCAGCCGGAAGGACCCGCGATGGCTACATACTCGCCTTTGCCGATGTCCAGATGAATGCCGGAGAGGGCATGCGTTTCCACCTCATCGGTATAAAAGATCTTGGTAACATTTTCCAGGTTGATCAGCGTTTGTCCACTCGTCACGATATTTTTCTCCTTGTCGGTTTCGTCCAGCCTATCGGTCCAAACGGATTTTGTCCACGTTATCGTAGCGCGACATATCGGACAGGATGACAGTATCGCCCTCCTTGAGTCCGCGCACAATCTCGATGTTTGTAACGGAGCTACGTCCGAGCTCAACCTTGGCCTTGGAGGCATGTTTGCCGTCAGCCTCCACCTTGAACATGCTTACCGTCGTCTTTTCCTGGCCGAAGGCCGGCCGGCCCACATAGAGCACGTCGTCGAGTCGCTCGAGCGTGATGGTGCCGTCCACGCTCAGGTCGACGCGAGATCCATGCGGTGGCGGCTCCGTCAACTTAACGTCAACTGTAACCGTGCCGTTCTGTACCGATGGATCGATGCGCTCGACTGTTCCCTTCACGATACCGTTGTGCGTATCGATCGAAGCTCCCTGACCCCTCATGATGTCCTTGGCCTGAGTTTCTGGGATCTTCAATTCCGCCTTAAGATGGTCCGGCTGCACGACCTTGGCCAGAATGGTGCCCTGGGTCGCTCGCTGACCTACCTGTACGGGCACTTCGCTGAGCTCGCCCGAAATGCCGGCGCGTACCTTCAAAGCATCCAACTGCTTATGCTTGAGCTGAGCCATCGCGCGCTTGGATTCAATCGTTGCCTTCTGTACGTCCAACTGCGTCTCCACCGCCTTCGTGCTCTCAGCGATCCGGTCCTGTTCAATCTGATTGCGCGTAGCCATCTCTTTCATCTTGGCCTGAGCGATCTTTACCTCCGAAGCCGAGACCACACCAATCTTATTCAACTCGGCTTTCTGTTCCAGGTCCCGTTTCGCGTTTTCGTAATCGGCTTCGACTGTGGCCGCTTCGGCTCTGATGGTCAAAAGCTCGCCATCTACCTTGGCCTTGGTGTTGTGCCATTCCGCTTCGGCTGACTTCAAGTCCAGGTCAGAGCTCACTGCCTCCTGCTGAACCTGGGGATTGGAAAGTTCCATGATGACCGTCTCCGGCTTCACCACGGCTCCCGGCAACTCGAGGATCCGCTCTACCCGTACGTCAGTCTCCGCAGGAATTAGACGGATGTCCTCTGGAATTGGCACCAGAGATCCAATTCCGTGGACTTCGCGGTACATGGAACCGCGCTTCACCGTGTCGGGCCAAACCGTGCCCCACTCGACAACCGGGTCAGCAGGTTGCAGCCTGGAGACAGCCACCGTAATCCCTACCAGTACCAGCAGCGCAACCACGGTCAACAAGACCTGGTTCCTTCTCTTTTTCCTCTTAAACGACTCGTCGCGGACGATATCCATTGCGACCTTATTCGTGCACCTGAGATGCCAATTTCATCTTGGCCGTAAGCTATTGATTTTGCATCGGAAAACTCAACAAAGTTGCTCCCCACCGGGTCCTTCCTGTCCGTTAGCGAAACCTAGTGTCCGTAAACGAACACCGCGCAGGTCGGGCCGGAGGGGGCATCTCCTCACATAGACTTGAAGAACAGGGTTTTGGTTATGCCTCGGCCTCGTTAATCTCGTCTTTTTTCCGCCGCTCAATTGCTAATTACGCTTCCTGAGGTCCAACAAGTTCCCTTAAGGAAAATATAGCGTGCCAGGCCGGTTTCTGGAAGGGAAAGACAAGTTCAATTCGTAGGCCGGCGCCATCGAATGGCTCAACGACGCCGACGTGGCCTTGCTCGGAAGCCCCAACCGGCGAGAGCTCTCCCCGGGGTGGGACCATCAACGCGGCTCTGGAGTGCCCTGCTTTCCGCAGCCCAGGCGTTGGCTTTTCGTACTCGGCGCTGAGGCTCACCCCAACACCTACCGTTGGCGTTGTTCGTTCTTCGTGAACGCGGGACTTAGTGAGCTTCTGAAACCTCGCGTTCGCCTCCTCCAGGAGGCGGCTCCGCCTTCAGAAAGCCAATCACCGTATCGGCGACCTCGGGAGCGCGCTCGGTCGGGGCCAAGTGGCCGGTGCCGTCGAAGACATACAGCACGGACTGGGGCATTCCCCGATGCATCCCTTCCCCAACCGAGAGCGGCGTCAGAATGTCTTCTTTGCCCCAGATGATCAGCACCGGCATGGTAGCGGTTTGCATTTTGCCGTCCATGAGATCACGGCCGGTCCCCATCGATGCGAGCGAGCGAGCGACGACCCAGTCGTTCTCGGCGAAGTTACGCAAGATATCCCGGGCAAGGAAGCCGGGAATCGGCCGCGGATGCGGCGTGAGCACTTCCATCATATGCGCGAGCTGCGGTTCGGTCTTAGGCCGGAGGGCTCCGGAGTTGACCGCATCGAAAAGCAAGCCCGCGCTGTCCATCAGGATGAGACGGTGAACGCGGTTGGGATGCTCGGCAGCAAACTTGAGGCTGATCCAGCCTCCCATCGACCAGCCGGCGATGTCCGGCTGCGCCAGCTTCTGGCTGTCGAGAAACTTGCCCAAGATATCGCTCTCAAGAGCGATCGAGTAGTCGACGTCGGGCTGTTCGGATCGGCCGTAGCCAAGCAGATCTAGGGCGTAGACTTGGTATCCGTTGCGGGTGAACTCGGGCACCAGTGTCAGCCAGTTCTCGGCGCGGCCGGCGAGCCCATGCACCAGGACCAACGGCTTGCCCTGCCCAGCGACCATGTAGTGGATTCGATATTGTCCGAGGACGACGTCATGGTTCCTCAAGCCGATACGCCATGCCACCGAGCGCTGGTAGGCGCCTGCGAACGTGGTGGGCCGCCACGCGAACAGTCCCACTGTGACGAGACACAGGAGCACGAGGATCAAGAGGATCTTTGGTAGACGCCGGGGGTTTTTCGCCGATCGTTGAGGTTGAGTACCCAAGATTTGTCTCCCTGTTAGAAATATCTTCGAAAGAGCCTCGAGACCCCCGGCTTCGGACGGTAATCCAGGCGTGCCTCAAATCCGAGGCAATGGTATTCTCGACTGACCATGCCTTCTTCCGCAAGTCATGCTTCGCCGCACCTGCCGTTCGAGGACTTGGCCTCGGCCAGTCAGGCGGTGCAAAAGAAACAGGTATCTCCAGTCGAGCTTACCGAAGTTTGCCTGGCTCGAATCGAGAGCCTCAATCCGGTTGTCAACGCCTTCATCACGGTGACTGCGCAGTCGGCAATCGCCGAGGCCAAGGCTGCGGAGACCCAGATTAGCCGCGGAGAATGGAGAGGACCACTTCACGGCATGCCTTTGGCGGTGAAAGACCTGGCTGAGACCGCAGGCGTACGGACTACCGCGGCCAGCGCTGTGCTGGAACACTATGTGCCGTCGGACGACGCGGAGGTGGTGCGGCGGCTGCGCAAGGCCGGAGCCATCCTGCTGGGCAAGCTTAACCTACACGAGTTTGCTTATGGAGGCAGCGGGTTGATCGGACATTTCGGCCCGGCGCGCAATCCCTGGAACACAGCACACATCACCGGCGGCTCCTCGTCGGGTTCCGCCGCAGCGGTCGCTGCCGGTTTGTGTTACGGCGCGATCGGTACGGATACGGCTGGATCGATCCGGCTGCCCGCAAGTTATTGCGGGATCGCAGGCCTTAAACCGACCTATGGCTTGATCAGCACGCGCGGAGTCATCCCTCTCTCCTGGTCGCTCGACCATGTAGGTCCCATGGCGCGCACGGTGGCCGATCTCGCGCTCATGCTTCCCGCCATCGCGCACTACGACGCACTTGATTTCTACTGCCAGAAGTTTCCGCCCGTGTACTACCCTTCCGCGATCGAAGAGCAATGTTCGACTCTACGCCTGGCAACGCCCCCTGAGTTCTGGAAAGACTTGGACCCTGAAGTTCGAGCCAGCGCCCAGGCTGCGGTGAGCGAGCTCGGTAAAATGACTGCCGGTGTTCAGGAGGTCACTCTTCCGACAGACGTTGACCGCACCGTCGTCGGCTGCGAGGCGTTTGTGTATCATCAACGGCACTTACCAGCCCACGAAAAGCAATACCATCCGGAAACGCTGAGGCGTATTCGCAGCGGAGCCGCCGTGACCTCGGCTCAATACGTGGATGCCTACCGCGACATGCTGCGGAAGCGGCGCGAAGTCCTCGAAGTGTTCGGGCAGGTGGACGCGATCCTCACACCCACATCACCGGTGTTGCCACCGACTCTAGCTGAGCTCGAAGCGATGCCCGAGGAGTTGCGCCGACGCGAACTGCTGATGCTGCGGAACACTCGCCCGTTCAATGTCTACGGATTGCCTTCACTCTCGATCCCTTGCGGATTCTCAAAGTCAGGCTTGCCGATTGGCTTGCAGATCAGCGGCGCTCCGGGAGCCGAAGGCCAGGTTCTGGCCCTGGCTCGTGCCTACGAAAAAGCAAACGGCGGGCCTAGCAAGAGGCCGAGTTTGAACTAGCAATCGCGGAAGGATTCACAGTTATTCCGAGCGTAGAGAGATCATGGGATCCACGCGGGCCGCACGCCGGGCGGGAAAGTAGCTGGCCGCGCACGCGATCAGGATCAGCAGCAGCGGAATTGCGATGAAGGTCAAGGCATCGGTCGCGCTAATACCGTAGAGCAAGCTTTGGAGAAAGCGGGCAAAGAGGAACGCTCCCGCGAGGCCCAGGGCCGCCCCGGTCAGGGCCATCGCCAATCCTTGGCCGAGGACGAGTCGTAAGATATCCTGCGGCCCGGCGCCAAGAGCCATGCGAATTCCAATCTCGCGGGTACCTTGGCTGACCAGATAAGCGATCACTCCGTAGATGCCGACCGTCGCCAGCACTAAGGCCAGCATCGCAAACGCGCCCAGCAGCACCATGGTAAAGCGGCGCCGGGCAAGCGATTCACTCACCCTCTGGGCCATCGTGGAGACGTTATAAAGCGGAAGATCAGGATCAAGTCCCTTGATCGCCTGCTTGACCGCGTGGGTCAATAGTTCCGGAGCCGGGCCACTCCTCAGGACCACAATCATCGTGGGCGCCGGATACTGACTGTGCGAAATGTAGAACGCGATGCGCGAGTCCGAATCCAGGGAATCCTGCTTGATCCGCCCTACCACCCCGATCACGGTCAGCCATGGCCCGTCTCCTCGGTCTACGCCTGCGGGCTTGATGCGCTTGCCAAGAGGGTTCTGGTCCGGCCACAACTGCCGCGCCATGAAGTCGTCGACGATCGCCACCGGAGGCTTGTCCGGCGTGTCAGTTTCGTCGAAAAGACGGCCCTTGATCAGCGGGATTTGCATGGCTTGAAAGTAATCGCCGCCAACCACACGCTGATCGGCATTGATGAACGACTCGCCCGGCTGCGGCAGGCGACCTTCGACTACGATCGGGCCCCAGGCAAACATTTGGCTCATCGGCAACGAGGTAACGCCTCCGGCCGCGGAAACGCCAGGAAGATGTTCCAGTCGCCCCCAGAGCTGCCGATAGGTTTGATGGACCGGCGAAAGCAGCGGATTGTGGCCATCGTAACGGCGACCGCTCATCTTCAACTCCAGGGTCAGCAGATTGCTGGCATTGAAACCGGGAAAGACTCTCTCAAGTTTCATGAAGCTGCGCACCAGCAGCCCCGCAGCGACCAACAGAACGACAGAAAGCCCCAATTCGGCCACAACGAGCGCCTTGCGCAAGTTGTTGCGCGCCCCCCACACGCTATTTGCTCCGGCAGAGCCGCGGGCAGCATCCTGTAGATTGTCGTGGACATCGCGGCGAGCCAGGCGCAAAGCAGGTGCCAGACCAAACAGGGTCCCTGACAAAACGGAGAGCACAAGCATGAACATAAGGACTTCCCCGTTAACGCTGATCTCATGAACTCTAGGCACCTGCTTGGCGCCCAGTAGATGGATCAAGCCGATGGCGCCCATTGCCAGAAACACTCCGAGTACACCTCCGCCGAGCGCCAGGACGACGCTCTCGGTAAGCAACTGCCGCACCAGCCGACCACGACTGGCCCCCAAGGCGGCGCGAACAGCGATCTCTCTCTGCCGGGCTAAGGCACGGGAAAGCAGCAGGTTCGCCACGTTCGCACAGGCGATCAGCAGAACACATCCTACCGATCCCAGCAGAATAAGGAGAAGGCGACGAACGTCGCCCACTACTTGCTCCTGGAGAGGCACGACGCCGAAGGTCAGCCCACCGTTTGGAGGATAGAGATCCGGATGGTCCCGGCGCAGCCGGGCAGTGATGGTATTCATCTCCGCTTGCGCCTGCTGAACGGTTGCCCCGGGCTTCAACTTACCCACGATGTTGTAGTCCTCGCGATTGCGGGCAGATATGGCGTCGGATCGAAGCGGCAGCGGCAGCAGAACGTCCGCATCCTCGGCGCCATTCAGCGTGGGCATGACTGCGCGAGGTAAAGAGAACGATTGCGGCAAAACTCCCACGATCTGGTAGATCTTGCCATTGACGGTCACCGGCCGGCCGATCACCCGCGGATCCCCGCCATAGCGCCTGATCCATGTGCCGTAACCAAGAATCGCTGTCGGCGCCGCCCCGGGCGCGTCTTCCTCGGAGGTGAAGAGCCTGCCTATGCCGGCTCGCGCGCCTAGCATTGGCAAAAGATTGGACGAAACGTGGATGGTCCCGATCCGCTCCGGCTCGGCCTCTCCAGTTACGTTCTCGACTCCGCCAATCGCGATGGCAATGTCTTCAAAACTACGCTGTCCATTCTTGATGTCAAAATACTGCGCGGTCGAGAACCAGTCCTGTGCGATGTTCAGGCCAGGCGAGCGGTTCCAGAGAATCACCAGACGATCCGAGTCCTTGTAGGGCAAGGCACGCAAGAGCAGGGCCTGGACGACGCTGAAAATCGCAGTGTTGGCGCCGATTCCGATAGCCAGAGACACTACCGCAGCCAAAGTAAAGGCCGGTGCCCGCTGAAAAGCGCGGCACGCGTAGCGGAAATCTTGAAACAGTGGACGCACGACCGGATGAATGCCATCGTACTGAGAACCAACAGATTGTCAAGGGAGCTGGGCCTTCGGCGTTCATGAAGAGTTCCTCGTGCGGGCGCCTGCCGTCTGACTGAAGACCAGCTTTCAGTCATCACTCCACGTGCTAGCACGCGTTTGGTAGACTTGCTTCATGGCCAAGAAGAAACCAGCAACCAAGAAAAAGAAAGCCGTAAAGAAGAAGTCGGCTCTGAAGAAGAAAACCGCTGCGAAGAATAGACCTGCCGGAAAGAAGAAGGTTGTCGCTAAGAAAAATCCGATCCGCCCTAAGCAGAACTCGGCTCGAGCCAAGCAGCAGGCAACCTTTCCCGTTAGGAGGAGACCGGGCCGCGGATTGGACTCCATATCAGCAGGTCAATCTGGCGACACCCAGGGACTATCCCGGCGAGAAGACGAAGATTCGGAGAGCGTCGAAGAGTTGACCGAAGAGGGTCAGTATTTCGAGGCGGAGGCAGTCAGCGGAGTCGAGAATGCCAAGGATCCGGATCAAGGAGAGGTGACAACATCTGAAGTACCGGAGGATGACGTCCCCTCCGAATACACCGATGAAGACTAGCCTTTGGGGGAACCTGCTTGAGTTCCACCAACAGCTCAAGAAGCGTTCTAATAATTCAACGCGGATTATCGGGCCGACGTCCGGCGGGACTGCTTCCTAAAGGCGAAAACAAGTTGTAGAGCGTGCTTCAGCCTGCGACCTAAAATTCCGAGAGGGTTGGTTAACCCCAACATGAAGCCGGATCGAACGTCTCGTCCAAAGTTGCGCTCCCGCTCTTCGAGCATTTCACTGAACTTGGGTGGAAGCGGTTCCTCCTGCTCGAGTCCTCTTTCAAGTGCCTTTTGCAATGCCATGATTGCTTCGAGCGAATAGATCTGCCCTTCGGCCCCTTTCGGGCCGCCTTGTGGCCCGCTTGGTGTTGCGTCATGCTTTTTACGGCCGAACATTTTGTGTGACCCAGTCTTGCTCAGGCAGAGGCATCAGCGGGGTTCGGGAGAGACCGAAGCTCATCGCGAAATACAGCTGCCGCAGCTCGGTTCAAGAACCCGGGACAGCAACTCCCAAGGAGGATCTTCTCTTGATGGGTACAGCTTCCCTGTCCACCTGTGGTCGTCGCCATATAGGTGAGACAAAAGCTGCAGCTCGATCCCCGTCAAAAATCCGCTGCTAGAGAGATGAAGCTGTTGGAACCGAGGTGGCCTAGCAGCCGCGAAACAGCACACAAATCGACTGAAGAGCAATAGGCTGCGGTACGTTGGGTGCCTTATGAAAAAACGCACCAGCTGATCGAGTTCGCCGGTCCGTCCCAAAACTAGTTGAGGTGGTTCTCCCAGCGAATCAGTCGGATCGGGATGGAAGAGGATGTGGTCCAGCGCCCCCCAGGCTGGCCTTAGGGAGGCAGCCCGGTAGCGCCGGATCGAGCGAGGCGGTTCAGCCGGGCGGCCTCACATCACGACTGTGCTGTTTGGACACAACTCTCCTGACCAGAACCTCACAGGAGGAATCCCCAATGGAAATGCACTAGAGATGCCGGTGCGCCGGTCCGAACAAATCATGCCAGTGTCGCATTCAGCTCTGCTGCTTTGCTCCTAAAGCATAAGAATGAAACAACTTCCTTCAAATAACATTGGCCTGCCGTCTACCACATCGCGGGCTAGGCTCTCATCGCTGATCGTAAGCACCGATGCGCGCATGAGGTTCAGTACTAATCCTGGCAGTCGGGTCAAATTGATTGGTTGCGGTTTGAGCGGCCATCCGCGCGGGCGGCAGGACTCAGACTTGCAGCCTTAGACGCCAATCAATGGCTCGGTTTACAATCGGGAGCCATGAAGATCTCCAATCGATTAGGTTTGGTTTTGTTTCTTGCAGGAGCAACAGCCACCGGGTTTCTGATTTCCTCCCTGCACGCCGCGACGCCGGAGGAGCAGGCCGTTCTGGCCCCTGTAATGGCAATGTTTGACGGCATGGCGAAACGCGACGCGGCCGCCATTAAGAAACCATTACTGGCCGGCGGCACGATGGTGCTGATGCGGGACGGCAAGCCCACGCAGATGACGTTTGACGCTTTTGCAGAGCTGGTGGGTAGACCTGGAACAACGCACATTGAGGAGCGAATTCATGATCCTCTAGTGCGGATCGATAACGATCTGGCGATGGTGTGGGCTCCGTTCGAGTTTCTGGTGGATGGCAAGGTGGACCACTGCGGGACCGACTTGTTCAATCTTGTTCGCATGGATGGGAAATGGCTCATTGCGAGTGTCGCGGATACCGGGCGGAAGGATTGTTTGGCCAGGTAGAGAGATTGTTCCGCGTTACCGCGAAATCGGCGTCCCTCGACTTGGCACGACCGACGGGTTGACCCGTGATGCCGTCGAGCGTAGCATCAGAAACGCCATTTTTTCCGTGAGTGTTTACGAGGTCGGCCATTCCTGCGTGCCACAGGAGCCCGTGTGAGCCCCCTATGCCCAGGCACATTCTCTCCGTCGCGTACGACAAAGCCCTGCTCGACACACGCGCCGCAATCCTCGAGGCTCGCGGCTACCAGGTTACTTCGGCACTTGGGTTCAGCGAGAGTATAGACCAGTGTGAGCGGGGCGGGTTCGATCTCTTTTTGGTAGGTCATTCTATCCCTCAAGTGGAGATCGAAAAGATGATCGCCGTGCTTCGGAACAACTGCCGATGCCCCGTCCTCCTTCTCCTTGCTCCCTTTGAGCCCATCGCGAACGCTGCGGAACACGCGGAGCAGGTTGTTGTGTCCACCGAGCCCGACGAGCTGCTAGAAGCGGTAGCCAAAACTCTGGAGACGTAAGCCGCCTGATAGCGAACGCCAACCCATGAAGTGGCTGATCTGTCTGAATTCCGGGAGGTGCGCGACAAGTACGTAATCGGCCGGAGCGCGCAGCGCTCTCGCATCGCTCGCGCCAAAAACGCATCAGACGCCGACTGAAAGCGTCACCCTGGGGCCGGGGTTAATATGCCTTGACACGTATATGCTCATTAGAGTATACACAGTGCATGGAATCTGTCTTCGAAATCATTGCGGAGCCGAACCGCCGCGCGATCTTGAGCCTCCTGGTCTCCTCACAACAGTCGGTTGGAGAGATCGAGCGTAAACTTCGTATGCCGCAGCCGACCGTGTCAAAGCACCTGCGCGTGCTTCGCGAGGCCGGTTTCGTGGAATCCACGGTGGATGCGCAGCGCCGCCTCTATCAGCTGAAGCCCGAACCGTTTCAGGAGGTCCATGCCTGGCTGGCTCAATTTCGTCGTTTCTGGTCCGGTTACCTGGATGCTCTCGAACGCCACCTCGACCGCATGGATCAATCAACACCCAACAAAAAGAAGACAAGGGAGAAGACGACGCGGCCAAACCGCGGACGTGACCAAGGAGAAACGAGATGAAAATCAAAGTGACCAGCGTGTACGTCGACGACCAGGGCAAGGCCCTGCGCTTCTATACGGAGGTACTAGGCTTTACCAAGAAGACTGATTTCAGTCAGGGCCCATATCGCTGGCTGACCCTGGCTTCGCCCGAGGAGCCGGGCGGCATTGAGCTGCAGCTCGCGCTGAACAGCAACCCCGCGGCCAAAGCTTACCAGCAGGCGATGTTTCAACAGGGCCAGCCCGCGATCATGTTCTACACCGACGACGTCAAGGGCGACTACGAGCGGATCAAAGCCCGCGGCGCCGAGTTCACAATGCCGCCCACCGACGTGACCGGCTCGACCATTGCGATGCTGAAAGACACCTGCGGCAACCTCATTCAGCTCACCCAGCTGGCCCACTATTCACGCTAAGGAGGCGAAGATGGACGCTCGCGAGCAGTACGTACCGGGTTCCGCCCGCGGGGCGCAGATACGAAAGGACGGAGAGGGGTGGACGCTCATTCTCGTCAGAGAACTGCGCCACACGCCGGAGAAGGTCTGGCAGGCGCTCACCGACCCGGCGCATCTGCGCGAATGGGCTCCCTTCGACGCCGATGGGACCCTGAGTACGGTTGGAACCACGGTGAAGCTCACCACGGTGGGAGCGCCCACGCCGCAGGTTTCCCAAACAACTGTGACGCGCGCCGAAGCTCCCAGAGTGCTTGAGTACAACTGGGGCGCACAGCATATCCGGTGGGAACTCGAAGCCTTGGGCAGCGGCACGCGCCTCACGCTCTGGCACAACATCAATCGCCGCTTCATCGCGTGGGGCGCCGCGGGCTGGCACATCTGCTTCGACGTCCTTGAGCGACTCCTCGCCGGTGAGCCGATTGGACGAATGGTCGGCGCTGAAGCCATAAAGTTCGGCAACTGGCAGCGGCTGAGCGCGGAGTACGCCAAGCAGTTCGGTATTGAAACGCCCAACTGGCCTCTGGTGGCTCAAAAGTCGTGAATCGAACGAGCAAGAACCCTATGGAATCGACCCTGCAGAAGGTGGCCCGCGTCGCCGCCAAGCCCCACCCGAAAACCAATACCATCGTCGATTGGATTGTCACCGCGCTCTTCTGCCTACGCGGAAGTGCGCCGGCCGCGGGTGGCGGAGGCGCTCACCACCTCGGCTTCCCCGTCTATTTCCGGGTGTGTTCGCGCCCGCATAGCGCACAGCATAGAGGAGCCAGGCCATGCCGGCGACTGTTGCAGGCCTTGCCCGTTGACGCTAACCTTGAGTTAGCGGCAGTCATCTAATCCGACTTGCAGGTTGCCCTGAACCTAGCTAAATTGGGTGCGAGGAGTTGGAGCTCTAGATGAGACCCGTCCCAGTGGAATCTGCATCTGCATTAATCGACGAGAAGATCAGGCAACTTGGGGACTGGCGCGCGAAAACGCTGGCGAGAGTGC
This sequence comes from Terriglobales bacterium, assembly GCA_036522035.1. Taxonomy (GTDB): domain Bacteria; phylum Acidobacteriota; class Terriglobia; order Terriglobales; family Acidobacteriaceae; genus Angelobacter. The sequence continues at coordinate 17,179 of DATDGP010000299.1, forward strand.
GCGGTATCATCCACGAGGCCGACCCTGAGATCCTCGAAGAGTGGAAGTGGAGAGGGACTCCCATCTGGTCCCACGGCGGCATCGTTTGCACGGGAGAGACGTACAAGAAGGTCGTCAAGATGACATTTGCCAAGGGAGCTGCGTTGAAG
>DATDGP010000300.1:0-2962 GCA_036522035.1 Terriglobales bacterium
CGATGGCGCTGCCGATTGGCTTCGCTTGGAATGAGCTGCATGATTCCTTCGAAGCTCCAGAAGGAGGGTGGAAAGCGGGGCCAAACCAGAAGAACCTTCAGTTCCGAGCCGAGAGGGGAAAGCTTGGCAGTGGGAATGAGCCCTTCCGTGACCTCAGACGCGGAAGGCTCGTAGGACTCAGTCAAATTGAGACATATTCTCGTTTCTTTGGCGAATTCTAGGCTGACCGGCTCGTGCAGCAATCCACCTTCACCAGGCGAGGCTAGCAGGAAGCTCGAATGGGAACAGGCTAGAATCATACCTGGTCGGTGTTATTTTTGACCCATATGCACTAACTTTTCAAGTCTCCGCCCATTCGGAACGCTCCAGGACCAAGCGCGCCAACCCACCGATGACGACGATCTGAGGCTGGTACGGCAGCAACCGCCTCCACTCAAACTGAGGCGCCACCAGGCTGCCGTTGCGATCTTGCTTGACTCTGTCGAGAAAGAGATCACACTCGATTCCACTAGGATCCATCCCCGAGGGCTGACAAATTTCACGCCCGAGCCTCGGCGAGGGTGTAAACATGAAAGACAGATTCGATATCTTTGGACATCCGTCCAGCGGCTTTCCGCAGCGGGTCGATCCGGCAACGACGTTGCCTGAGCCAGAAATAAAATGGCCGATCTGACCTTGACGGCCACCGGCGGCCAATACCTGATCCGCAATCTCTACTGTGGCGCGGTTGTGGATTCCACCTTCGGCCTCCAACCCATCGACACTCTGAGCCGAGCACATCTCCCCAGCAATTCGGTACGACAGGCGCTCCACCGCGCCCCGAAAACGTTGAATTATAGCCAAGGGACAAGCCATGCCGACATCAGAAGATCACCAGATTGACGACTCCATTCAGTTCCTGAAGACCGAGATCCTGGAGCTTGAGGCCCGGCTGCGAGATCGTCGCCAGCATGGTCGGGCCAACCCGAAAAGTGTCTCGAGGCGCATGCTCGTGTCCGCACAAAGGGTAGATGAACTGATCTCGAAGGCTTATCCGTAGCCTCTGCGTTCACGGCCAGCCCGCCATCTCGCCTCGGAGTACCAAAACGGATTGGAGGCGCCGGAGCATCGCGTTTGCTCCCGCAACTGTATCCTTAGGTGTTCCGTGGGGAACAACGAAGCGGATCAGCCCTGCGCTAGCTTTAGCTTGAGGGCAAGGCTTGCGGTTACTACGAATCGTGATTGTCGGTGATCATCCGCAAGTGGGTAAAGCGTTTCGCGCGCTACTGGCACGTGATCGCCGACGCCTCAAACGGTCGCGAGTCGATCGAGCACGTTGAGAGCCTAAGACCCGATGTGGTCACCATGGATGTGGAGGCTCCCGAGTTAGACGGTGTCGAAGCCACTCGTCACATCGCGCAGGCGTTTCCTCAATCAACGGTGTTGATCCTGTCGCAAGATCCTGGATGCATGGAGCAGTCTGTTGACGCAGGCGCCAGAGCCTGCCTCCCGAAGTCGGACGCGACCTGCATCGTTGAGATGGTGGCGTCGCTGACGAGAGTTTCCAGGAAGGGTTCGACCAGTGGGCGAGCGGTAAGGAACCCGAGGACCGGCGCGGCGGCATTAAGAGGTGCCGGGGAAGACCACGCCCCCTTGAAGTCGAGCCCTCGAACTCGCTCTTAAGCAGTCCGGAACTCGGCTAAAACCGCAGCGAAAAGGCCCGGGTCAACCCCAGTTCCCCGAACAAACCGGGCCTTCTTGTGCTCGCCGGAGTAACTTCCTCTTACTTCCGACTTCAGGCGCCGCTTGACGAGACTGAAGCCCCCTACTGTTGAGGCGTTTGATGGATACATCTGCACGGTCGAAGCCGAAACGGAGCAGACGCTGATAGTGGAAGCACGCCATCTCTGTGGTCTGACGGCAGTCCCGAAAGAACCCAGCAGGTACAGCAGGGGAAATTCTTGCCGAACGCTGGTCGGGAACGGAGCCGGTCAAGGTCGAGGATGGTTTTGATCCACGCATCATTCCCTCCTGATAACGTGAGGTTCCGGATCAGGTGTCTTACCCCACTCACCCGGCGGTGGTATTCAACTGAGCCCGCACACGGGGGACGCATACAACTGCTTGCCTATCAATCTTGAAAATAGATCGGATCGCACGAGCAGTGTGGCCGACCCAACTTCGAATTAGACCCGGCGATAGAGGACAAGCGCGGCCAAGTCTTCATCTATGGTGACAAGGGCGCTGGCTTGGCCTTTTTGCTCAATCTCCGCGATTCGAGCGTGGGCCTGCGAAGGCGGGAGTCCGAAGGTTCGCACGAGGCCTGACTCCGCCTGTCCGGAGTCCTTCGCCAGCAAGTGCGGGAATTGCCTTGACCCTCGGTCGGTGCGAAGGTTAATAAGACGGTGCCGTTGGGAAGCTTGTCCACGTTTAAGGGTGAATTCTTCCTTTGGTTGCGGCCCGAGCCGCGCTGTGGCCTCAGTATTAATGTAGATAAGTGAGTTCAGTCGAAGCGATGTGAACTAGTATTGCTGCTACCCGGCAAGCAAGGCGACATCAAGGAGAAGTGTGAAAGCGATTCAGGATTTCGCGGTAGGCGGTTGAATTCAGGCTGGTACTTAGTCCGACTCCGGTTGCCCCGAATCGGGCCGCGGGCGCGGCTTGAACTTCATCGCCAGGCCCGAGGCAACGGTCTGGAAAATTGGGCCGCGGTTATCGAAAAGGACCCGCACCCAATCTCTGCGTTTAAGTTGCGGAAAGTAAATACCGCGAAACGCAAGCCGGGAAAGCAGGTGGATGATCCGGTCCGCGATGGGCTTATCCTTGAGGTGTTTCAAAGCCCGCGCTGTGACCCGCGGCGAATACGACATCTTCCAGGCTTGCCGCACCTCGGCCTCCGCTTGTTCGGCCGACAGGCCTAGAGGAGAGTGCGCCATGGTGAAGGGCTTGAAATCCAGCCAGTGCCTGGGGCGCGTCAGACGCC
>DATDGP010000301.1:0-7467 GCA_036522035.1 Terriglobales bacterium
GCAACTTCGAGGTGGAGTTCGTTTCCCTCAGTCCGGACAAACGCGAATTGGTGTTCGCCTCAAATCAGGGCGATATCGACCGCCGGCACCTCTGGCGGGAGCCCGTCACCGGCGATCATCCCACGGCCTTGACCAGCGGCGCCGGCATCGAGTGGTCACCGGTCATGACGAGTGGCGGCAAGACGATCGCCGTGCTGCATTCAGGCGCGCAGCGTCCCGCCTGGCCGGCGATCCTCACGGGTTCCGGCGAGATTCTCGATCTCGCTCCCGAAGCGCTGCCCGCGGACTTCCCCGCCGCCGATCTGGTGACGCCTCAGCCGGTGATTCTTTCCGCCGCCGACGGCATGACGATCCACGGCCAGCTTTTTCTGCCGAAAAGTTCGGGCGACGGCCAGCGGCGCCCGGCCGCGGTCTTCTTTCACGGCGGCTCGCGGCGCCAGATGCTGCTCGGCTGGCATTACATGGATTACTACCATAACGCCTATGCCATGAACCAATACCTCGCCAGCCGCGGTTACGTCGTGCTGGCGGTGAATTACCGCAGCGGCATCGGTTACGGGCTCGATTTCCGCGAGGCGCTCAACTACGGCGCCACCGGAGCCAGCGAGTTCAACGATGTGATGGGAGCCGGGCTATACCTGCGCGGCCGGCCGGACGTTGACCCGGCGCGCATCGGCCTCTGGGGCGGTTCGTACGGCGGCTACCTCACCGCGCTCGGTCTCGCCCGGGCTTCAGACCTTTTCGCCTGTGGCGTCGACATGCACGGCGTCCACGACTGGAACCTCGAGATCACCAACTGGATTCCGTCCTACGATCCCGAGGCGCGGCCCGATGCGGCCCGCCTGGCCTTCGAATCCTCCCCGCTGGCTTCCGTCAAGACTTGGCGCTCCCCGGTGCTGCTGATCCAGGGCGACGATGACCGCAACGTTCCCTTCGCGGAGATGGTCAGGTTGGTGGAGGCGTTGCGCAAGCAAGGCGTAGACTTCCAGCAGATCGTTTTTCCCGATGAAATTCACGACTTTCTGCTGCACCGGTCGTGGCTGGCAGCTTATCAGGCGACTTCGGACTTTTTCGACGCGCACTTAAGGGTGTCGAAGTAGAGCCCCGCAAGTGCGCTCCATTACAGCCCAGGGCGCGCCAGCGGCTTCGTTCTGGCCGGGCACTCGGAGACTGGCAGGAATTGCCACGAATCGCTGCTCACTTATGAGCCTTACGGTGAGGAAGGGCTGCTCGTCGCGGACATCGAGATCAGTACGGCCACAGGCCCCCTCGCGGCGCGCTGCAAATTCGTGTAGGGGCGATCAACTCCCGATTCGTCGGAGACTTTCCAGAACCCGGCTGGGGCCAATGGAAGAGTGCCCCGTCATCCGTCCAGATCGCGCCGATCCGTAAATCCTTGGCGAACACTGGGGGACCGATGTCATCCCGGAGGATAACCCGTTCATCGCGCCTAGCTAAGCTTGGGAAAGAGTCCAAGTGAACGGATGAAACCTTTCGAAAAGAGTAAAGCAGGTGAAAGTCCAGCCCGGCAGAAGCCGTAGCGGGCGGGCCGGTAGCGACTCGTGCGTCTCATGAGAGCGACCCCAAGGGACGAAGCGTAGACAGCGAGGAAATGGGCCGTGAACCCCGGCTTGACAGTGCCAGTGCAAGTTGCGGATACTAGCGACAGCGTGCGACAGGGCACCCCCGACCCGCGGCAAGGGAACAATCCCACCTGCTTCCAGCTAGACAGCGTGCTTTGCACCTTCTTTCAGCCTGTATCAGCGGGTCACAGGCGCTCATGAAAGGAGGTCATCGTGACCACATCGAAGCTTCCTGCTCGTCCCTCCCTGGAATCCCTGCGCAAGCAAGCCAAAAAACTGGCGCGCGGCATCGTTGCCGGCGATGCAGGCGCCATCGGCCGAGCGCGTGCCCAGTTGCCGCAAGCCGAACTGCCCTTGTCACAGCGTGATGCTCAGCTGGTGCTGGCCCGCGAATATGGGTTTCCAGGCTGGCAGGACCTGGTTAAAGAAGTAAACCAACGCCTGGGCAAGGGAATCGAGTGGGCCGTATCCCAGGCCCACCGCCGCATCCATGACAATGACATCGAAGGTCTGCGTCAGCTGCTGGCTGACTATCCGGCGCTACTGTCGTGGCGGGCGGATGAAAACGACGGTGGGCTGCTTGGGATGGCGACCGATTCCTTCGGCGACAGCTTCGACGCGTTCCGGGAGCAGCACTTCACCCGCGCGGCATGTGCCGAGCTCCTGATCGATGCCGGCGCAGTCGTCGCGCCGTCGGTATGCGATGGCCTCATCGCTTCCCGCGCAAGGGGGTTGCTCAACCTTTTCCACCACAGAGGCCTTATTCCCCGATCACTCAGGTTCTTTGCCGCGCTCGGCGACGTCAATGGCATTCGCGCATGTCTTGATACAAATGGCGACGATCTTGCCGCGGTGAACCAGGCGTTCATGTGTGCCTGCCATCTCCAGCACCCCACCGCAGCGGCGGTGCTGTTGGATCGCTCCATCACGCTCGACGCCGAGCTAGGAAGGCAGATCGATGGCGGGCCGGGACGTTCCGCATTTGTCCAATGCATCATGGCGGACTCGCTCGAGTTCACCAACGCCGACCCGGCCGGGCCCTGGCAGGCGTTTGTCATGCGACAGGTCGTGCGCGCGGTGAACGAGGGCGACCTGACATCCTTCGTCGGCGGATTGCGGCGCGAAGCATGGATGGTGGGAGATGCATGCGTGAAATTTCAGGTCGGATTGATCGAACGGGCAGTGCTGCGCGATCGCGCCGCTTTCATTACCGCTCTTCTCGATCTCGATCCCGCGCTGCTGGGCAGTCCTGTGCCGCCGCCATCGCAGGCCATTGAATTCGCGTTTGTGTATGCAAAGCCTCATCTGCTTCCGCTGCTGCTGCGCATCTGGCGCCTGCCCGACGATCTGCCACACGCAGCCGGGAACGGGGACTTCGCACGCGTGAAACGCTGGTTCGACGCGGCGGGCAAGCCTGCGCTGGGCGACCTCGCGAATCATTTTCCTGCTAACAGTGCCTACGAACGCGGGAACCTGCAATGGGGCGAGCCCAGTGTGCAGCAGGTTCTCGACACCGCGCTCGCCTGGGCGGTCATCAACAGCCACTTCGAGATCGCCGACTTTCTTCTCAGACACGGGGCCGATATCAACACGACCTGGAGCTCCCATGAGCCCGCCAGCATCCTGCATGAGCTGGCACACTTTCACAAGAATTACGAAGCTATGGAATTCCTCATCAACCGCGGCGTCGACATGACGATCCGCGATTATCGCTGGGGCTCTACTGCCCAGGGTTGGGCATCTTACGCTGCGAAGGACGAGAAGATGGCGCAGTGGCTGGGCGAGGCGCAACAGCGGCGGGAGCAGGCATCGCGCTGAGAGCGACCACGCAAGTCGGCTTCAGAACCTTCTTTTCGTCTTTCAGTCGGCGTGACACACAGGGAAGAGCGGAATTATGTAAAATGAAAAATGCGCTAAGGGCGCGTCGGCATACACTTTGCCGAAAGGGCAATGCCCGCCTACAGAGACAAAACTGGAGGTGTGCGCGTGAGTCTGGAAAACTTCAAGAAACAAGCGAAACTGCTCGTCCGTTGGCACCGGGAGCGCAACTATTCCGTGGGCGGCCGAATCCGCCAGCTTTCTCGCTATAAAGAACTAACCGATTCTGAAGCCCTTACTCTCCCTTTTCCACTCAACGAGGCCCAGGAAGTCATTGCGTTGGAAGAAGGCTACTCCAGCTGGGCAGAACTCAAAAATGGGTCGAAAAAAGTTCCTGGATCCCCCCGCACGGCTCCTGCCAGCTTAAGGCTGACGAAGGGGATACCAGTGGTGTTTGTGTCGGACGTCCGGGTAGCGGCCGAGTTTTATCGCGATCAGCTCGGGTTTGCGATCGACTTCCTCCATGGTCACCCGGCATTCTACGGTTCTGTCAGCCGCGACGAAGCGTGCATTCATCTTCGATTTGTGCATCAACCAGTGTTCGTTGCGGGCCTTAGAGAGCAGGAACAATTGCTTTCTGCTTTTGTGGCGGTGGCCAATGTGAAAGGACTCTTCACGGAATATCAAACCCGGAACGTGCCCTTTGTACATCGGCTGAAGAAAGAGCCCTGGGGCCAGTCATCGTTCATCGTTCGCGATCCGGATGGCAACTGGGTTTGCTTCGTCGGATAGCCCCGATTAGTTGGCGGCTGGCGGAATCGCCTGTGAAGGCAGGCTGGTTGGTAATGATAAACGGTGAAGTGACGATTTGGGAGCGTCATCGGCGGCGAGTGCAGGAATGAAAAGCTAAATCGCCACTAGCCGACAAGCCGGGATCTATGCCTGCCCCAGTCGCTTCAAAGACTGCCCAGATCAGTGGTGATAAGGCGATTTGTCGCCATCTATCTGCGCAGCCGGGTGTCCCGGTGGTTCATCCTGCCCGAGGTCTGGTGTTTTTGGTCCCGAATGCGGAGCGAAGCGGCCGAGTCTTTATTCTTACGTAGGCAGCGGGTTAACTTCGCCGATCGTGTGCCGCTTGGCTGGACGAGGAACGGAGTCGACCTTTCTCAAGACTTGGTCAGCCTGGGCCAGGATCAAAGAAGTTAAACACAGCGTCATAAGTAATGCCGCATAATTATGTTGACTTCCTGAGACCTCTCGGCTCTAGAATGAGCCGGGAGGTTGCCGATGCGACGACTGGAGATTGCTGATATTGAAGTCATGCGTTTGGCGGTTCAACAGGAAATCACTCGCTCGGAGGACTCGCGCTACGACCATCGCCTGCACGGAATCCTTCTCATCAGCCAAGGCCTTAGCTGCTACCAGGTGGCCGATTGGCTGGGCGAGAATCCCCGCACCCTCGAGCGTTGGGTGCACCGTTTCGAGAGCCGGGGCTTCGCGGGACTGCAAGAAGGCGAGCGGTCGGGTCGGCCCCGCCAGCTCACGGAAACCCAACTGGCCGCGGTGGGACGGGACTTGCGGCGCTCTCCTCGTGCCTGGGGTTATAGCCAAAACCTTTGGGACGGGAAGCTCCTGTCGCACCACTTGGCGAAGGCTTACGATGTGGCTTTGGGGCATCGTCAATGTCAGCGGTTGTTCCATCACTTGCGCTTCCGTTTGCGCAAACCCGTTCGCTTATCGCTCACGCGGACCCGGCCGCACAGGCTCGATATAAAAAAACTCCACCGCCTGGCGCGTGACCCGAAGGTGGACTTGTGGAGTCTGGATGAATGCCACTTCCAACAGCATGGGACGCGCTCCGTCATGTGGGTGCCGCCGGAAGAGACCGACCCCGTCCTTTTACATGCACCGACCCGAAAATCGGTGGCCCTGTTTGGGGCGGTCAACCTGCGCCAAGGGCAACTGGTCACTCAAGCGGAGCCGAAGTTTGATGGCCTCAGTTTCGGCCGCTTCCTTCGACATCTATTACGCCACCGCGCTCGGGGTCGTCGCTTGGTGCTGATCTTGGACAACGCTCCTTATCACCATGCGCGCCTGCTGAAGCCTTTCTGGCGCCTGCAGCGGCGGGTGCTACGTATGGACTATCTCCCGCCGTATAGTCCGGAACTTAATCCGATCGAACGCGTCTGGAAGCTGACGCGTCGACGCTGCACTCACAATCAATACTTTCCCGAGCTTCAAGATCTCATCGATGCCGTCTCACGTCAGATGGCCGCTTGGCAAAAACCCAACTCTACACTGCGTCGCCTATGCGGCATCACTTAAGACGCTATGTTTAGTTTCAAGGCCCCGCTCGCCGAGTCGACGTCGGCTGGGCCGGTGGAATCAAGGTGGTCTGGGGACGTTCGGGCAAAATCAGGGGAGCCCTCGCCGACTGGTCGAAATCGAAGTCGCGTCGCAAATCGCCCAGTTGCGGGGCTTCCTCGCGCACCATCGGACGCGGATCAGGCCGGCCGTCGTGCTCCGGGTCCAGCCGCTGGCCACCCAGGAAATCGTCTTCGATGAACTTCACATAGGCGTCGAAACTCAACGTCTGATGATCGATAAAAGCCTTCCTCGCAAACGGCGAAATCACGATTCCCGGTACTCGCAAACCGTAGCCGTTTTCATCGACACGCACGGGAACGACATGATCGTAGAACCCGCCCCAATCATCCCATGCCAGGAAGATCGCGCAGTCCTTCCAGTTTGGCCCGGACATCACGGCGTTCACCAGGCTGGTGACGAAGGTCTGGCCGCGGCTTACCAGGTCCGGCGGATGCTCGCTCACATCACCCGAAGGCACCACCCACGACACGGCCGGTAGAGTCCCTGCCTTGGCCCGTTTCATGAACTCTTGAACGGACTGGATGTTTCCGAGCTCGCCATCATTCTTGACGGTATCGAAATACGGCAGAGGATTCCAAATCCCGGGAGTCTTGGCGTTCTGCTTGACGGGCAAACAGTCCAGCTTCTCATCGTCCTCGCAATCGGGTTCGGTGCCTTCGACGACGTAATAGCCCCAGCTCACATGATTCTTGTGCAGCAGATAGGTCAGGTCTGTCCAGGCATAGATCGGGTCGGGCCGCGCCTTCGGCACCTTCTCTCCGGCGAAGTAGTCCGGAGGCAGTCCTGGGAGTGCCAGAGCATTTGTGCAACTGAACGGGTCATTATGCCTGGTGCAGCGAGCCGACCATTCCGAAACCTGGAACAGATGTTCCGGCAGGCTCCAGGAGGCGTTGGGCTCGAACATCCGGTCCTGCAAAACAAAATTCTGCGCGTACTTCCAATAGTTGGGGACATCTCCCCCGTCGTGGTAGCCCATCACGTCAGGAGTGCGCTGGTAGACGCAGGCTGGGTCGTCCGGATCGTGGCAGCCAATGCGGCCTTGTTCGACGAGCTTGACAAAGCCGTCCATCTTACCGCCATCCACATCCTCAATCGCGGATCCTCGGCTGTGCGGGCCTCCGCCGTTCCGGTCCTGGGTATCATGATAGGGTTTAACACACGCTCCGCTGGCTGGGTCAGGAACGCAAACCGCAGCCTCTCCGTTGCGCATGGGGATTCCATCGGCTCCCGGAAAGGTGCCGAAGTAGCTGTCGAACGAACGGTTCTCCTGCATGATGACAATCACATGCCGGATGTGGCGAATGGCGTCCTCAGGTTCTCCGTGTCCCTGAGACTTGGCGCCGCCAACGGCGTGCAGCGCCCACAGGCCAAATGCCGCCAGCAATGATGCGCCCGTGCCTCTGTAAAGACTCTGGATGGATGTCATGCCTCTCATACCCGCCCTAGCGTACTCCCTCTTCCCTCTTTCCAGCTCTAACGATTTGTTTCTCCGAGCTTGCCTCGTGGCCGGAAAGCAGTGAAACGTGACGGAGGCCAGATTGGTCTTTCGCCGGCTTTCATTGTAGCTGAGCCGTTGGACCGGGATGGAGACCCCGTACTCGTCCAATAGATTAGTGACAGTCAGGTCCCTCGAGGGAGATAGCCGAGAGCCTAGTGAGGACGGATGGTGTTGGGAACA
>DATDGP010000302.1:0-18744 GCA_036522035.1 Terriglobales bacterium
ATGACGCCGCTGCCCGTGTACGGCATTCCGAGGTACTCGAGTGCCCCCTGCAGCGTGCCGTCCTCGCCCCCGGGGCCATGCAGCGCGATCCACACGCGCTCGAAGCGCTGCGCGAGGAGCTCGCTGAGCCCCTGAACGCGACGACGCGGCGCTCAGGCCACTGGCCGCACAGATTGAGGATTTGCTGCGCGGTGCTCTGCATCCTGCGCAAATTCCTCTCGACATCCGGGGGACAGCCTTTCAAAGGCTGGTGTGGAGCGCCCTGCGCCAAATTCCTCGCGGCAAGACCCGCAGTTATTCGGAACTGGCCAAAGCCATCGGCAAGCCCAAAGCGGTGCGCGCGGTCGCCAATGCTTGTGCCGCGAATCCCGTCGCCGTGGTGATTCCTTGCCATCGTGTAGTAGAACAGAGGGGCGGGTTAGGCGGTTATCGCTGGGGCGTAAAGCGAAAAGCTGTGTTGCTGGAGCGCGAGAAATCTCAAGCGATTTCCAGTTAAGTAGCTCTCCGGTGCGACCCTTTTAAAAGTGCGAGCGTGGGATTAGCATAAGCGAGTCGCCAAGCCTTGCCCTTGTTAAACGATGCGAGATCATGCACGCCATCAAACTGAACGTCAACGGAAGCGAGAGAACGATAGAAGCCACGCCCGGCGAGACATTGCTATCCGTTTTGCGTGATCGCCTGGGCCTCACTGGCACTAAGTACGGCTGCGGTGAAGGACAGTGCGGCGCTTGCACAGTCGTGCTCGAGGGAAAGCCGATTCGTTCGTGCCGCATCCCCATTGAATCCGTGGCAGGCGACACAATCCTGACCATCGAAGGCTTGGCCCAGAACGGTGCTTTGCACCCGATCCAACAGGCTTTCCTTCAGGAAGAAGCATACCAATGTGCGTTCTGCACTTCGGGCATGATCATGTCTGCCTATGCCTTGCTGGCTGCTACGCCACACCCTTCTGATGACGATATCCTCGACTACATGAACGGCAACGTTTGCCGCTGTGGAACTTACCCGCGGATCCTGGCCGCCATCCGCCGGGTCGCACGCCGGACCGGGACGGGCGACCGGGTGGGGAAACCATGAACCAGCAAGATGCCTTCGAGGCGGCGCAACACGCGGTCGAGCGACTGACGCATCTGTTCGAGGTAACCCGTCGCGACCTGTTCAAGCTTCTGGGGGCCGGACTGGTGGTTGGCATTTGTGAACCCGCGGGCTTAGGGCAAGAGTCCGGCCGGGCCGAAAGTGAAACTATTCCCCAGGATGTAGCCTCCTGGCTGCATGTCGGCGCTGACGAAAAGATCACGGTTTTCACCGGCAAAGTGGAGATGGGCCAGAACATCCGCACCTCGCTGGCACAGCAAGTGGCGGAAGAGCTACGTGCCCCAATGGATTCCATCTCGCTCATCATGGGAGACACCAGCCTGACCCCATTCGACCTTGGAACATTCGGTAGCCGCAGCACGCCGCAGATGGGAACTCAGTTACGCAAGGCCTCCGCATGCGCGCGTGAATTGCTGCTCGATATGGCGGCGGAGCGCTGGAGCGTTGATCGCAAACAGGTCTCTGCCTCTGACGGCTTCATCGCTAACGCAGCCAACGGTAGAAGATTAAGCTTCGGAGAACTCACTGAGGGACAGAAACTGGTCAAGCTCTTAGGCGCTGATCCACCGGTGACGCCGGCTACCGAATGGCGCGTCGCCGGCAAGCCTTGGCCCAAAGTTGACGGCAGGGATTTTGTCACCGGCACTCACCGTTACACTTCCGACCTCACTCGCCCCGGCATGCTCCACGGCAAGGTGCTACGGCCCACCGCTTTCAACGCTCGTCTGGTTTCGTTCGATGCCAAAGCCGTCGAGAAGATCGCCGGCATACAGGTGGTCCACGACGGCGATTTCGTCGGCGTGACCGCGCCCGATACCGCGAGCGCAGCCAATGCGCTCGATCTTCTTCAAGCCGAATGGAACGCGCCACCGCAGATTTCAGAATCCGGTTTGTACGAGTACCTGCGCCACAATCAGGACCGCAACACCCGCGGCTTCGGCGGGCACAGCAGCCATGAGACCGGATCGATCCAGGCCGGCATGGCCGCGGCTGCTAAAACACTGTCGCAGTCATACACCGTAGCCTACATCCAACACGCACCGCTTGAGCCGCGCGCCGCGGTCGCGGAGTGGGAGGGCAACAAACTGACGGTCTGGACCGGCACACAGCGCCCCTTTGCGGTGCGCGACGAGCTGGCTGAGGCTTTTCATATTCCGCTGACCCAGGTTCGTGTCATGGTGCCGGACACAGGTTCGGCGTACGGCGGCAAACACACCGGCGACGCGGCCGTCGAAGCGGCCCGGCTTGCCAAAGCCGCGGGCAAACCGGTGAAGTTAGTGTGGACGCGCGAAGAAGAATTCACGTGGGCCTACTTCCGTCCCTCGGGTGTGATTGACATCCAGAGCGGCGTAACCGCCGACGGCACCATCACTGCCTGGGAGTTTCACAACTACAATTCCGGGCCGGCAGCCATCGGAACGCCGTATAACATCGCCAACCAGAAGATCGAATTTCATCCCACCAGCAATCCGCCGCTACGCCAGGGGTCGTACCGCGGGCTGGCGGCGACGGCCAATCACTTTGCGCGCGAAAGCCACATGGACGAGCTCGCCCATTTGGCCGGCATCGATCCGCTCGCACTTCGCTTCAAAAACATCACCGACCCTCGCTTGCGTGCTGTGTTCGAAGCGGTGGCCGAGAGCTTCGGCTGGGGCAAGCTATCGGCCTCGCCCACGCGCGGCTTCGGCATTGCCGGCGGCTATGAAAAAGGCGGTTACCTGGCCACGTGCGCCGAGGTCGCCGTGGACCCCAAGAAAGGGGAGGTCACGATCGTACGCGTGGTCCAGGCCTTCGATTGTGGTGCAGTCATTAATCCTGACGGTCTGCGCAACCAGATTTCGGGTGCTATCGTCCAGGGTATCGGGGGGGCGATGTTCGAAGCCGTACACTTTGCAAACGGCCGCGTGCTGAATCCCCACTTCCGCGACTATCGCGTGCCTCGCTTCCGCGACCTGCCCCAAATCGAGGTGGTGCTCATCGACCGCAAAGACCAGCCCTCCATGGGCGCCGGCGAGACGCCACTGATGGGTCTGGCTCCAGCGGTGGGCGGTGCGATCTTTACAGCTACGGGAATCCGGTTGCGTAGCCTGCCCTTGCTGCCCAAACCTCTTCCGCGCTCAGGGTAGAATGGTGGACCTCGCTTTCCAACTTAGATGTCATTGATGAACAAAGTCTTCCACTTCGATTCCCCCCGAACACACTACAAGTGCGACGCTGCCGTGGTCTGGTGTTTTGACAACCGCTTCGAACTCCTGCTGCGCAAGCTGGTAAAACGGCTGGGGATCGTCTACTACGATCCCATCCGCATCGCAGGCGGTACCAAATACCTGGCTTCGCCCCAGGACGAGAGCGAGCGCCAGTTTGTCCTCAACCAGATCCGCATTTCCATGCGCCTTCACGAAACCAAACACGTGATTCTGATGTTGCATTCCGATTGCGGGGCTTATGGCGGGCTGGCGGCTTTCGCGGAAGACCCCCAAAAAGAAGCCGAGCATCACCGGGTTGAGTTGCAGCGAGCTACGTCATATCTGCTGTCCCAGAATCCCGAGCTGACCGTCACACCCTACTTCGTGGATTTTGACGGAGTCTGGCAATTCGACCAGGAGAGCTCGGACAAGGTACAGATCGCCTGAACAGCATACTGCCGAAAGAGCTATGGCCAATATTCTCTACGGCGTGAACGGCGAAGGCTCCGGTCATTCCACCCGCGCCAAGGAAGTGATCTCTCATCTTCAGGAACGCGGCCACGTCGTGCGTGTGGTCTCCTTCGACCGCGGCCGGCGCAATCTCAGCGAAAAGTTCGAGGTCCACGAGATCTTCGGCTTCCGCTTCGCCTACGTCAACAACCGCGTCCGCTATCGGCGCACTGTGGCTACGAATCTGCTCAAGGCGCCGCGCGCCGCACGCAGCCTAGCCCGCCTGATGGACCAGGTGGACGACTGGAAGATCGAGGTGGTGCTCACTGATTTTGAGCCGCTGTCCTGCCACGTGGGACACCGCAAGCGTCTCCCTGTGATCTCGATCGACAATCAGCATTGCCTCACCAACGTCGCGGTTTCCCTGCCCAGCCACTCCCGTCGCGACGCAGCTGCCGCCAAGCTGGTAACGCGACTGATGACGCCTCGCGCGCAGGCTTATCTGGTGACTTCGTTCTTTACGGCGCGAATCAAGAGGCGCAACACTTTCCTTTTCTCGCCAATCCTGCGCCGCGAAGTGCTAGCCACCAAGCCTACTGTGTGCGACCATCTGCTCGTGTACGTAACATCCCCTTCTCCCGACCTGGCGAACCTGCTTCAGCAGGTTCGCGCAAACTTTGTCGCTTACGGCTTCGGGCTCGAAGGCCACCAGGGCAACATTCTTTTCAAGAAGCCGGCGATGGAAGGATTCCTCCGCGATTTGGCTTCCTCGAAGGGCATCGTCGCCAATGCGGGGTTCTCTTTAGTCAGCGAGGCGCTGCATCTGGGCAAGCCCTACCTGGCCGTCCCCGTCAAAAACCAGTTTGAGCAGATCTTCAATGCCTACTACCTTGACAAGACCGGCTATGGGGCATGGTGGAAGGATCTCAACAAAGAGAGAATCGAGTCGTTTTTGTTCAACCTGCCGCATTTCGCCGAAAATCTTGTCGACTATCCGCGCCAGGGCAACACCGATCTGCTCAAGAAGCTGGACGAGCTGATTGCCAACTTCACCGCCAACCGGCAAACTGGACCAAAGAGGCGCAGGCGGTGACGAATTCAAATTCTGGTTCCGTGATAAAGCCGGACCCAGCGCCCAGGGCAAACTTGCCGGAAGGGGAACGCACGCCTTCGCCGTCTCCGCTGATGGAATCCGTGGTGATCGCCAGCCTCGCTGTGGCTGCGCTCTCTCTGTTTCTGTTTGCCTGGATCGCCGAAAAGATGTTGGCGGGCGCGACGATGCACTTCGATCTTGGCGTACGCTCTTGGGTTCACCAATTCGCGTCGCCCAACATGACGCGCGCCATGATCGTGATCTCTCTGTTGGGCTACGATATCCTGATCGTCGAGCTGGTGATTGCGCTGGCCGTTTTCCTGTATCTGGGCTGGAGATACGCCGCCGCATGGCTCGCCGTTAGTGTCGCCGGGGCACTGGTTTTGGACCTGGTGTTGAAATACTCCTTCCAGCGGCCGCGTCCCCAGCCCTTTTTTGGCGCTGCGCCGCATTCCTACAGCTTTCCCAGCGGCCACGCTCTGTGTTCGTTCTGTTTCTATGGGGTACTGGCTGGCCTGATCGCTGCCCGTACGCGATCGATGTTTCTACGGGTTTCTGTCGGCATCATAGCGGCGGTGCTGGTGGCTGCGATCGGCATCTCC
The DNA here is from genome assembly GCA_036522035.1 of Terriglobales bacterium. Classification (GTDB taxonomy): domain Bacteria; phylum Acidobacteriota; class Terriglobia; order Terriglobales; family Acidobacteriaceae; genus Angelobacter. The sequence goes on from DATDGP010000302.1 coordinate 5,427, forward strand.
CGCATTTATCTGGGCATGCACTATCCGAGTGACGTCATCGCCGGATATCTTGGAGCTGCGATTTGGGGTTCCACTCTGCTCATCCTCGATCGCTGGCGACCGAGGCGCAGGAGAGCCTCGCGAATCTCTCCCGGAACCATGACGAAGGTGTGATGAGTGTGCCGCATTCGGGCGTAGCGAATCAGCTACCGTCAAAGTCGGCGCCGCGTCATTTCGTGATAACCCTGAAGTTCCCTTCCAATCGCTCGGCGGCCAGCCGTACCACGCGTCGGGAATCGCGTAGAGGGCGTTTCAATTCGTAGCCAAGAAATTGCTGGATCACCGGCATCGCGTCCCTATACCCCTGCACGATGACCGGCCCGATAATCTCGCCATCAAAGTCCAGCGCCAGCGCCGGCAGCGGCTTTTCCGGTGCGATGGTGAACGACTTCACGTAACGGTAGTGCTGGGCCCCGATCTCCAGTTCCAATTGCTCCGGCTTGACGCCGAGTTCGCCGGCGTAAGCCGAGCACAGCTGGTTGATGTTGTTGAGCATCAGAATGTCGGAGGTGAAATTCTTGGAGATCAGGATGTCCACCGCGTGCACGCCGACGTCGAGGAAGGTCTTGATGGCGCCGGAATCATCGCCGCCCTCGAGCGGCGCCAGCAGCACCAGGAACAGGACGTCGGCGCCCAGGCGCAGGGCAGGCATCACCGGCTGATTGGTCATGATACCGCCATCTGTCCACAGCCGGCCGGCCATGGGCACTGCTTCGTAGGCGAACGTATAAGAGGATGATGCCACCGCTGCCTGCACCAGGTCCGGCGGCTGCTCTACTTCGCGGAGCACGAATTCTTGCTGGACGCCGGGGTCGGCGGCCAGCACTTCCCTGGAGACATTTGAGAAGAAGCGCCCGGTACCGTGCTGGATGTCGGTGGCCGTCATGATCACGCGGATCGCGGAGTTACGCAGCTTGTCCTGGGGAATGCGCGCGCGCAGGAATTTGGCGCGCTCGAAGTTGGGGAACAACCCAGTCCTCAGCGGGAGGCGCAGAAAGCGATGGCTGAGTTTGCTGAGGGGTTCGCGCAGCAACCGGTAGCCACTCCAGATCACCAGGGCAGCAATGATAAGTGGAAGTGGGGCGCTGAGCTCGAGCACGTGGCGCTCGTCCGACGTCGCCACGTGAACGTGGGTAAACCCCAGAAACAGGATGAGAAAACTCGCCACCAGAAGATTTGCGCCAAGCGAGATCCAGGCCTTGCGACGGTCCAGCTGCCAGCCTCGTCCGCGCAACCGGCTCAAAAACACATGGCCGATATACGACAGCCGGTCAGAAAAAAAAAGGATCGCTACCCCCGCAGCGGAGAGCGCCAGCCAGGTGATCTTGGGGTGGTGCGCGTGCAAATAGATGCCCCGCTCCTTCAAAAACTCCCAGACGAAGTTGCCAAGACCCGCCGAAGCCGCCACCAGTCCGGCGAGAAGAAAGATATAGCGCGACCAATCGATGCCCAGCATCCCCGGCGTCAGTTCCATCCAGGATTGGACAAGATGATCGGCCCGGCCCACCAGCCCTTCGGCCTGAGCCGCGTAGGACGAAGCATTGATGCTGCCTACCGACGACGCCGTGATGATGTGCGTGGGAATGTCGGCATCCTGAAAAGCCATAAGAACGCCAGCTTCGTAGGCGCCGCGCGCGCCGCCACCGGAAAGGACAACCCCGATGCGCGAAGTGAATACCGCCGGCCTTTTGCTCGCGCCGATCGTCTGCCGGAATTCGCCACGCAGGCTTTCCAACTCGGCCAGGGCTACCTGGCCGCCGGGCTTCACCGTGCCTTGTGCCATTTCAGGCCAGCATAAACCAGTTCGCTTGAAAAACCGAACGTGCGCGCTATGCGAGTGGTGCCAAAAGCTACAGCCCCAGGCGAAGATGTGCGGATTGGCGGCGCGGCTGAACCCGCGCCCCTTCAAACCAAATGGACCGAAACCGAAGCAACCCAGGAACGACACGCCTTGAGGCGTTCCAAGAATTGTGCAAATGGATTTTGGACTTCGGCCCTTGGATTTCAGCATTTTGGTTGACGCGTAAGGACATCCGGCTTAACATCCGCTACAGAGCGCGCTTCGTCTGTTACCCATGCATAAAGCCATCAAGCAAAACGCGCGTAAACCATCCGCCGAAGTCGTTATTCCAGACAAGCTTTACTTTCGCATCGGCGAAGTCAGCCGCCTCTGCGGGCTGCCTAGCTACGTTCTCCGCTTCTGGGAGAGCGAGTTCCCGCAGTTGAAGCCGCCCAAAAGCAGCACCGGCCAACGGACCTATCGCAAGCCGGACGTCGAGAACGTGCTGCGGATCAAGCGGCTGTTGTATGAAGAGGGCTTCACCATCGCCGGCGCCCGCCAGCAATTGCGTTCTGAAGCGAAGATAAAGCAAAAGCCTCTGCCTTTTGCTTTGCCTTCAACGGGGCGCGCCGAGCTAAGGCAGGTGCGACAGGGCCTGCGCGAAGTCCTTGGCATTCTGGGCGGGAAACGGCCGGCCACCTAGCGTGCCTTCCGGCAGATACTGATAAGACAACTGTCTCAAGAACTACCGGCTGCATCCAAAAAAGTGGCTTATAATGGTGGAATAACTCACCTTTCAGGTGTTTTTTCGTCTGTAAGGGATAAGACAAGGGTTCCGATGTCCAAAAAACTGCAAGTCCTTCTGCTTACCAGTTCCATGTTGATCATTGCGTTCGTGATGATCAGCGGACTGGGCGTCATGGCCTCCAGCAACAACGATAGCTCATACAGTCACATGCAGGTGTACAGCGAGGTGCTACACCGCATCCGCACCGAGTACGTGGAAGAGCCCAATATCAGCTCCGTCACCAGCGGCGCCCTCCACGGACTTCTGGAATCGTTGGATGCCAACTCCAGCTATCTAAGCCCCGCCGAGTACAAGGCGTTCAAGTCGAAGAAGACCGAAGGCAAGGCTGGAATCGGAGCCACTGTCTCCAAGCGCTTCGGCTACGCCGCAGTGGTGTCGGTGATTCCGGGCGGAGCAGCCGATAAGGCTGGAGTCAGCGCCGGGGACATCCTGGAGTTCGTCGATGGCGAGAGCACCCACGAGATGTCGCTGGCTTCGGTGAAGACGCACTTCATCGGCGATCCGGGCTCGCGCCTGGAAGTGTCGGTCATCCGCGCACGCAAAGTGGAACCACAGAAGGTGACGATCATCCGCGAATTGGAGAATCTGCCCGGTGTGCACGAGCAGGTCATGCCCGACAATGTGGGCTACATCAAAGCGGAAGTACTGAGCAAGGGCAAGGCTCAGGAGATTGCCGGTAAGATCAAATCGCTGCAGAAGCAGGGCGCCAAGAAATTGGTGCTCGACCTGCGCAACAATTCCGAGGGCGATGAAGACGAAGGTGTCGCCGTAGCCAACCTGTTCCTCGGCAAGGGCGTGATCGCTTCGCTGCAGGGTCAGAAGTACGACAAGGTCGTTTTCAATGCCGATCCGGAAAAAAAGATCACCGATCTGCCGGTCGCGGTGCTGGTGAACCGTGGAACTGCTGGAGCAGCGGAGATCGTGGCCTCGGCTATCCTCGATAACAGCCGCGGCGACGTAGTCGGCGACAAAACCTTCGGCGAAGGTTCCGTGCAGAAGCTGATCGAGGTTCCTGACGGATCCGCGCTGATTCTTTCGGTCGCCAAGTATTACACACCTTCCGGGAAGATCATCCAGGACAACGGAATCACACCCAACGTGGTGATCGCTTCCAGCGCCGATCTCGCAGCGGCCCTGCCCGATGACGACGATGGCAGCAACGCACCCGATGAACCGCAGAAGACGACGCCTAAAGACGATGACCAATTGCATCGCGCACTTGAAGTGCTGAAGGCCAAGACCAAGAGCTAACCGGCTATTGTACGAAAGGGCGCGCCCTTCGGGGCGCGCTTTTCATTGCGCGCATCGAGGTCGAGGTCCAGAAAACCATGCTATTCTGGCCGTGATCCAGCCTCCTCCGATGAACTTTCTGAATGCAATACTCCTGGTCGTGCGCCTGGCTGGCAAGACTCTCGCCGGGCGGGTCGGATTTCTGCTGCTGATCCTGGCAGCAGCATCGGTGGGAACGATCGCGGGGCTCCTCGTCGTTTACTCCACCGATCTTCCGCAGATCGGCGAACTCGAACGCTATCGCCCCAGCACCATTACTGAGCTCTATGATGGCCGCGGACGCCTCATCGGCTCTTTCGCTTTGCAGCGACGCATCATCGTCGGCTACGACGATTTCCCGCGCGTGCTGCGTGATGCCATCATCTCTACGGAGGACAAGACCTTCGAGCAGCATTGGGGCATCAATTTCTGGCGCGTGCTCGGGGCCGGTTATCGCGACATCTCCTCAGGATCGCGCGCGCAGGGTGCTTCTACCTTGACCATGCAGCTCTCGCGCAACCTGTTCCTCTCTCCGGAGCGCCACTTCAGCCGCAAAATCCAGGAGATCATGCTGGCGCTTCAGATCGAACGGCGCTTCACCAAGCAGCAGATCTTCACCCTTTATGCGAACCAGATCTTCCTCGGTCATGGCCTTTACGGCTTTGAAGCCGGCTCCCAATACTATTTCGGTAAGCGCGCCAAGGATCTCACTCTCGAAGAAGCGGCGCTCCTGGCGGGGTTGCCCAAAGGCCCAGCGCTCTATTCTCCGATCAACTATCCCGAGCGCGCGGTCAAGCGGCGCAATCTGGTCCTCAATAACATGCTCGAAGACGGCAAGATTACTGCCGAAGAAGCCGCTCGTGCCAAAGCGACACCGTTGCGCATGAGGGTTCAGACCGAGGTCTCCCCAGCACCATACTTCGTGGAAGATGTCCGGCGGTACCTCGAGAAGAGATATGGATCGGACCAGGTGCACGAAGGCGGCCTCAGGGTTTACACCTCGCTCGATCTGGACTTACAGAAAGCCGCAACGCGCGCGCTCGCGAGCGGTCTGGCTGCTTATGAACATCGGCACGGATGGAAAGACCAGTTGAAAAATGCGGTAAAGCCCGGCGAAAAGCTGAGCGATTATCGCGATCCCGATTGGAGCGAACCGATCGCGGTGGGCAGCTATGTCCATGCGTTGGTGGTCGATGTGGGCTTGCAGTTCGCCAAAGTCAAATTCGGAAAGTACAATGCTCCCCTGGGACCGGCAGAGCTGGCGTGGACCGGTCACAGGCTCGCCAAGAACGCTCTGAGACCCGGCGACCTCGTCTACGTCAAAGTGTTGTCCATCGGCCCCGATGGATCCGCCCGCGTCTCGCTCGAACAGGATTCCGGCGTCGAGGGAGCGCTGCTGGCGATCGATAACGCCACCGGAGACATCAAGGCTATGGTCGGCGGACGCGACTTTGCCGAATCCAAATTCAACCGGGCCACGCAGGCGCAACGGCAGGCCGGATCGTCATTCAAACCGTTCGTGTATACGGCAGCCATCGATGAAGGCGCCGAGCCGGACGACCTGGTATTGGACGGTCCCACCACCTTCAACACTAACGGTACGCCCTACACACCCCACAATTACGATCACCGATTCGAAGGCAGTATTACGCTGCGACGGGCGCTGGCGGAGTCGCGCAACATACCCGCCGTCAAGCTGGCACAGCGAGTGGGTATGGCGGAAATAGCCGACTATGCCCGGCGATTCGGGATCACTTCGCCGATCCCACCCTATTTGCCGGTGGCCCTGGGTGCGGCTGACCTCACGCTCTACGAGCAAACGTCTGCCTACACGGTGTTCCCCAACGACGGCATTCGCATCGAGCCGCGCTACATCAGCAAGGTCACTGACTACGAAGGCCACATCCTCGAACAGGACTTCCCCGACGCCAGGGACGCCGTCAGTATCCGCACGGCGCGCACCATGGTTTCGTTGCTTGAAGGCGTCATCCAACACGGCACCGGCATGGCCGCGCGCAAGCTGAACCACCCTCTGGCGGGCAAGACCGGCACCACCAACGACTACACCGACGCATGGTTCATCGGCTTCTCACCGAGCATCACCTGCGGCGTATGGATCGGCTTTGACGAAAAGAAACCCCTGGGCGCCAACGACACGGGAGGACAGACGGCCCTACCCGTCTGGATGGACTTCATGCGCTTTGCGCTAGCTGATCCCGCGCGCAAGGACGAAGCTTTCCTCCCCTTGGGCGACGCTGACAAGAAAGCCCCCCCGAAGAAGGTTGCTACTTCCCTCGGTGGCCATAGCGTAAGCGCGGAGGGACACTGAAGTGTTGCGCAAGCTTCTGCGGTACCTGTTCTTGTCGCTGGTGTTGCTGCTGGTCTTCTTCACCTCGGCACTTCTGGCCATGCGCTTTGCGATTCGGGGCCGCGAGGTACGCGTTCCCTCGCTCACCGGCCTGACGCCCAGCGAAGCCGAACGCATCGCCAACAACGATGGCCTGGTGCTGGCCGTCGATACGCGTTATTACACGCCGAGCGTCCCACGAGGACACATCGTCTCGCAGACGCCGGCGCCAGGGAATCGGGTTCGTCGCGGATGGAGGGTGCTGGTGGCGGAAAGCCTGGGGCCGCAGCGCGCCGCCATCCCTGATCTGCTGGGGCAAAGCGAGCATGCCGCGGATATCAACATTACCCGGCACGGCATGGAAGTCGGCTCGTTAGCAACCATGCACCTTCCCGACGCTTCACCGGAAACTGTGGTGGCTCAGAGCCCGCGTGCGAACACGAAGGATGCCGCTTCTCCGAAGATCAGCCTGTTGTTCTCTGCCGCTGAGAACGAGCAGGCATACGTGATGCCCAACTTTGTCGGCCGGTCTCTGGTTCACGCTACGACTGCGGTTGAGAATGCCGGCTTGAGCGTGGGCAAAGTGTGGAAGGTGACAGCCGCTCCCGCAGAAGATGGGAACCCGAGCGGAGTTTCCGGAATCATTCTCAAGCAGTATCCGCCGCCTGGCCAAAAAGTGACGGCTAGGACTGTCGTCGACTTCGAAATTCGCGACTAGATTCATGTCCAGACGCATTGTCAGCCCAGACCATCGCCCGCTTTCGGCCTATATCCATTGATGAATTCCCGCGCGGTCGTTGCTTTCTTTCCTTCGGGCTGAAGCTGCAACAATTCCAGCGTGCCGCCGCAACCGACGAACAACCTGTCTCCACGTATTCCCAGTTTCCCGGGCGCAATCTCTATGGCTTCGGAAGCCTGGCGAGCCGCGATGATCTTCAGGTCTTTGCCTCGAAAACGGGTGTGCGCTCCCGGCCAAGGTTGGAAGCCGCGCAGACGATTGACAATCTCGTCCGCGGATCGACTGAAATCTATTTGTCCATCTTCTTTCTGGAGAATGGGCGCTAGGGTCGCATGGGAATGATCTTGCGCAATCCGATGAATGCCACCCTGCTCCAGCCCGCGCAGGGTCTTGACCAGCAAGTCCGCGCCCATGGCGGCCAGTCGCGGCGCCAGTGTCACCGCCGTATCCTCAGGGTGAATTTCGGTCGTGGATTGCAAAAGGATATCGCCAGTGTCGAGGCCCTCGTTGAGCAGCATCGTGGTCACGCCGGTCACGGTCTCGCCACGCGCGATGGCCCACTGGATCGGCGCAGCGCCACGATACTTCGGGAGCAGGGAAGCGTGGACGTTGATATTGCCTCGCGGCGGTAGCTCAAGCATCCACGTGGGGATCAGACGCCCGTAACCCACCACGACGATGGCTTCGAGCTGAAGGCTTTCGAGCTTCTTGCGAAACTCTTCGTTGGCCTTAATCTTTTCTGGCTGGATCACCGTCAGGTTCAATTTTTCGGCGGCTTGTTTGACCGGCGGAGGAGTCACAATCATGCCGCGACCCTGAGGCCGGTCCGGCTGGGTTACCACCAATCGAATGTTGAAGCCCGCAGCCGCCAGCGCCTCTAATGACCGCACAGCGAACTGTGGCGTACCGCAGAACACCAGCTTCATGCCCATTCGCCGTCGCGGATCAGCTTCTTGATCTTGCGCTTGATCATGTCCCGCTTCAGGGCGCTGATGTGGCTAATGTAAAGCTTGCCCATCAGATGCTCGGTCTCGTGCAGCAACGCTCGTGCCAGCAAACCTTCGCCGGTGGTATCGAACCATTTACCCTCGAGATTCTGCGCGCGAACTGTGACCACGCTGGCCCGGCTCACGCTTTCGCGGAACTCGGGCAGGCTCAAGCAGCCCTCGTTGCCTTTCTGCTTGCCCTGCTTTTTCACGATCTCCGGGTTCACCAGCACCAGCTTGGCTTCCGGATCTTCTTTGAAGGTCACGTCGATCACCGCGATGCGTTTGCTGATGCCGATCTGCGGCGCAGCCAGACCCACGCCGTGAGCCGCGTACATCGATTCGAACATATCTTCGGCGAGCTTCTTCAATTCACCGTCGAACTCGGTGATGGTCTGAGCCGGTTTCTCCAAGACCGGATCGCCGTACTTCACGATGGGGTAAATCATGGGCGTCAATAGTTCTTTAATTGTTGTTTGTATCCTTCAAAATTGCGCAGGGTCTCGGCCACGGAGTCTCCGCCGAACTTTTCGAGGGCGCAGCGTGCCAGGGTCAGTGCCACCATGGCTTCCCCGGCTACGCCCGCCGCCGGGACTACGCAGACGTCGGAGCGTTCATAGGCGGCCTTGACTGGCTCGCGGGTCGAAAAGTCGACCGATCCCAGGGGACGCCGCAGAGTCGAGATCGGCTTCAAGTAGCCGCGGACGCGAATGTCTTCACCGTTCGACACCCCTCCTTCGATGCCCCCTGCGTGGTTGCCGGCACGGATAAAACCGCTGAGCGATCCGCCGGGCTGGCGCGCATAACCGATCTCGTCATGGACAGCCGACCCGAACGACAAAGCCGAGTCCACGCCCGTTCCGATCTCCACCGCCTTCACCGCTTGCAGCGACATTACGGCCATGGCCAGCATGCCGTCGAGCCGTTCGTCCCATTGCGCGTAGGTGCCGAGGCCCGGCGGCACGTTGTGCGCCACCACTTCAAAGACACCACCGACGGAGTCGCCGGTGCGCAGGGCTTGGTCGACCTCAGCTTTCATACGCTGCTCGATCTCCACGTCGGCGCAGTTCAACACCACCTCGTCGCTGAGAAGCAAACTCTGGATCTTGTCCCACGGAACCTCGACGCCGCCGATGGCCGCTTGGCCCACAGCGATTACGTGGCTCAGCACCTCGACGCCCAATTGCTTCAGCAGCAGCTTGGCGATCGCGCCAACCGCTACGCGCGCCGCCGATTCGCGCGCCGACGCTCTCTCGAGCACATATCGTGCTTCCGGAAAGTTGTATTTCAGCGCGCCGGCCAAGTCCGCATGTCCAGGTCGCGGCGAAGCAACCGGCTTATGTTTCGCCCGATCGCCGGTGTCGACCGGCAGCGACTCCTGCCAGTTTTTCCAATCTTTGTTCTCGAGCAGTACCGAGATCGGCGAACCGATGGTCTGGCCGTGGCGTACCCCGGAGACGATGTGCACGCGATCGGTCTCGATCTTCATACGCCCGCCACGCCCGAAGCCCTGCTGGCGCCGCCACAACTCGCGATCGAGAGATGCCTGGTCGATGGTCAGCCCGGCCGGCACTCCCGACAGAGTTGCCACCAGCATCTCTCCGTGGGACTCCCCGGCAGTGAAGTAACGCAGCATGAATGTGTTCGCGTAGTCGCACGACTCTTCCCGGGCTCGTGCGAAGCTATTGATTGTAGCCGAAGGAGAGAGTCGGTGGAAAAGCCGACCGGCCGCACTCTATACTACCCAGGTCGTACCGTTCGTTGACACGCGAACGGAAACCACCGCAGAATGATTTCACTTGCCGGCATCGGACACACCCCGCGTTTGCCCACACTGCTCCCAGCCACTCGCCCCGGGCGATATTCAGGTCTGCAATTCCTGCGGCCACTCACTCGCTCCAGCCATGCCAAGACATCGTTGGGTGCACGTCTCGACTGCGGCGGCCGCCAGCTTAGCTGCGGTGATCGTTCTGTTGGTGGTCGCGGCCGGCTTGGGATACGATCTCCGGACAATCCCGCGCAGGATTATCAACCTGGTCAAGCCCTCTCCGCCCGTTTACAAGTGGGTCCAGTCTGACGACAAGACGTTCTCTTTCCTTCCTGGCGAGGGCAAAGCCTGGGGCCCAGTCGATCCCCAACAAGGGGAGGTTCGCTACGACATCCGTTCTTATTTGCCTGTCGATACCGGCCTGATGGACCTTGGCATTTGGGGCGAACGCGGAGATGCCTGGGACGTGATGAAGTCGGCTTCGACCTGTTACCAGGGCAAGGTCGTGCAAGCCTTTAAGGCGTGTCCTATCCAGGATGGAAAACCGCAGCTCATCTTCATCCGCGATGTCCGCGCCAAACAGTTCGGCTTGGATGGGTTCTCCGCGGAATTTGGCGGCCGCAGGGGAGTCAAAGACCAAAACAGCGTGACGGTGACGATCTACGCCTGGAAGTGCGTGGAGAGGTGCAAGTAGACGTCGGTCGCGTGTTATTCCCAGAGCTCAGTTTGTGTTGAATATCATCGTGAGGACGTTCGTGGCGGGAGCGTACTGCCTGCGCGGACGGGCCAACCCTTCCGCGCAGCAGTATTAGAAGCCGCCGCCACCGCCACACTCGCCGACGTCGTTGATTACTTGACCATTTGCGTTGATGGTGCAGGCAGTGTTCGTGCGAGGGATGATCCCGCCTTTCACGTGTTCGATTTCGCTAAGCATCAGCTCGCGTGCGCCGACGCGCCCGAGTACTCTGTTGTTTTGATTCATGGTTTCTTTCCTTTCAGCCGGGCTTTCGTGCTGTCCCGGTCATTAAGAATTGTGGACTCATTCAGCACGGAAAGACAACGGGCTTTACTCAAGTTTTAACTGTGCATTCCCATTTTGGGTCTCACCTGAGATCTCCCAGCCATCGCCTTCCCGTCCATCGCATGTAAGATTGGCTGGCCATATGACTACTGGGGGAAGCCCTTCATGACCTATTTCGTAAAACTCTCGCGATTTCTCCTCGCTTCGTGCCTACTGGCAGTTCTGTTCGCTTCTGTCGCCCGTCCGCTCAAAGTCCGGACTCTCACCGAAGCGGCTGGCGTCATCCCATCGATGCAGCGACCTACTCCTCTCGAACAGAAAACACAAGCGGGGCAAGCCTTCGGCCTGTACTCCGCCATTGTGATCTCGAAACCCGACCCCCATATGCGCGTGCAGGTCGCGGTCCCAGCGCTCAACATCAGCGGAGAATGGGCCTCGCCCTGCGTACCGGTTGGCTCCACGGCAACCCCTGGCTTACAAAGCCGCGTGTGGGTGATGTTTGAGCAGGCCAACCCGCATATGCCCATCTGGATGGGCGTCCCCGGAAATTAAAGTGGTGCCGGGAGCTGACCGCGAGGAAAGACCTAAGGGGCGGATCCCAGTTCTACTTGAGGCGCTGCGTATAAACCCATGAAAGCGACATGGACAAAGTGTCACCCGCCGCGTCCGCGTATAAAATGACGCAATGACTCGCAAGGGATTTGATTCGTAACCGTCAATGGAAGGATCCTTCATCACTTCGCGGACGGCGAGGGTAGATTTTCCGGCAACTCCGCAAGAAAGCCTGAAATCAGAGTCAATAAATCAAGCATTTGCGCGGGTCACAGTCGACTAAACAACCGAACACTATTCTTTAAGCGGCAGCTGGGTGTCTACGTCTTCAAAAAATTTAGAACTGGACTGTAATTAGGAACCTTCTAGACAATTGCGGGCAGCAGGAGAGAGGTTGTGATGAAACGGAGAATGTTGGGCGGGACTCTCGTAGGGTTGTTGGGAACGCTGCTATCCATAGCGCAAACGATGGCGCCATTTGCAGCGCAGACTAAGACAACGCCCGGCCTGGAGGGCGAATGGCAGGGCACGCTCGATACCGGCGGCACGAAGCTGCGGCTAGTCTTGAAGGTGACCAAGAACGGCGAAGGCATGCTCACCGCGACTCTCGACACGCTGGATCAGAACGCCAAAGGCATCCCCGTCAGCTCGATAGAACAGAGCGGCGGCGACGTGAAGCTGGAGGTGGCGGCGGTCGGCGGGTCGTATGCGGGCAAGATGAGCGCCGGCGGCATCGAGATTGTGGGCGAATGGAAGCAGGGCGGAGGTTCATTGCCGCTGGTGTTCAAACGCAACGTGTTAGCGAGCCTGATCGCCGGCCCAGCGCCGCCAACAACACCGGCAGCTCCTGCTGCGGACTACGAAGCCCTGGCGAGGACCGTCCCCGCGGACCTGGCTGCTCGCCGCTTCGACAAGGTCTTTGCCCAGTTCGATGAGAGGATGGCCAAAGCGCTGCCCGCCGACAAGCTGGTCGAAAGCTGGGACAGCCTGCGCGCGCAGGTTGGAGAGTTCAAGTCCATCGAGAGCGTGAAGCGCGAGGAGAGGCAAGGGTACCACGTGGTGCATGTGATCTGCGTTTTCGACAAGCTGAAGATGGATATGACGATCGCCTTTGACGGGCGCCAGCATATCGCCACGCTGCGAACCACCGCGGCTCAAGTCGATTGGACCCCGCCGGCTTACGTCAAGACGGACTCCTTCCACGAGATTGAAGTCACGGTAGGCGTAACGCCGTGGCAGCTTCCCGGCACCCTCACACTGCCCAACGGTCCCGGGCCTTTCCCGGCAGTTGTTCTAGTGCACGGCTCGGGTCCGAATGATCGCGATGAATCGGTGGGCTCCAACAAGACGTTCAAGGATCTGGCGTGGGGTTTGGCGGGCCAGGGCATCGCCGTGCTTCGCTACGACAAGCGCACCAAGACCCACGGAAGAGAGATCGTGCAACTCACGAATCTCACTGTGAAAGAGGAGACCGTGGACGATGCGCGGGCGGCCGCGGATCTGCTGGCCTCTCAACCCGAGATTCAGGCCAAGCATGTTTTTGTCCTGGGGCATAGCCTGGGCGGGTATGTTGGGCCGCGCATCGCCGTGGGCGACGCCAAAGTCGCGGGGCTGATTCTTCTGGCCGGCAGCACGCGGCCCATGGAGGAGTTGGTCGTGGAGCAGGTGCGGTACTTGGCGGGCCTCAATGGAAAAATCACGCCCCAAGGTCAAGAGGCAATCGAGCGAGTAGAAAAGGAGGAAGCGGCCATCCGCAATCCCGATCTGAAGCCGGGGACGACTGTAACACTCCTGGGTATACCCGTGCCATCTACATATTTTCTTGACTTGCGCGGCTATCATCCGGCAGAGATGGCGGCGACGCTACACATCCCCATCCTGGTGCTGCAGGGCGACCGTGACTACCAGGTACGCATGGCAGATTTTGACGGCTGGAAGAAGTCCTTGGGCAACCAGCCGACAGCCAGCTTCAAGACCTATCCGGCTCTGAATCATCTCTTCATGCCCGG
>DATDGP010000303.1:0-55613 GCA_036522035.1 Terriglobales bacterium
CTGAGAAAACGGATCAGCGATCTGGAATCGATTTTCATATCGCGCTTGAATGGCTGCTAGTTGGACTCGCGGATATTCTAAGCTGGAAACGTTGTTGGCTGGAACTGCTGTTGCCGGTAGATTCGCGCCGTCAAGAAAGCATGGGGGACGATTTAGGCAGGCAACTGGTGTTTGCGATCGGCGTAGATTGTCTTGAGTGTCCGGGATAACCCGGGTTTGCGGCCCCAACAAAATGATGTAACTGGAGTGGGCGCGGGCGGGATGCGCCGTCACCTGCGCTTCATGACGCCTCACGGCACCAACAAGACCTTGCCTGCGGTCATGTCGGCCGAGTATTGCTTCACGCCCTCGGCGGCTTGTTCAAGCGGCAGGCGCGCGCGAATTTCGGTCTTCAGATCGCGCGCTAGCAGCGCCTGCACCTGGCGGGCGACGCGCAGCTGGCTGATCGGATTGCGGCCGCGCAGCCAGGCGCTCAGCCAGAAGCCTGCCACGCGCTTGTCTTCAAAGATCAGCGAGCTGGGATCGATCTCGACCGGCTTCAACGACAGGCCGCCGTAGACCAGCATGCGGCTGCCATGGGGCTGAGCCGCGAGCACTCGTCCCGACATCTCTCCGGCCACGGCCTCGAAGCTGATCGTCGCGCCGAGCTTATGGCAGACCTTGCGCAGCTCCGCAGCGAAACCCTGGTCGCCCGAGTTGAGCACGTGCGCCGCGCCCATCGCGCGCAACAGCTCCACCTGCTCCGGGCGCCGCACCACGTTGATGATCGGCAGCGAGAACTTCTGCCCCAGCCGGACGACCATTCGCCCCAGCGCGCTGGCTGCCGCGGTCTGCACGGCGGCGCGATGCCCGCCCCGCCGGGCTTCGTCCACCATGGCCCACGCGGTGAGGGGGTTCACCAGCATGGTGGCGCCATGCTCCATCTCCACCTTCTTGCCCAAGGGCACGCAGAACTGTACCGAGGTCACGATGTACTCCGCCCACATGCCGCCGGTGGACTTGGCGTCGGCGGCCGCGCACGCCACGCGCCGGCCTTTCATGAAGCGCGCCATGGCGCCGCTACCCGCTTCGACCACGGTCCCGCTGCCTTCAAATCCGGGGATGGCCGGCAACGGCTTCTTGAATCCGTAGTTACCGGTGATGAACATGAGGTCGGAGGGATTCACCGGCGACGCAAAGACTTTGACCAGCACTTCGCCGGGACCCGGACGCGGCACCGGGATTTCAGCGACGCTCAGATCTAGGGGCTTACCTTCATAGCTACGAAGCTGGACGGCGCGCATGGTCGCCGGCAGAGTCGCCATAGGGCAGCGATGTTATCACGGGGTCCCTAGGCCCTGGCCCAGTCCACGCGACTTGATTGACGCCAGTTCGTGGGTGCCCCTACAATCAAGCATCATCAGCGACATCTCAAAAGGGTCAGCTTTCGTGCCTCTCTACGAATATCAATGCAAAAAATGCCGGCATCGATTTGAGAAGATCCAGAAATTCTCCGACCGGCCAGTGAAGAAGTGCCCCCAGTGCGGCGGGCCGGTGGAGCAACTGCTTTCGGCTCCGGCAGTGCAGTTCAAAGGCGAGGGCTGGTACGTGACCGACTATGCCCGCAAAGGCTCGGGCTCGTCGGAGTCAGCAGAAGGCGCTAAAGATGGTAGTTCGTCGAAGGCAACAGACAAATCAGAGAAGACTGACTCCAAAAAAGCCGAAAAAAAACCCGACAAGACCGCCAAGAAGTAAAGCCGGCCGGCGGACTTTCCTTTGACTCTCTTCCCCGCCAGCTTTATGCGGCGCGCCGGCCCGGCGCCGGCGGAACCTTCTCCCCTTTCTTACGCGCCTTGGAGAGCCCAACGGCGATGGCCTGCTTGCGACTGTTGATGGGGTGATCGGGGTGTTTGCCCTGCCACATGTGGTGCATCTCTTCAGCTACCTCTTCGCCGGCTCTCGGGTCATACCGGCGTTTGCTGGATTTCTTCGGAGTCTTGCTCTTGGTTGCCACACACGCCTCCTCACGATCAGACTGTCCGGGGAAATGGCGTAGGCTTCGGAATACCTCTCGTGAAGCTACGCAGCGCGCCGGGCTGCCGTACGTCTTCTGCGCGCTCGGGAAAGACCCACCGCAAGAGCCAGCTTGCGCCGTTTCGCGCGGCGCTGGGCTGCTTCCTGATCGGTCGTCTTAGTCTGCGCCTTCTTCTTAGCGGCCATGACTTCACCTCCTACTTATTAAGACGGTCACGCCGTCTTGGGGGTTGGCGCACGCTTGCGTTTGACCGGCTCGCGGCCGCTCACGGCAACGATCATTTGGCGCTTGCCGACATCGGCATCGACCACTACGTGATCCCCGTGCAGGACCTCGCCCTCCAGAATCTTGAGCGCGAGCGGATCCTGCACCAGACGTTGAATAGCGCGCTTCAGCGGTCGGGCTCCGTACGCGCGGTCGTAGCCTTCCAGGAACAGCAGCTCCTTCGCCGCTGGCGTAAGCTCGATGGTAATCTTGCGGTCGGCCAGTAGGCGGCGCAGGTCATCCAGGCGCAGCTCGATGATGTGAATGAGTTGCTGCTCGCCCAACGGGCTGAAGACGATGATATCGTCCACGCGATTGAGGAACTCAGGGCGGAAATGCTGTCGCAGGGCCTCCAGCACATGGGTGGTGGCTTCCTCAAAGGCTTCGGGTGAACTCACGCCTTCAGCCTGCAGGTAGCTCGCGCCGATGTTGGAGGTCATGATGATCACCGCGTTCTTGAAATCCACGGTGCGGCCGCGGGAATCGGTCAGGCGACCGTCGTCGAGGATCTGCAGCAGAACGTTGAAAACGTCGGGGTGCGCTTTCTCGATCTCGTCGAACAGGATCACCGAGTATGGGCGGCGGCGAACGGCTTCGGTGAGCTGGCCGCCCTCATCGTACCCCACGTAGCCGGGAGGCGCTCCGATCAGCCGTGCCACGGCATGCTTCTCCATGTACTCCGACATGTCGATGCGCACCATGGCGTGCTCATCGTCAAAGAGGAACTCGGCGAGGGCCCTCGCTAGTTCCGTCTTGCCTACCCCGGTGGGCCCGAGGAAGATGAACGACCCGATTGGTTTCCTGGGATCGCTCAAGCCAGCCCGCGAACGTCGAATGGCATTGGCTACGCGCGCCAGCGCCGCGTCCTGCCCCACCACACGGCGGCGCAGCCGCTCCTCCATGCTGACCAGCTTCTTGATTTCGCCTTCGAGCATCTTCGACACTGGAATTCCCGTCCACTTGGAGACGATCCTGGCTACGTCCTCTTCGTCGACTTCCTCTTTGAGCATCCGGCTCTTGTTGACCCCGCCTTCGGCCTCTTTGCTCAGTCTGGCCAGCTCGGTTTCCGCCTGGCGGAGATCGCCGTAACGGATCGAAGCCACTCGTTCCAGGTCGCCCTTGCGTTCGGCTTGCTGCTCTTCAATCTTCAACTGCTCGATCCGCTCCTTGACCTGGCGAATCCGGGTGATGCCCTCTTTCTCTTCTTTCCAGCGGGCCTTCAAGGCATTGGACTGTTCACGAACCTCGGCCAGCTCACGCTCGACGGCGGCCAGGCGTTCGCGGGAGCTGGCATCGTCTTCTTTTTTGAGCGCTTGTTTTTCAATCTCGAGTTGCGTGGCTTTGCGCTCCAGTTGGTCGATTTCGGTGGGCATGGAATCGATCTGAATGCGCAGCGACGCCGCGGCCTCGTCGATCAGATCGATAGCCTTGTCGGGCAGGAAACGGTCGGAGATGTAGCGATGCGAGAGCGTGGCTGCCGCCACGATCGCCGAATCCTTGATGCGCACGCCGTGATGTAGTTCGTAGCGCTCTTTCAGTCCACGCAGGATGGAGATGGTGTCCTCCACGTTGGGTTCGCCCACAAAAACGATCTGAAAACGGCGCTCCAGCGCTGCGTCCTTCTCGATGTATTTGCGGTACTCGTTGAGAGTAGTCGCCCCGATCGCGCGCAATTCGCCCCGGGCCAGCGCAGGTTTGAGCATGTTGCTGGCGTCGATGGCGCCCTCCGCTGCGCCCGCGCCGACCAGCGTGTGCAACTCGTCTATGAACAGAATGACCTTGCCCTGCGAATCTTCAATTTCCTTGAGCACGGCTTTCAGACGGTCTTCGAATTCGCCGCGATACTTGGCTCCGGCCAGCATCGCCCCCAGATCGAGCGCTACTACGCGTTTGTTCTTGAGGATTTCCGGGACGTCGCCGGAGACGATGCGCTGTGCGAGGCCTTCCACGATCGCCGTCTTACCCACGCCGGGTTCGCCGATTAGCACCGGGTTGTTCTTGGTGCGCCGCGACAGCACCTGCACCACACGGCGAATCTCGTCGTCGCGACCGATCACGGGATCAAGCTTGCCCCGACGCGCCAGGTCGTTCAGGTCTTTGGCATAGCGCTCGAGCGCCTGGAATTTGCCTTCGGGATTTTGGTCGGTCACGCGTTGGGAACCGCGTACGGCTGTGAGGGCCTTCAAGATGGCGTCGTATCCCGCGCCAGCAGCAGTGAGAATTGGGCGTGCTTCGTTGGTCTTGTCCTTGTCATGGACCATGGCCAGCAATAGGTGTTCGGTGGAGACGTATTCGTCCTTGAACTTGTCGGCTTCTTTGAAAGCCTGGTCCAGGACTTTCTCCATCGCCCCAGAAAGATGGGCCTGCTGTGCCCCTCCCGAGACCTTAGGCAAACTACCGATACGCTCCTGCACTTCGGCTTCGATCGTTGCCGGATTCGCGCCCAGCTTGCTGAGCACCGGAGTCACGATGCCTACGCGGTCCTCGACCAGCGCGGCCAGAAGGTGCACAGGCAGGATCTCGGGGTTTCCGTGCTGCGAGGCGAGATCGGTGGCCACCTGGATAGCTTCCTGCGCCTTGATCGTAAATTTGTCCCAACGTATTGCCATTTCGTTCCTCCTAGCCGTTCCGTTACAGCAGCATGAAATCCTGGCCGGCGCTCAGGATTTCGGCTGCGGACTCCGGCCCTACCGCACAAAAAAAACGCGCCTGGGTTGCCCAGGATCTCCTCTGCGGTTCTGCCTTTTGCTCACACCTGCGAAGCGGCGCAACGTAGATTAAGATGTTCGGAACAAAAAGCGGGAGGCGAACCCGCCCCCCGCTTGCTTACTATCGTATTCACTGAGGTCCGCTCGATCAACCTTGCAGGGTCTTGCCCGCTCCGACCTTGATCTCTTTCGGCTTGGCTTCGGCCCGTTTCGCCAAGGTCAACTTCAGGATCCCCTTGTCATAGTCGGCTTCCACTTTCTCTGGATCCACCGTGTTGGGCAGCCGGAAGGTGCGGGCGAACGACCCAAACCGACGCTCGATACGATGGAAATTCTCCTCTTTCTCTTCTTTCTCGAACTTGCGCTCGCCAGTCACGGTCAGCGTGTTGTTCTCCAAACTCACCTTCAGGTCTTCCTCGTGAACGCCTGGAATCTCCATCTTCAAGACCAGGTTGTGTTCGTCCTCGTACACATCCACCGGGGGAACAAACTTGCCGGCAGCCAGCTGGTCCTTGGCGCTCAGGTCAGAGAAGTTCCCGAAGAAAGTGGCCAGCTCACGGAAGGGGTCAATTCTGGTGATCATGGTCATAGTGTCCTCCAACGAGTCCTTTCTTAAACTGCAAAGTCATATTTATCATGTGACGATCATAAAATATGAGTCATTTTATGTCAAGTCTAGGTAGTGAGATACATATCGTTTATTTTCATATGTTTAATCAACGACTGCTATTATGCACTTTAGGTAGGAAGTCTCGGGAACGCCCAACAAAGAGGGGTGGTCCTGGGCCGCACCACGCCTTTCTAGGACCTTCACCAGACGATGCGTATCCTGGGCAGCGTCGGTCAGCATCGCCAGAAACTCCGCTTCGCTGACGGCAAAAGAGCACGAGCAGGTGAGCAAAACGCCGCCCGGACGCAGCATCCTGAAGGCGCGCAGATTCAGCTCCTTGTAGCCGCGCATGGCGGCAGGAAGATTGCGCTTGGACTTCGCAAAGGCCGGGGGGTCAAGAACGATCGCATCATATTGCCGCCCGGCTGCGGCGTAGTCTTTGAGCAAATCGAAGGCGTTGGCTTCAATCCATTCGATCGCCGAGCGATGCTTCCCGGCGTTGAGTTTCTCGTTTTGCTCCGCGACTACGAGCGCTTCGCGCGAGATGTCGAGCGCCGTCACTTGTTCGCACACGCGCGCCAGATGAAGCGCGAAACCGCCGTGGTAGGTGCATACATCGAGCGCCTGTCCGCGCGCGTAGGCTGTCGACGCCGCGTAGTTCTCGCGCTGATCGAGAAAGGCGCCCGTCTTCTGCCCGCCCAGGGCATCGTAATGAAACCGCTCTCCGTTCAAGGTAAAGACTGTGGAGCTCTTGGTACCGCTAAGAAAGCCGGCTTTCAGTTCGGGAAGCTGCTCTAAGGCGCGGATCCGTGGGTCCACGCGCTCCACAATGTGCTCCGCCCCGGTCAGCTCAAGGAGCGCTGCGATGATGGCCTGCTTGCGTAAGGGCCGGTCCCACGCCTGGGTGAGGACCTGGAGGGTCGTTACATCGTTGTAGCGATCGACAATGAGCCCGGGGAGACAGTCGCCTTCGCTGAAAACCAGGCGGTATGCGTCAGACTGGCGCACCATGCGCGCGCGATAGGCGATGGCTTCGGCGAGCCGCTGGCGCGTGAGTTTGATCAATTCGTCTTCAGAATGAAGCTGCTCGCGGCAGACCAGGCGCAGCTGGATCTGGGAGGCGGAACTGAAGATGGCGGATCCGAGCATCTTCGCCTTAGGACCTGTAACGTGCGCGAGATCGCCAGCAGTAGCGCCGCCGGAATCGATCACATCTGAGGCGTAAACCCAGACATGTCCGCCACGCAGGCGTGCCATGGCGCGTTCGTTAATCTTGACTTGAGGAATTGAGCGGCCGTTCACCATACGGCCACCAGAATACTAGGAACTGGTTTACTGCGCGGGAGTGGTTTCGGCTGCAGGCTCGGATTGCGCTTCCGTTTCAGCTTCGGCTTCAGGGTCGGCAGCTCGGGCCCTCGCCTTTTTCTTGGCCGGCTCCAATAGTTGAGGTTCGTGCGCCGGATCGTAGTAGAAAATCCGTCCGCAGGAGCTGCAAGTGATGATCTGGTCGGTGTTGCGGATATCCTGCCAAGTCTGCGGACGAACCATCACGAAACACGCTTGGCACTTCTGGTCACGGGCTTCAGCGATCGCCCATTTGCGCTGTCGCATGACCCGGTCATAATGCGTCAAAGCGCTTTCGCCTACGCCGGAACGCAGCTCGTCGCGTTTCTGGCTGTGACCTTTAAGCTGTTCCTCATCTTCGGCGGTGCGCGTCCGGGCTGCGGCCTTTTCTTTCTCTACCGCTGCTGCTTCCGCTTTCAGTTCGGTTTCCGCGGCCTTGAGCGCCTTCTCTTCGTTCTCGAGAGCAATCATGAGCTCCAGGATCTTGTCTTCGCAGCCGCTGATCTCCTTTTCCGCGAACTGGACTTCGTGCATGAGGGCGCGATATTCGTCGTTGGTCTTGACGCTCGAGGACTGGTCG
This sequence comes from Terriglobales bacterium, assembly GCA_036522035.1. GTDB lineage: Bacteria > Acidobacteriota > Terriglobia > Terriglobales > Acidobacteriaceae > Angelobacter. The sequence goes on from DATDGP010000303.1 coordinate 7,521, forward strand.
CGGTACTTGACGATCTTCTGCTGGAATCCCTGAATATCCGCTTCGAGCTTGCGCCGGGCAGCCTCATTGGCCTTGATCGCGCTCTTGGCCGTTTCGACCTTAACCTTGTCGTCGGCCAAATGGGCTTCGATGGCGGCCACTCGCTTGGGCAGAGCCGCAATTTCGTCAGTCAGACGGGTGACCTCGCGGTCAACTTTCTCGAGTTCGATGAGTCTTTCCAGGTCTGCATTCATCGGGGGTTCTAGGCTCGATTCTAACACGCTCAGAATGCCGCCTTCCCCCCCCAGTTAATCCTTTCTAGGTTTTTCCGCCGATTGTCCACAACCGTCACCCTAAATAGAGTTCAACCGCATGTTGTTGGAAATCCTAAGGTTGCTGGTGGTCTTGGCCATTGCCATTTTCCACCGTCCGCTGGTCAGCGTCCTCTTAACCCAGGATTACGCCCTGGATAGCTATTTTCGTTCACGTGGCGTCTCACTTCCTCCGCCCTTAAGTGACGCCGCAGCCAACAATCTGTTCTTTTGGATTGGGATCCTGGCGTCCATCGGTCAGGCCGCAAAGATTTGGCTCTTGATCGAGCCCTAGCCGCAGTTTCACGTCAAGCGCAAACGAAAAGGACGCCACGAGAAGTGGCGCCCCCTAGCAGCGATTTCTGATACGTCCTCATTTGTTGTTACCCGACTTGCCCCCGGCGCTGCCCGCAGCCGCGGGTACTCCTTCCGCCGGCTGCGCATTGTGATAGTCGGGGAATGCCGGGCGCTTAGCGCTAGGCAGCGGATTCTTCTTGAGTGATTCCATGACCAGCGCAATCGCTTTTTCCAGCTGCGGGTCGTGACCGGCCACCCAGTCCTTGGCCGTAATATCGACCTCGACGTCGGGAGCCACGCCGTGGTTCTCGACGTCCCAATGGCCGTCGCGATTGAAGAAGGCCACGCGCGGTGCGGTCACCGAGCCTCCATCCATAAGCTGAGGATAGTCGTAGATCCCCACCAGGCCACCCCAGGTGCGTGTGCCCACCAGGGGACCGAGCTTGGCGTCGCGAAAATACCAGGGCAGCGCGTCACCGCCGGAGCCGGCATACATATTGATGATCATGGCTTTGGGGCCGAAGATCGCTCCCACGGGAGTGGTGAAGTCCTGGCCCTCGCGCGTCATCCAGTAGTTTTGCAGCGGGCGCCGCAGGTAGTCGATCACGTAGTCCGCCGCCGAACCGCCGCCGTTGAAGCGTTCATCGATAACCGCAGCTTCGCGTCCTACCTGGGCGAAAAAGTAGCGGTTGAATGACGTGTACCCGCCGAAGCCGGTGTCTGGGAGATAGACGTAAGCCACCTTCCCGTTGCTCATGCTCTCGGTCTTGCGCAGATTACCTTCGATCCAGGCGCGATTGCGCAGACCGCCCTCGCTTTCGATGGGAACAACTGTCACGTTGCGCGCGCCAGTGCCATCGGCTGCAGGGCCTACGCGCAGTACAGTGGATTTGCCGGCGGTTCCCTCGAACAGCTCGAAGACTTCATCGCTTCCATGCAGCTCCCGGCCATTGACGGCCAACAAGTATTCGCCCTCCTGCACGTTTACGCCCGGCTGCGTGAGCGGCGCGTGCAGCTGCGGGTTCCAGTTTTCCCCCTGATAAATGTGCGCAAAGCGATAGCGTCCGTTGGCAATGAGATAGTCGGCGCCCAGGAGGCCAACCTTCCCCTCGTCGGAGGGCGGATCAGCCGGGGTACGGATGTACATGTGGCCCACCGAGATTTCACCCAGCATGTCGGACAGCAGATAGCTGAAGTCCACGCGGCTGCCGATGTTGTCCAGATACGGCTGGTAGTGTTTGCTGGTGGCTTCCAGGTCCACACCGTGGAGTTTGGGATCGTAGAAGAAGTCACGCTCGATGCGCCAGACCTCCCTGTATTCCTGCCGCCATTCCGCGCGAGGATCGACCAAAACCTCCATGCCTCCCAGGTTGAGCGGCGTTTCAGGCTTGCCCGCCGCTCCTGGACCGGGCGCCGGCGCAACGGCGGAACTGATGTACCACTTGCGGTTGGCGCCTCGGCCTTTGCTGTACAGCATTTTCTTGCCGTCAAAAGAGACCGCGAAGTCGTTGGCGCCCTCCATCAGCCTCTCGGGCTTGCGCGTGCTGAGATCGAAGCGCCACAAAGTGGTTTGGGCTTCGGACCCGGGACGTTCAGGATTTTCAATCAGGAAGATGGTACCGGCTTTCCCGGCGACAAGATCGCTATAATTTCTGGCCGGGATCGGCAAAGCGAGAATGCGCTGACCGATATTTTCAGCATCGATTTTGACGGTGACCGCTTCGGCCTTGGCGGCCCGAGCTGGCTTGGCGTCCTGCGCCTTAGCTTTCTCGTCCGGGTTAGCGGCTTCCTGCTCACCCTTATCTTCACCTTTGGTAGGACCGACAGAGTCCGACTTGCTGTCGTCGGCAGATTTTTCCTCGTCGCTCTCCGGTGCCAGCGGCGAAGCCAAGTCCTTGCGCAGCACGATGAGGTAGGCGCTGCGGCTCGTCATGTGGCCGGCGCTCGAGAGGTCGAGCCATCCTGTCGTCGGACCAACGTCGGTGCTGGCGGTGAAGTAGAGGTACTGGCCTTTCTGGTCAAAGGCGGGATAACGGGCATCGCTCAAACCATCGGTGAGCTCCAGACTCTTGCCCTGCTCAAGCGAATAGGCAAACACAGCGTGCATGTGGCTGGGCAGCTCCTTGGTGTAGGCAATCCAGCGGCTGTCCGGTGACCAGACCGGATCGAGCGCGCGGATCGGGGTGTCATACGTTGTGCTGTCGATCCTGACGGGAGTGCCTTTGGCCAGGTCCACGTACCAGATGTTGAGGCGTTTGTCGGTATAGGCAATTTTCTTGCTGTCGGGTGACCAGGTGGGGCCGTAGTAGAACGACGCCGGCGTTCCCAACGGGATCTTCCTTGCTGCGCCCAGACCGTCAGGGCTCTTGAGGAACAGCTGGTACTCGCCGGACTCGTCGGAAAAATAAGCTACCAGTTTGCCGTCGGGCGACCACGCAGGATCGCGCTCCATCACGCCCGGGGTGTTGGTCAGGTTGCGAACATCGCCTTTTTCCGCGGGGGCAGTAAGGATCTCGCCATGCGCTTCAAAGACGGCCCGAGCCCCGCTGGGAGACAAGCTGGCCCCGGCAATCTCCCGTTCAACTCTCTTGAAGTGTGGGCGGACGTTGGGCAGATCGGCGGGCACGGTCACAGCAACTTCCTGGCTCTTGCCGGTGGCTAGGTCGAAGAGATTGAGCGAACCAAACTGCTCGTACACGATCGCGCCCGGACCGGCTGAGGCCGATTTGATGTCGGCGCCGTTGCTGGACATGGCCTGCTCAATTTTTTTCGATTTTAGATCGAAGACCCATAGGCTGAAGATGCCATTACGATCGGAGAGGAAATATACTTTATTCCCGATCCACATCGGCGAGCCGTCATTGGCGGTGTCATGCGGCATCTGCTCCGTGTTGTAGTCGGAAAGGCTGGTCACCCAGATGTGCGAAGCTCTGCCGCCGCGATAATGCTTCCATCCGATCGCGGACAGCCGGCGGGTGTTGTCTGTGGGTACGTAGGCGATATTTTTGCCGTCCGGTGAGTAAGAACCAAATTCCGCCATAGGCAATGGCAGCTCGTGAGGCAGGCCGCCCTCGAGCCCGACGGTGAACAGTCGGTTGAATCGCGAGTAACTGTTGCGCGAGGAGCGGAACAGCACCTGCTTGCCATCGGGCGTCCAGCCGATGACTTCATCCACCGCGGGATGATACGTCAGACGTTTCGGCACCCCGCCGCTCGCCGGAATTACATACACGTCCACGTTGCCGTCGTAGTCGCCGGTGTAGGCGATCATGCTGCCGTCCGGCGAAAACACCGGATCACTCTTGCTGCCCGCGCCGCTGGTTAGAAGATGGGCTTCACCACCCTCCCGCGCCACCAGCCACAGATCGCCAGCGTAGGCGAAAGCAATGTGAGTCTTCGAGAGCGTTGGTTTTTGCAGCAGCAAGGGACCGCTGGCGGAAGCCGTTAGCGCGCAGCCGAAAATCAGGACGACGACAACCGAGACGCAGAAGAGTTTCTTCATAAACCCACCATCAAGTGAAAGTGATTCGGACGGAAAACAAGGGTAGCACGGTCCGGAGAACCAGAGAATCGGTAACGCTCATCAACTACGCCTGGACTCCGCTGAATTGCAGCCAATCGGAAGCTCTCACTCGAGCAGCACGACTACTTGGGCGATCGCGGTATTGTCCGTGCCCATGCCCTCCGGCGTCTTGGCTTTAATGCTCACCTGGTCCGACCTGACGCCCAACAGCTCGGCGACCCGTGCCTGGATTCTCTTGGCATGGGGACCGATCTTGGGCGCGGCCAGAATCAGCGTTGAATCCACGTTGACCACGGAGTAACCCGCGCTCTTCACGCGATGTAAAGCCTCTTGGACAAAAATAGCCGAGTCGGCGCCCTTCCACTTGGGGTCGGAAGGCGGAAAGTGTCGGCCGATATCACCGGCCGCGATCGCGCCCAGCAGGGCGTCGGTCAAAGCGTGCAGAAGGACGTCACCGTCGGAATGTCCGGCCAGCCCGCGGTCATAGGGCAGCTCGACCCCGCCGAGCTTGAGCGGAACGCCAGTCGAGAATTCATGTGAGTCCCAGCCGTTGCCTATGCGCATGGGTCTAAGCAACCCCCTACCGCGGATTCACCGGGATGCACGCGGCATTTGGGTATCTGGTGTTTTACGTTACGCGTCTCGTTGTTAGCCGCTCTTGCCATAACGGCAGTGCCGGAGGCGCGGAATAAGTTAGCCGAGGGCGTCTGCCCGCCGTGGCCAGAAGGAACTCCGTTGGGGTAACACATCTTATCGGCGAGCGAGATCGAGAAGGCTGTTGCTCTGGGGCTCTTCATTTTTTTCCTGGCCACCCAGCCCTTACAGCTCGAGCTAACCAGCTTCGCGCAGGTTCCGGCGCTCGGCATCCTGCCGCCCATCTGCTGGTCGACCCGGTAAGCCAGTCGAATTCTTTTTTCGGTCCGACTCTCATTTCCTTGAGCTATCCATCAGGTACTCAGCCAATTCCAGATCCCCCGGCGTGGTGATCTTGATGTTGCGCGGTGAACCCATCACCACGCGGACGCTCTCGCCCAGTCGCTCGACCAGGGAAGCTTCGTCGGTCCCCATGAATCCGTCGGCGGTGGCGCTTAGAAACGCCCGTTGGATCAGCTCGTAACGAAAGCCCTGCGGAGTCTGTGCCTGGACCACGCGCTCGCGCGGGATTGTGGACGTGATGATGGCGCCATCGGCGGCTCGCTCCACCTGCTTAATGGTGTCGGAAGCGGGAAGACCGGCGATCGCGGCACCGTGGAGCTCGACTTCGCGTATGACGCTGGCGATGATCGCATCGTCGACAAAGGGGCGAACGGCGTCATGCACCAGGATCACATCGTCGGGCGCGGCCTGGATATGAGCCAGGGCGTTGGCCACCGACTCCTGGCGGTGGTCGCCGCCTTCCACCAGCTCAACCTTGGCGTCGATTTTCTCTTTCGCGAGTTCATGGCTGAATCGTTCCATCTCACTCCTGCGCAGCGCCACCACGATCTGCGCAGTCTGGCGGTTACGAGCGAAAACACGCAGCGTGCGAAAGACGATGGGCGTACCGTTGATCTCCAGAAATTGCTTGGCAGCGGTTTTCTTGCCGGCTGGGGCCATGCGCGTGCCCAGACCAGCGGCGGGAATGATGACAAACACCTTCATCCGGGAGAAAAAGTATAGCAATTTTGCGGGTTGGCAGCTTGGGGTGTCCAACAAAAGCAAGCTCATGGGGGAGACTCTGTGCAGTTCCATGCTGTAGTTTGCTCCCTGGGCGCCGCGGGCGCCTTGTGGACGGCACCGCTGCCCCAGTAATGTTGCCCCAGTTTCATGGGTGCTCGATCACCGCTAGCGCCGGGGAGTGGATAATTCTTGGTTGGGGTCTAGGCCGGTGAAATCCGCCGCGGACCAGATAAGATTTGAGATGTGATCGACCGCGTCCACGCCTACATTCGCGAATACCACCTGCTCCAGCCCGGAGACCGCGTGGCTGTTGCTGTCTCTGGCGGGGCGGATTCCGTAGCGTTACTCCGCCTGTTGCTCGAGTTGCGTTCAGAATTGGGGCTGGTGCTTGCAGTCGCTCACTTCCATCACGGCATTCGCGGCGCTGAAGCCGATGCGGACCAGGAGTTCGTACGCGAGCTGGCGGCGCAATTCGACCTCGAGCTTCATCTCGCCGCCGGCGATGCACCAGCCCATGCGCGGCTGGAGAAATCGAGCCTGGAGAGCGCTGCGCGCGAGCTGCGGCACGGCTGGTTTGTTCGACTAGTCAGCGAAAACTGCGTCACCAAGGTCGCTACCGCTCACACTCTGGACGACCAGGCAGAGACGGTGCTCATGCGTCTGCTGCGCGGCGCCAGCGCCCGGGGTTTGGCCGGGATCTTCCCCACGCATCAGCAGCGGCATCTGATCCGTCCGCTGTTGGCGGTCACGCGTCGCGAAGTCGAGGCATATCTCAAGGCTCTCAGCCAGCCCTGGCGCGAAGATTCCACGAATCGCGACTTCAGCCACATGCGCAATCGGGTTCGCCACCAGTTGTTGCCGCTCCTTGAGCGCGACTTCAATCCCGCGGTGCGTCACACATTGGCCGATGGCGCCGAACTAGCGCGTGCGGAAGCGGAATACTGGAGCCAGGCAGTAGCTGCGCTGTTGCCCAGCTTGGTTCGTCCAGGCGAGCCCAGCCGCAGCGGACGTGCAACCAGCGGTGCTGCTGCCGGGACCTTGGCCCTGGATCTGGTCGCATTCCAGAAGCTTCCCTTGGCTTTGCGTCGTCAAGTTCTGCACGCGATTGGCGAGCAGATGGGAGTCAACCTGGAGTTCAGCCACATCGAGCGGCTGGCCCGGCTTGGCGATGTTTATGCCCGCGCTGGGGGCAAATGCCGTGTATTGCCCGGGGGACTGATGGCCGTCCGCAGCTTTCGCGAGCTGCGCTTCAGTCGATCTGCGCAAATCGCCGGGAATGATTACCAGTACTGGCTGCCTGTGCCGGGCCAAGTCGCAATCCCCGAATTGGGATCAGTTATTCGCGCACGCCTGGTCATCCGATCGCAGGTAGCTCCCGGTAGCGCCGGTACCCTCCTGGATCGCACGCGGCTGGCGCCGCGACTCGCGGTGAGAAACTGGCGTCCCGGTGACCGCTTCTTCCCGGCGAGGACCAAGGGTCCCAAAAAACTGAAGGAGCTGCTCGAACCTGGTCGCACGATCGGACGCGTCTCTCCCGCTCAACGAAAGAGTTGGCCGGTGGTTGAAAGCGCGGGCGAGATTGTCTGGGTGCGGGGCTTCCCGGTACCGGAGGCCGTGGCCAGCAGCCCCCAGGACCAGGAGGCCGTGCTGATTGAGGAGACCGAGCTCTAGCCGAGTACAGCTCGGGATGAGAGCTTTTCAAATCAAAGGTCCAACCGGCTTGATTACTTTAGTTTTCGTCTAACCGATAATTCTGCCGTAAGCTTATGCGCATCTGCCCCTGATTGCGCCAGAGCAGCCTTGATCGGGGAACCTAAGACCGCAACTCAGACGGGTGTCCCTGCGTTCCCTCACTCAGGTTGAGGTAAAGGGTATAGAATTGGTGGATGCGAGGTTTTGGACCGGCGACGGTCTTCTTCGCATCTAAGACAGTAGCGCTGACCCTAGGACGAAGAAGCTCGCGAACTTTTTCGGTGGGAAGTGTCTTTATTTGTGCAGGCTTTTTTTGGGTTTTATTGGCGTCAAGCGGGCGCTTGAGCCGGAATCTTAGGAGTGGGTGAGTGAACTCAACATTCAAAACCGTGGTGCTTTGGGTAGTGCTGGTGTTGGTGGGCTTTGTGCTTTGGAAGATGATCGCCACCGGCCCCACCGGCAAAGACGAGGAAATCAGTTATTCCGCCTTTATGTCCAAAGTGAACCAGGGTAGCGTCAAGGACGTTCAGATCTCAAACAACGAGGCCCATGGCCATTACACGGACCAGCGACAGTTTCACCTGGTGGTCCCTACCAACAATCCCGAGATGCTGAAGGCATTCGACGCGCACAACGTGCAGGTGACCTTTAAGGATAACCAGGGCGCCAACTGGACCATGCTGCTGTTCCAGTTCTCACCTATCGTTCTGCTAGGTGTGCTGTGGTTCATCATGATCCGGCAGATGCAGACTGGCGGCAACAAGGCACTGAGTTTCGGCAAGAGCCGGGCCCGGCTGCTCTCGATGCAGCAGAAGAAAGTCACCTTCAAAGACGTGGCCGGCGTTGACGAAGCCAAAGAAGAGCTACGCGAAATCATCGAATTCCTGCGCGAAGCGCAAAAATTCCAGAAGCTCGGGGGACGCATTCCCAAAGGCGTACTGCTGGTGGGACATCCCGGCACCGGAAAAACGCTCCTGGCGAGGGCCGTCGCCGGCGAAGCCAACGTTCCTTTCTTCAGCATCTCCGGCTCAGACTTCGTGGAGATGTTCGTAGGCGTGGGCGCGAGCCGTGTGCGCGACCTGTTCGAGCAGGGCAAGAAGAATGCGCCGTGCATCATCTTCATCGACGAAATTGACGCCGTGGGCCGCCATCGCGGCGCCGGCCTCGGCGGCGGACACGACGAGCGCGAACAGACTTTGAATCAGCTGTTGGTCGAGATGGACGGCTTCGAATCGAACGAAGGCGTGATCCTGGTGGCCGCAACCAACCGTCCTGACGTTCTCGATCCGGCACTGCTGCGTCCGGGACGTTTCGACCGTCGCGTGGTGGTTCCGCTTCCCGATGTGCGTGGACGCGAAGAGATTCTGCGCGTCCATACGCGCAAGATTCCTCTGGCTGACGACGTGGATCTCTCCATCCTGGCGCGCGGTAGCCCGGGCTTTTCCGGGGCCGAGCTTTCCAACATGGTGAACGAGGCCGCGCTAAACGCTGCACGCAACAACCGCAAGTCGGTCCTCATGTACGACTTTGAGTTGGCCAAGGACAAGGTCCTGATGGGCGCGGAACGCAAGAGCATGTCGCTCACCGACGCGGAGAAAAAGGTCACGGCGTATCATGAGGCCGGCCACGCACTGGTAGCTGCGCTCTCGCCGAACGCAGATCCACTGCACAAGGTCACCATCATCCCCCGCGGGATGGCTCTGGGTATCACCATGCAGCTGCCTGAAACCGACAAGCACAACTACACGCGCGAATTTCTCGAAACCGAACTAGCCGTGCTGATGGGCGGGCGCCTGGCGGAGGAGAATTTCCTGAACCAGATGTCGACAGGAGCTGGGAACGATATCGAGCGCGCCACTGAGCTGGCCCGCAAAATGGTCTGCGAGTGGGGTATGAGCAAGCTCGGCCCGCTTACCTTCGACAAGAAGGAAGAGCAGATCTTCTTGGGCCGCGAGCTGGCTCAACACCGCGACTTCAGCGAAGAAACCGCCAAGGAGATCGATTCTGAGGTCCGCCGTTTCGTAGGCGCCGCATACGAGAGCGCCAAAAAAATCATTCTCGAGAACCGTGAAGCGTTAACCCGCATCGCCGAGGCTCTGCTGGATCGCGAAATCCTTGACGCCAACGAACTCAAGATGATCATCGAGGGCAAACCGCTTCCTGCACGCGTCGTTCCGCACAAGGGCGACCAGGACGGCGTGCAGCAGGTGCTGCGTCCCGAACCGGGACGTACGCCCGGGATCGCTCCTGGGAAACCTTCGCCGGCGTAAGCTCGGCGATCTCAGCCATGTAAAGGGCAGCTTCGGCTGCCCTTCACTTTTTTGGTTAGCTTCGAGGACCTCAGGCTAGATACTTCTGCAACGGCTCCCAGTAGTGCGACCTCCATCCGGGGGCGAGATGGCCCGCTTGGCCCCGGGGAATGGCCGTCTGATCGAAAACCAGCTTGGTATCGGCGCCCTGTTCGTTGAGCTGAAATTTGACCAACGAGTAAACGCCCGGTTCCCAGCTTTTCTGCCGCCATGCCTGGACCAGACACCCACCTTGAACCATCTCGATGTTTCTGCCGGTAATGACGCCGCCAAAGAGCGAGAACGCGCCACCGGCGTCGGGGCTGATGGTTGTCGCCGCACCAGGCATAACGATGTCGGTCACCTTGCTAAACTGCTTGGCATCCGTCAGCGCCTGGTAGACGCGGGCCGGGTTGGCTTTGATCAATACCTCCTGGTGGATACACTCGCAGGTTCGGGAGATCGACTCGTCGTCTGGGGGCAGAGCTCCTTCTGGCAGGGCTTTGGCTTGGTCCATAAGCCCGATAACCGACAGCAATCCTAGAAAACGAATCGAGGCCTCTCTTCGGGTAAGAGCTTTCGGAGTCATAGTTTGTTCCTCTTCTTTCCCTTTTTCCAGATGGCTCGGTTTCCCGGCTGCGCGAGGCGGCTTTGAAAAATAGTCACGACTAAATAACGCGTATCAAGGGTTTGACTTCTATCAGCATTTCGCCAATCTCTGCCACGAGAACGTCAGCGGCTGTGAGTTTTTTAACCAACGCTCCGGCGTCTTCGCTCGCGACCGAGAGTAACAGCCCGCCCGCGGTTTGGGGATCGAAAAGCAAGGTTTTGACGTCCGCGGGAATCCCGGGTTCGTAACCGACTACGCACTCAGCAAAGTCGCGATTTGCCGTGAGGCCGCCAGGGATAAAGCCGGCGCGCACCGATTCGACCGCCCCTTCGAGAAAAGGCACACGGGCCGAATGGATACGGGCACTCAGTCCGCTGCCTTTGGCTACTTCGCGCAGATGGCCAATCAGGCCGAAGCCGGTGATATCGGTGGCAGCATGTACCTGGAAGTGGCTGGCGATTTCCGAAGCCCGGGCGTTGAGGGTGGTCATGGACTTCACTGCTCGATCGATCCAGGATTGGCGGGCCTCACCGCGCTTGATGGCAGTTGAGATCACGCCGGTACCCAGGGCCTTGGTAAGGATCAGACGGTCGCCGGCGCGGGCGGTCGCGTTCTTCCATACGCGGTCCGGATGAATGGTGCCGGTGACGGCGTAGCCGAATTTGATCTCCGGGTCGCGCACGCTGTGGCCGCCGATCACAGCACAGCCTGCCTCCATCATTTTGGAGAGACCGCCAGCAAGGATCTGCGCGAGCACCTCGAGATCGCCTGTGTCGGGAAAGCACACGATGGCCAGCGCGCTCAGCGGATGTCCGCCCATGGCGTAGACGTCGCTCAGCGAGTTGGTGGCCGCGATCTGGCCGAAGGTGTTCGGATCGTCGACGATGGGTGTGAAGAAATCCACGGTCTGGACCAGGGCTTGCCCAGCCGAGATCTTGTACACTCCCGCGTCATCGGCGGTATCAAAGCCGACCAGAACGTTGGGATCATGCTGCCGGGCTAATTTCCCAAGCACCGCGTCCAGCACCGCCGGACTCAGCTTGCTCGCTCAACCCGCAGCTTTCACCTGCTCCGTCAGTCGGATTGCCTTGGTTTCGTGCATGGTTTTCTATTCTAATTGCTTTCAAGTGGAAGCCGGCAATTCGGGCAGCTAAACCATCGCGGGCACTTCCAGGAAAGGGTGAACGCTAGGCCCAAGATCGGAGAACAAGCCGAGGCGCAAAAGAACATAGGCTGATTGCTATTTTGCAAGTCCTTATTGCTTGTTCAGTAGCCTACGCTGGCAACTTTCACCTGCGGAATCTGCCCGTCCCAGTCCGGGGTGATGTATTCGAGGGTCAGCCGGAAGTCGCGCGACTGACCGGCGGGGAGCGGCGCGCGATCAATAGTCCCGTAATCCACATAAGGGCTATGGGGGATGAGAACGGTGACCGGCAGCGGCTCCCTCTGCGCGATCTCGCCCAGCGAGTTCTTAAAGACCACCAGCACGCTGGCGCTATTGATTTTGCGGTCGCCAGTGTTGGTAAGGGTGCCTTCGATGTAGGTCACCGACGTGCCGGCAAAATTGTTGGCCGTAGCCATATGCAGATTGGACAGTTGCAGCTTCGCCAGGTAAGGATCGTTGGGATTGGCTTGGCGAGATTGGCTCATGCGCGTGAACACCACAACTGCCGCGATGACAAGCGCCACAACCACCGCGCCGGCGATGATCGGGGTCCAGTGGCGGCCTTCGGGTTCCGGCGCCGGCGAAAATGGCTGGTTGAGTGCGCTCATGCTGAGGATTTTAAACTAAGTACTCAGCCTTCAGGACTCAGCAACCAGCCGCGGAATCATTCTCTCGGGCACAACCATTCAGCCGCGCATGTACCGCAGTCAACGCGAATTGTGATTCGTTCTTACTCGGTTTTATTAGCGTCCACAATCTGGGATTGAAAGGCCGACATAGGAAGTCTTGGCCGAATGCGGATTGCGGTAGGAGCGCTATTCTCCGGCGATCACCATTCCGTCGATGCGTATCGTAGGCGATGCCGTGGAGCCGCGGAATTCGAGATCATTGCCTATCTCAGAGATGTTCTTGAGCATCTCCTTGAGGTTCCCGGCTACCGTGACTTCCTCGACCGGGAAAGTGAGTTCGCCGTTTTCGATCCACAGTCCGCTGGCGCCGCGGGAGAAATCTCCGGTGACCAGGTTCACCCCGAAACCGAGAAACTCCGTGATGTAAAGGCCATTCCTGATGTCGCCTATGATCTGCTGCGGCGTTTTTTGGGCGGGTTGCAGGAAGAAATTCCCGGAACCGATTCCGGGATTGCCGGCAAGACCGCGCGAAGCGTTGCCCGTGGTATCTAGGCCGAGCTTGCGCGCGGTATAGGTGTTGAGCAGGAAGGAGCGGAGCACGCCGTTTTCAATGACCAGGGTGCGACGTGTCGGCACGCCTTCGCCGTCAAAGGTCGCGGAGCCAAAGCCGCCGGGCATGGTGCCGTCGTCGATCACCGTAACCGAATCGCCAGCAATCTTCTTTCCCAACATGCCTTCGAGAAACGACGATTGGCGATAGATCGAGTTGCCATCTGCGGCTTGAAAGATGTTGTCGAGAATACTGCCGGCAACCAGCGGATCGAGCACCACAGGAACCCTGGTGGAAGCCACCTTGCGCGCGCCCAGGCGGCGCAGTGTGCGCCGCGCGGCTTCTCGTCCCACCACTTCCGCCGACTCTAACTTAGCGAGCGAGCGCGCCACCGAGAACCAGTAATCGCGCTGCATCACTCCGTTTTCTCCCACGGCTATAGGGATCGCAGCGACCGAACAATACGAGCGTCGCGACTCGCCCACAAATCCCAACGAGTTGGCCAGGACCTTGTGTCCGGTGGACGCGTCAAACATTCCACCTTCAGAGTTGGTGAGCCGCAGATCAGCCCCCAAGGCCGCCTGCTCGGCGCGGCGCGCGTAATCGATGCGCTCCGCCGGCGGGAGAGAATAGACGTCATCATAGTAAAGCTGAAGATCGGCGGAGAGTGAACCGAGCTGGTCAGGATGGGGTAGGCCGGCAAAGGGGTCTTCCGAAGTCACCCGCGCCAGCTCCACCGCGCCCTGGACCATCCTTTCGATTCCCTCGCGCGTAAAGTCGCTGGAATAGGTGCTGGCGGTGCGCTGGCTCAGGAACACCCGCAGGCCAAGGCCGCGCGAGCCGGATTCCTTTAGCGTCTCCACCTGGCCGAGACGCACCACACAAGAGAACTCCGTATCTTCACGGACGATGACATCCGCCGCCGATGCGCCGGCTTTCATGGCGCGGGCCAAAACGTTGGTGGCAACGGTGCGCAGATCAGTCTCGACGCCGCTAGCTACTTCCATGTGCGTGGACATCGGCGGCTAGCTCCCGGTCCCGCCGACCGTCATACGGTCCAGCTTCAGTGTAGGAATGCCAACGCCCACCGGCACCGACTGCCCGTCTTTTCCGCAGGTACCGACGCCTTCATCCAGCTCCAGGTCGTTGCCGACCATGGAGACTCTGGTCAGCGCGTCCGGACCGTTGCCAATGAGGCTGCAGTTTTTAAGAGGGGCGGTCACGTGTCCGTTTTCGATCAGGTAGGCTTCGCTGGCGGAAAAAACAAATTTTCCGTTGGTGATATCCACCTGACCCCCGCCGAAATTCACTGCATAAACCCCGCGTTTCACGGAGCGAATGATGTCCTCTGGAGCCTCGTCGCCGGCCAGCATGTAGGTGTTGGTCATGCGGGGCATAGGAATGTGTTCATAACTCTCGCGACGACCGTTGCCGGTGTCAGCCATGCCCATAAGCTTGGAAGAGAGTTTGTCGCTCAGATAGCCCTTGAGGATTCCGTTCTCGATGAGCACCGTATTCTGGGTCGGAGAGCCTTCATCATCCACGTTGATGGATCCGCGCCGCGACGGCAGTGTGCCGTTATCGACCACGGTGCATTTGTCGGACGCAACGCGCTTACCGATCATTCCCGTGAAGGCCGAGGTGCCTTTGCGGTTGAAGTCGGCCTCCAGGCCGTGGCCGATGGCTTCGTGTAGCAGAATGCCCGGCCAGCCTGGTCCAAGCACAACCTCCATCTCGCCGGCCGGAGCTTCTCGGGCGTCGAGCTGGATCAGCGCCTGCCGTGACGCCTCCTTGGCGTAGTACTCAGGTGTGCGCTCGTTTTGGAAGTAGTCGATGCCGACGCGTCCGCCGCCGCCGGACTGGCCGCGCGCCGAATTTTCGCCGGACTTGGCGATCGTGATCAGGGTGAAACGTGCCAGGGGCTGAACGTCACTGGCGTAGGTATCATCCGAGCCGATAACCAGAATCTGCCGGAGCTCGTCGGCGTACCCGCAGCGGACCTGAACGATGCGCGGATCATAGGCGCGGGCCGCGCGGTCAGCCCGCATCACCAATTCCAGCTTGGCGGCGATGTCGGCGTCGGCCGATGGTGATGACACCTGATAGAGCTGGTGTGCCCGGTTCTCCTTGAAACCCTGCACCGGCTGCTGCGCCGGACCGCTGGCAATCAGGGCTGCAGTACGCGCAGCGCGAAGGATCTTTTCCGGCGCCAGGTCATCGGTGTAGGCGTAGCCGGTGCGCGAGCCTGAGAGCACGCGCACGCCGCAGCCCGCGGAGATCCCTTGCGACGCCGACTTCACCATGGATTCGTCAAGGCTGATGGAGGTGGACGTCAAGTATTCGAAGTAAAGGTCGGCGTAATCACCTCCAGCGGAAAGCGCTTCGCCCAGATAACGCTGGAGATCGGCCGGAGTGATGCTGAATTTCTGAAAAAAGAGCGGTTGATTGTTGGTCATGATTCTTAGATTGGATGCTTGCCGCGCCCGAAAAGCCTCGCGTATTCATTGTCCCACTACTAGGCATGGTTGAGAAGGTGCTTGAAGGAAGTCTCCCTGCTCCGCAGGCGTAGAGTCTCCTGTATTCTCAAATCCCTATGGACGGAATGAGGGATCGCGCCCCGGGCACGATCGACGTGCTCACCGCGCCCAGTGACCGTCTCCTACAGCACCAGAGTTGACATCCCCAGGCCGCTCCAAGGTTTCAATCCCTGGGCCGCAGCTTGGCAAAAGCATAAAGCTGCGTGCCATTCTTCGTACTCCTTCTGGGAAAACTATCATCCTCAGCTATGCTGCTGATTGGCTACTCAATTTCCTGCTGTCTCCTGGCTAGACAAGTCATACTCCACGAGAATGATCGTTTCTGGCACTTTACATGTGCCGGGCCGCAATCCTCGAGTCTCCTCTATTCATCGCGCCTGTTTTATAAACATTCCCAGATCAGACGCGAGGAGGCTCGGCTGGCCGCGGCGAAGTAGGGGGGGCTTTTTCACCTCGGTAGATTCTCATCACAGTGTTGGTGATCCGTCGCGCTGATATCTCACCCTCGGCATTCGCCACGATGATCTCGCCCGCCTTGTGTGTGCGGTAGTACCACCGCTTCAGGATCGCCAGCTCTTCGCTAAACTGCGCCGTCGAATCTGCGCCCGCAGGCGCAAACTCCTGTAGGGTCTCGCGCACCCGCTGTTCCAGAGACTGGCCTTCGCCTGGCGTTTCAACGGCGAACAGGCGGGGTCCGGCCAGCTCGCCTTGGCGAAACCGGAACAACGCTACTGAATTCGGATCCGCAATCGGTGCCGGCTGAACGATCACGGCGTCAAGCTGATCGAGACGGCAGCTGATTTCGTCCAGCCCGGAAACAATGCTTCTTACCTTGGTAATCTTCGCGTGCAGCTGTGCGGCAGCCTCGAAGTCGAGCTTGGCGGATAGGCGTTCGCGTTCGGCCTCCATTTCCGTGATCAACGATTGCCCGCCGGTATCGAGATAGGCCTGCACTCGCCCGACTTCAGCCGCGTATTCGTCATCCGTGCAGCCCTTGAAGCATGGCGCGAGGCACATCTTGATCTCCGAATAGACGCAGCCGGGAAATTTGGGATCGGGATTGAGGTCGAAGGTGCAGCGGCGCATTTTGAAAAGATCGAGCGAGTCGTTGAGGAAGCTCTCGGCCACCGTCCGCGAACGGAATGGACCGTAGTATCGTGATTTGCCGCTCAGTCGTCCGAGTCTGGTGGTGACGTAGGCGCGGGGATATTCGTTCTCCAGGTTCAAGCGCACCAGAGCAGCCGGACGCAGGCGCAACCGTTTTTGGTAGGTCTTGGGGAACTCACGGCGAAGGACCTTATAGAGCAAGAGCCCGGATTCGAAGTCCGATCCGCAGAGCGAATACTCAATCGTAGCGACTCGGTCGCGAAGATTCAGTCGCTTCGACCGTGATTCTGCAGGCGAGAGCAGCCGCTGCAGGCGGCGGCGCAGGCTGGCCGTCTTGCCGACGTAGGGCTCGGCCGCGGCATCGGCGCCTCGCAATAGAAAGACCGCCGGCACGGCCGGAAACTGGGCGAAGAAGTCCGGCGTCTGACCGCACGCAAACGAAATGGTTTCCTTCAGCAAGATCAGTTCTGTGCTCCAGCTGCCCAACTACTCGAACGCGGGTTCAGAGTTTGCTCCTGTTCTTTTGTGCTCATCCCTATTGTGCTTAACCACCAAGACCGACGGCAAGAAGTAACCAGAACGGCTCAGGCCACCGCTGCTCGGCCCAGCGCATCGATATCCTAAAGAACTGCGCGCCGGAACTGAGGTCCCATGAAGCGGAACGTTTGGCTGCGCTTTGCCCGGGTGAGGCAGCATCTCACCATCTACAGCCTCCTTTTGCTGCCAGCGGCGAACGTAACGTCGCAGTCTCCGTCTCAAGATTCCAAGACTCCCACGGAAGCAAGCCGTGCGGCCGGCGAGGCCAAGCAGCCATCGCCGAACAGCAGCAGCCTGCTCCGCGTGACCACGCGCATGGTCGTGGTGGACGTAGTGGCTGTGGACAAAAAGGGCCAGAAGGTGAACGACCTCGAAGCCTCCGATTTTTCACTGCGCGAAGACGGCCGGGAACAGCCCATCAGCACTTTCAACTTTCAGCATCCCGGGGCTTCCGCGTCGCTTCCACGCGCCCTTGACCCACTGCCTCCCAACATGTTTCGCAATCTTCCCAAGTATCAACCCGGCGGCGCTCTGAACGTGATCCTGATTGACGCGCTCAATAGCACGCTACCGCACCAGGCATACGTCCGCGCGGAGATGGTGCGCTTTCTCGAGAAGCTGCCGCAAGGCCAACCCATCGCCATCTATGCGTTAGGGAGGAAGCTGCGCCTTCTCGAGGACTTCACAACCGATCTCAGCGAACTCAAGAAGGTGATCAACGCTTTCCGCGGCCAGTCCTCTCACCTGCTGGCCAACGCCTCGGGATCGCCCGACACACCGGTCTTGAAAGGGTGGGCCGAACAGCTTTTGCAGGTCTATGACCCGCAACTGTTGCAGCAGATTGGCGACTTCACGCAGGAGAACCTAGCCGACCAGACCGGGATGCGCGTGCAATTAACCCTTTCCGCCCTGAATGCGCTGGCGCGGACTCTGGCGGGATATCCAGGCAGGAAGAACTTGATCTGGATTTCCGAATCGATACCCATGATGATTGTTCCTGATGCCAAGAAGATGCCGTCGCGGGAATCGCGCGATTTTACCGACCAGTTGTCGATGACCGCCAACCTGCTCACCGACGCTCAAATTGCGGTGTACCCGATCGACGCCCGAGGCCTGGTCGGAAGCGCCTTTTATGACGCTGCCAACAACCTGAGCGGACAAGCTGCCATGGGCGGCCTGGCGAGTCGCGCGGAAGGGGCCCAGGCTGAAGAACTGCTCCAAGCCCACAGCAGCATGGAAGATCTGGCGGCGAAGACCGGGGGCAAAGCCTTTTTTAATCGCAATGACGTCGGCGCCGCGGTTCGCAACGATATGGAAGACGGCGCTACTTATTATTCCCTTGGTTATTATCCGCTTAACAAAGATTGGAACGGGCAGTTCCGCAAGGTACAGATCTCGAGCAAGCGACCCGGGGTGAAGCTACGCTACCGTCTGGGATATTTTGCCGTGGACCGCGTGGAGTTTCTGAAACACCATCCTCAGCAACAGGACATGGATCTGAATCTCGCGCTCAACCCGGATTCTCCAGAGGCTACTTCTCTGCAGTTTCAAGCCACAGTCGTGATGCCGTCGGCTGAAAACGGCAACCACATCCGGCTGAACTATGCCGTCGATCCCCAGCAGATCAGCTTTACCCGCGAGAGCGATGGGCTAGAGCACGCCCAGGTGGATTGCGCCGCCCGCATCTTCAATTCAAGCGACCTGGATAAGTCGCTCAAGACATTGGGCGCGAGGATGCAGGCCGGGCTCGAAGAGGACGCGTACAACCGAATTAACCGTAGTTTTTTCCCCTGCCAGTTGACCTTGGACCTCGACGCAGGAACTTATTTTCTCCGTCTGGCCGTCCGAGACAACGCGACTGGCCACATCGGAACCGTGAATGCCCACATAAGAGTGCCGGGGCCGCCACAGAGCGCTGATAAAGCCGCCAACTCAAATCACTAGCCGTAGGGATAGAAGACAAAGAAGAGTGCGGAAAGTCCTGTCAGCAGCCACATTCCCGGCTTTACCTCGCGAATTCGTCCTGAGGCCAGCTTGCAGAGCGGATAAAGCACTAGTCCGGCGGTGATGCCAACACCGATATTGAAGGTGAAACACATCAGCGTGACCACGACAAACGCAGGAACGGACTCGCTGAGATCGCGAAAGTCGATGCGCGTAATCGGCTCCAGCATGAACAGCCCCACCAGGATCAGCGCCGGCCCGTAAGCCTGAGGCGGAATAGCGGTAAGAAACGGTGCGAAGAACAGGGTCAGGACAAAGCCGGCGGCGGCAACCACTGCGGTGAGTCCCGTGCGTCCGCCAGCCTCAATACCGGTGGCGGACTCCACAAAGGCTCCCGCGGTGGTAGTGCCGAGAGCGGGCGCCAGACAGTTGGTCAGCGCATCGGCCATCATGGGGCGCTGGATTTGAGGCAAGTTGCCCTTTTCATCCAATAGACCGGCGCGCGCGGAGAGGCCGATCAGTGTACCCATGGTGTCGACAAACGCCATGATGAAGACAGTCAGCACTACCGGGAAGGCACGCCAGGTGAGTGCGCCGCGGAGGTCGAGCTGCCAGAAGATCGGCGCCAGGCTTGGCGGCCGGCTCACCACACCGTGCGGCGGATGGGCCACGCCGGCTGCAAAGGCAAGGCCCGCGGTGACCAGGATCCCCAACAGGATCGCGCCCGGCACCCTGCGAATCACCAATAAGGCCATGAGCAAGAATCCGGCCACGGCAATCAACACCGGCGCCGAAGCCAGATGTCCAGACCGCACCGGCGCGCCCGTTACACCGAGAGCAACGATCCCGGTCTGATTGAATCCGATAAAAGTCAGAAACAGCCCGATCCCGACGGCAAAACTGTAGCGCAACGAAAGTGGTACGGCTTCAACGATCCATTGCCGTAGCCGCAGAACGGTGATGACCACAAAGATGATCCCGGCAATGAAGATCGCCGCCAGCGCAGTCTGCCATTTGAATCCGAGCTGCCGGCACACAGTGAAGGCGATGAAAGCGTTCTCGCCCATATAGGGTGCAACGGCGAAAGGACGGTTGGCGTACAGTCCCATCATCAAGCAGCCAAAGACTGCGGCCAGGGCCGTAGCCACGAAGCTCGGATCTTTGGGAATTCCTGCTTTGCTCAATATCGCCGGGTTTACCACGACGATGTAGGACATGGTGGTGAAGGTGGTCAGCCCAGCCACCACTTCGCGCCCGACGGTGGTGCGGTATCGGTCCAACTGAAAAAACGAGCGTAGAGCGTTCATCCTTGGTTGGGCCTCGGCTTTAGAGTGAGGTCCAGATACGCGAGAAAACCGCAGAGCAAGCGGTAGGTATCGTAATAATTGCCGGGACGGAACGCGGTGGCCGTGCCCCCGGCCAAATTGGGTTCGGTCAAGGAGTGGATGGTGATCGTAGGCACCTGCACAAAAGAGAAGGCTTCGGAGTCTGTGGTGCTGGCTCGCTCCATGTCAATCTGGCTCGCCTGAAGCTTGAGAGCGTACACCATGATCACCAGGTCGTGCACCAAGTCCTTATCGGAGTGGCTGGCCCACACTTTGGTGGGCGAGAGACCTAGGACGTCCAGATTGACCATGGCTTCGGCCTGGCGCAGCTGTGCTGGGTTCATTCGTCCGGTAAAGACCCGTGAACCGGCGAGCTCGCCACCCTGGTCGGCGAAAGCGACAAAGATGAAGTGATGGTGGCGTTTCTGGCCACGCAGACTCTTGTAGAGCGCAGGCAGCAATGCGGCCGCGCTCCAGTTGTCGAGCGGCCGGGCCGACGAGGTCGTCTCGTAGTGGGCTCCCACAATCACGGTCTCACGGTCTTGGCCTTGCAGCTCGCAGATGATGTTGGGCGTGGAAGCGCCGGTGACGGCCTGCTCCCGCAACAGGACTCCGTTACAGCCCGCCGCGACGAACCAGGCTCTGATCCGCGAGGCTCGCTCGGCATCACTGACCGGAGCTTCCTTCACTCTCTCCAGAATCTCAGCCCGGTCGGTCAGCACAAACTGCACCTTCTGCGCGGCGCCCACCGCCCATACGACAGCCACGCAGGAGGCAAGAACAATCAGGTGCGTAAAGGACCGCTGCCAGGCGTTCCCCAGCTTTTGGGGAACCACTAATGGACGCTGATCTGTCTGAAAAGTCATTTGCCTAGGATTGGCAGCGTGCTTCGATGAAAAAGCGCTTTCACTTTCCTCGGCCGGTCCGAATTCTTGTTCCGCACGTTCTGGATCCGAGCGAGCACGACTTCCTTGTCGAGGGAGAGGAAATCTATTTTAGTCTGGGTGGTACCGGCCGCACATAACGCGGTCACGGAGAGAAACAGAGCCCCGGAGCGGCCGATCGGGATGGGAATCTTACACGGCCTTCGCAACAATCTTGCCGCCCTCGAGCGCGGGATAAACCCAGGGGATTTCAGGATCGTGAGTAAAGATCGTGAGCCACTGTCCCGGCACCGCCTGCGCGTAATAACGTTTCCGGCTCTCGATGGTCTCCAGGGGGAAAAGATCGTAGGCCATCACCCAGGTGACGTCGAGATGCCAGGTGGTGGGGATGAGATCAGAAATGTAACAAGCGGTCTTGCCACCACTGCGGATGAACACCGCCATCATATTACGCGTGTGACCGGGGTAAACAGCCACGGAGATACCGGGCAGGATCTCCCCTTCGCCGGCGAGCAGCTGCATTTGTCCCGAGCGGATCAGCGGATCGTAGTTATCACTGATGTAGCTCACGCGATCGCGCTCCAGTTGCAGTGATCCATGCTTCCACTCGCCCTCCGGCGCGTAATACCTGGCCCTGGGAAACGTGGCCACCGCCGCTCCTTTACGATAGACCGTGTTCCATCCGCAGTGATCGAAGTGCAGATGGGAGTTGATGACAACGTCGATCTCCTCCGGCCCTACGCCGGCTGCACCCAGATTCTCAAGCAGCTTTTCCTCGCTCTGATAGATGTTCTTGAACTTCTGGCTCAGCTTGTTGCCAATCCCGGTTTCAATCAGCACGTTGTTCGCGCCGGTGCGCACCAGCACCGAATTACAGCTCACCGTGATGCGATTGTTCTCGTCCGCCTTCACTTTGCGCTGCCACAATACTTTAGGAACAACGCCGAAGAAGGCGCCGCCGTCGGCGAGGTAGTAGCCATCGCTCAACGTGGTAAGTTCAAAGTCGCCGAGAGAGATGGTGTGATTGTTCACCGGTCTCTCGATTGCCCGTCCTTCGCCGTCTGCTGCGGTTCGGCCTCCAGAAGCTCGCGGCGAAAATGCTCGCGAATGCGGGTGTATAAATGGACGCGCGCTGCTGGTCCGGAGATTCCGTGGGTCTTGCGAGGATAGAGCTGGAGGTCAAACTGTTTGCCGGCGTTGATGAAGGCGTTGATCATCTGCATGGTGTTCTGCATATGCACATTGTCATCGCTGGTGCCGTGGACTTCCAGCAGATGCCCATGGAGCTGAGCAGCATACGTGATGGGCGAGCCGTGTTTGTAAGCCGCTTCATTCTCCGGAACCAGGCCGCCGTAGCGCTCAGTGTAAATGGAATCGTAGTCGCGCCAGTCGGTTACGGGCGCCACCGAGACCCCGGCCTTGAAGCGGTCGGAGTGGGTCATGGCGATAAGCGTCATGTAGCCGCCGTAACTCCATCCCCACCAGCCCAGCCGCGACCCATCGAGCTGAGGAAACTTCTCGAGCGCCTGATCGATCGCCGCCAATTGATCCTTGAGCTCAACGTCGCCAAAGTTGTGGCGTAACGTGGCCGCAAATTTCTTACCGCGGGCGCCCATGCCACGATTGTCGACCTCGAGCACGGCAATGCCGTCGCGCATGAGGATCTGGTTGAAAAGCATCCCTGTTCCGCCCCAGGCGTTGCGCACCGACTGGCCGCCCGGACCGCCATAAGGATTGTTGACCAATGGAACCTTTTTGCCCGCGCTGTTCGGCGGGAGATAGATGACCCCGTGTAGCACCGTACCGTCGTCGGCCTTGAAGTCCAAGAACTGCGGCGGCGTCAGGTGGTAAGCATCAAGACTTTTCGACGCCCAGAACGTCTGGCACACCTGGCCGGTGCGGCAGAACTCGAGCTCGGGCGGCGTCATGATCGCCGAAAAACGGGCGACGTATTCTTGGGTATCTGGCGACATGGTGACCTCGGTGGTTCCATCGCGCTTGGTCAGGTCGTCGAAGCTGCTCCCGTCCAACTTGGCGCGTCCCAGGCGGCGCTGACGGGCATCACCGGAATTGGTGATAACGTAAGCCACCCCCGCGGCCTCGTCGATTCCCTCGATGCTAAACACTTCGAAGTCGCCCTTGGTGACCTGGTTCAGGAGCCTGGCATCGCTCCCGAGTGGGTTGGTCTTGTCGAACGAATAGAGATACAGGTGGGTATGACCATCACGCCAACTCGACCAGAGGAACTTATCGCCAGACTTGAGGATGCGGAAGTCGTTGTTGATCTCGATCCAGTCTTCGTCCTTTTCGCGAAGCACGCGTCGCGATCTGCCGTTGTCCGTGTCGATGAAGTAGAGATCGAGTTGATCTTGAGCCCGGTTCATCACCATAGCCCAGGCCACGCCGTCCTTCACCCAGCCGAAGCGCGGAATGTAAATGTCAGCGTCGTCGGTCAGCTTGATCCACTTGATGCCGCCGCCGTTCGAGCCGACCACGCCCAGCCGGACTTGCGGATTAGGATCGCCCACTTTGGGATATTTTTCCTGCGAAACCGTCGGATGTTGCGGGATGAAGTCGGTGATCGGGTACGTCGGGACCTTGGACTCATCCATCTGCATGAAGAGGATTTTCCCTCCGCCGGGCGACCAGAAATAATTACTGCGGACCGAGAGCTCTTCGGAATAAACCCAATCCACTTCGCCGTCCAGCAAATCCTCGCTCTTGTCATTGGTGAGCGATTTTTCGTCACCGCCCGCCACTGGACGCACCAGCAGATTGTGCTTGCGCACGTAGGCCAGCAGCTTGCCGTCGGGGGAAAACTTGGGATCGCCGGCTGAGTCTTCAGACGAGCTCATGGCCACGGCTGTCCCCGTAGCCAGGCCGTAATACCAGAGCTGGCCGTTGGCGTCGAACAGGATGTGCTCAGAGTCGGGCGCCCAATGATAGCCGGCCACGCGATAGCGGGCTCGGTTGTCGCGCTCGCGGTCGTCCTTGCCCGACGAAGTGCGTGGCGCCATACTCCTAATCTTCTCCGCTGATACCAGTACCGCCGCCTTGCCGCTGGCGGCGTCAATGTAATAGAGATCGGATCTGTCCGGCTGGCTCTCTGCCGGCTCGGCGTGCACTACGTAGGCGACCTTGCGGCTGTCGGGACTCCAATTGATGGTCTCCGGAGGGCGGCTCGAAAAACTGTTGGACGCGAAGAGGGACTCGATGGTCAGCTGCTGAGCCCAGGCTGATGGCTGGCCTAAGAACACCATCGACGTTTCCGCCAAAAGACAAAGAATAAGAAGGCTTGACCGCTGCATAGGCGTTCTCCCTTTGAAATAAAACTCCGAAGTTTATCACTGGTTGGCACCAGGCCGGCCTGACGGCTCGTTTCATGTACCCTGCTACAAACGATCAAGCGGATCGCTCGATTGGCGGTCCAAGACCCCCGGTCGAAGCCCGACCTTCTCGTGGGCGTTCCCCGGTTTCGCCGGTTTGCTGAATCGCCTCCGCAACGTTACATCAAGGTCGATGCTGGCGCCATTACCGGTGTCTTCGGATGTACACGATTGACTCTCCACAAGCAGCCAAAGAGAGCTCCGGGGAGCGAGTAAGAATGAATTCCGCGTACCTTGGCGCCATCTCGGCTTCGCTGGGGTCTACTTGCGACCTTCGAGACTCCGCAGCGGCCAAACCGCGAGCGAGTGGCGATCACCAATTCAGACGCAGGCCGGTTGCGGCGCGCCGCTCTAGAAAAGGTTCCACAAGAACTGGTTGTAGACGTCGTGGTGATACTGAACTTCAGGGGCTTTTACGAACGTCCCCAGCAGTCGCGGGCAACGGTCAGCCGAGTTCTGCTTCAGGTCGAGGTAGCGACCCTTCACGTCGGCGCCGAAGAGCTTGGTGGTCCATTTGGCTTTGCGGAAGTTGTCCATCGCGGTGTAGATGTTATCCGGCAGGTAGCGTTCGGCCTGGCGCAGATTCTTGATCTGAGCCGTGTCGCCCTGAAGGCCGGTCTTGAAGATGGAGTACATCACCATGTAAGCGTTGGCGTCGGGGGCGACGGAGCGAACTTCAACGCGCATGCTCTTCTCGTTGCCGATGGGGATGCGGACCATCGATCCGCGGTCCACAGGCGAGGCTTTGAGCTGGTTGGGCGCTTCAAAGTGCGGATCGAGACGGCGATAGGCATTCACGCTCGGGTTCAGCACCAAGCAGATGTCGTTGCCGTGGGTGAGAATGCGATCGGTAAATGCCCAGCCCAGCTTGCTGAGCTTTTCTTCGCCCTTGGTGTCCCAGAAGAGGTTTTTGCCGTCTTTGCTAACGGAAACATTGGTATGCATGCCGCTGCCGTTTACACCAACGACAGGCTTGGGCAAGAAGCTGGCTGTAAAGCCCATTTTGGTGGCGACCTGACGGCAGATCAGTTTGTAGAGCTGGATCTGGTCGGCCGCAGCCACGACCTCGCCGTAACCGTAGTTGATTTCAAACTGCGAAGGCGCGACCTCGGGATGGTCTTTCTCGTTCTGGAAGCCCATCGAGCGCTGCACCTCGGCGGTGGTATCGATAAAGGTGCGCAGCGGATCGCCGGGGAGCGAGTGGTAGTAGCCGCCGGTGTTCACGTATTCGAATTTCCCTGTCTCGTGGTAACGGCGTTCGGCGTCAGCGCCGCGAAAGAGGAAGCCTTCGATCTCGTTGGCGGCGTTGAGCGTGTAGCCTTCTTTCTTGTGCATCTCATCGGCAAATTGTTTGAGCAGGCCGCGGATGTCAGCTCCGTAAGGATCGCCGCCTTTATCGATGACATCGCCGAAAATGAGCACCTTGCCGGGGCCGAAGACGTCGGCCGGTCCCCAGTAGAAGGCGCTCCAATCCATATGCAGGCGAAGGTCGCTCTCGCGCTGGGCGGTGAAGCCACGGATGGAGGAGCCGTCAAAGGTGAGGTTGTCCCAGCTCTTGATGAGGAACTTTTTGTCATAGTCGAGCATGTGCAGTCGGCCTTCGAGATCGCTGAATAGGACCGTCACCGCCTTGATACTCTTTTCGTCGGTCAGGTACTTAAGACGCTCTTCCTGGATCTTGTGCGCAGGCACGCGCTTTTTGCGCTCCTCTTTGGCATGCAGGTTGAGTCGTTCCAGTTCGTCGTACGAGAGAGTCAGAAAGTTACGCAGTTCGTTTGACATGGTTCTCCACAAAAAGTTTTGTGACGGCCAATTGCCTGGGTTTTAGGGGAATCGGGCCTTGCGACCGACATATTAGGGTATCGCGGACCATGCCCGGCTGCCAATCAAATTAGCTTATGAGACATATACTGGAAATTTATGGCCGCGACCGGACTTTCGCGGGTCATCGCTGAAGCCGGCGAGGGAGGACCTTTGTATACGCCCGCAGAAACCAGCCAGCAGCCCACACTATCGGCGGCCATGTTGTGCTACATCACCGATCGCAGGCAGTTTCCCGGGAGTCCCGCCGACCGGGAGTCTAGACTGCTGGATAAGATCGGCGAATGTGCCGCAGCCGGAGCGGATCTGGTCGAGCTGCGAGAAAAAGACCTCTGCAGCCGCGACCTGCTCGCATTGGCACAAAAGGCGGTCGTCCGATTGCCCGCGGGCTCGGCGACCCGGCTGCTGATCAACTCGCGTACCGACGTTGCTCTAGCCTGCGGGGCTCACGGCGTCCACCTTCCCGCCGGCGATCTGGCAGCAAGCGAGGTCCGCGCGATCTGGGACCGCGCCGGCAGGACGCACGCCATCATCGGCGTCTCCGCACACACCCCGGAGGAAGTTGCACTGGCCGAGGCCCACGGCGCTGACTTCGTTGTGTTTGCTCCGGTGTTCGAGAAAGACGGCCGGGCAAACGCGCCGGGCTTGGTCATGCTGCGGACGGTCTGCGATCGGCCACGGAGCGCGGCGGCATTCATGCCGGTGCTGGCTCTGGGTGGCATCACCCTGGAGAACGCGGCAACGTGCTTCGCCGCGGGTGCGAGCGGAGTGGCTGGAATCCGCTTGTTTCAGCAGAATTCCCTGGAGAAGGTAGTCAAGCATCTTCGCGCGGCGTTCCGGGAAGCCGCAGCTCGAGCAAGCTCGAGGTTTTGAGGTCGCCAACTAGCGGTAGCGGTTGCCGTCCTCTCGCAGCAACCAGTGCAGGAAGGAAGAGATCAGACTCAGCAGAATGGCGCCGATGATTGCGGCGGTCCAAGTGTTGACTTGAAATCCCGGCACAAAAAATGCCGCCACCTTCAGCATGGCCGCATTGATCACGATCAGGAAAAGCCCGAGGGTGATGATGGTCAGGGGAAAAGTCAGTACCTTGAGTACCAATCCCAGCGTTGCGTTGACCAAGCCGATGATGGCGGCCGCAATCAGTGCGGCCCCAAAGCCGCGCACATAGAATCCGGGAACAAAGTATGCGATCACCATCAATGCAGCAGCGCTCAGGAGCCATCGAATCAGCAGTTTCATGGGTTTCGCTCGCTGTTCATGATGCCTTACCAGACCGCTCGATTATCTCAGAAATCGGCCGCATGAAGGGAATCGAAGTGCGGGGAGCCTCGCTCGATGGCTTTTTGAGCGTCGCGAATTGATCCTTCGATCGTTTGTTCCCAATCCAAATGGGGGATGGGCGACACTTTGGCCGACTCAAAGAATTGCAGAGCTTCCTGAGGGCGGTTGAGTTTCAGGCAGATTCTACCGGCGGCCATCTGCGCCTGGAGCATCCGTTTTTCCGATGGGTAGGCAGCAATGAGCTTCTGATACTCATTGAGAGCCCGCTCTAAATTCTGCTGTCCTTCAGCAAGCCGGCAAAGATCGAACCAAGTCGCCAGCGGCATCTTGACGCCGCCGGTGTTGATGAATTCTTCAAAGTTCTGCCACGCCAGCTCGTTCTCGTGGTTCTTCAGATGCAACGCGCACAGCCGGGTCGTGGCTTCCTGGTAAGCCGGTACGTCGCCCTTGCGCCAGAGAGTCTGCTGCAAGAGGCTATAGGCATCCACGGAATCAGGCTTCGTCGCCGCGAGATCATGCAAGAGGCAAATGGCCTCGTCGATTTGACCCTTCTCAATCAGTTCGGTGGCCTGTGTAATCTCCGGATCGCTGGTCCAACTCACCTGCTTTTCGATGGCTCGAGTAGCGATGTGCTCCAGGCCGGAGTAGCGTATCGCCGATGCCACAAGCATGCCGAAGACGAACCCGCCTACATGGGCCCAGTGCGCCACCCCACTCGACTGACCTACGAGGGCGCCATAAAAAACTTCTGTAAGCAGCCAGAGAGGGAGCAGGGCCCAGGCAGGGGCCGAGAATTGGTATCCGCCGCGAACGATAGAACGCGGGCCGAAAAACCAGCGCATTTGGATCTTCATTTGGGGGAACCGCACCATGAATGCTCCCATCAGCCCTGCGACCGCTCCGGAAGCCCCCAGCGTGGGCACCAGACTACCGGCGTTGGTCCAAGCGTGCACCTGCAAAGCTGCGGCCCCGGCCACCAGATAGAAAATCAAGTAAAGCGGGCGGCCCCAGGTATCCTCCAGAACAAAACCCGCCAGCCAGAGAAACCACATGTTTCCGATGATGTGCAGCCA
Organism: Terriglobales bacterium; assembly: GCA_036522035.1. Classification (GTDB taxonomy): domain Bacteria; phylum Acidobacteriota; class Terriglobia; order Terriglobales; family Acidobacteriaceae; genus Angelobacter. The sequence continues at coordinate 36,119 of DATDGP010000303.1, forward strand.
GCCCCCGTGGAGAAAGTTAGCGGTAAGATAGGCGACGAGCCTGGGGTGAGCGGGGATGAACGCATATTGCTCCGACAGAGAGGACGCCGCTGCCTCGGAGTACTGGTGTGCGAGCGCATCCATTTCCGCTTGCAGTGCCCCCGGATCATCCATCAGGCGAATCTTGGCCTCCCAGGCATCCTCTATCTTGCGATTTGGGTTGCGGATTAGCTCCCACAACTTGGGATTCTTCTCGCGGACGCTGGTAACCAGTTCCTGCGCCTCCTGCGGAACTTCCAATTCCGGGTGCAGGGCCGCCAACATCAAAAGGTGGAGCTTCGCGGTCCCGGTCTTCTGTTGCTGATCTTCCATCGACCAGTAGGTGCCGAGAAAGACGAGGACATTAATAGCAATCAGTCCCAAAGTGATGACCGGCCACCGCCGGGCCGACATATTCTCATGTCGAATGGGAATAAGCATTTGCGGACTTCCTATCTTGAAGGTCTACTAGGGCGCAGTATCCGCAAGTCTATCCAAAGCTCATGGCGAGGATAGGATTACCAAAGTAATTGGCAAGTTGCTGCACCAGATTCCTGGCGAGTTGAGTATTGAGCGGTTATGGCTGCGTGCTAGTGGAGAAAGATAATTTTAGGCATCATTACATGAACACCCTTGTTGCTGTCTACCAACTCGGAGATGTCGACGTCGCCGGCCACGCTGGTGAGCATATAGGCGTCGTCGCGGCTGAGGTGCTTTTCCTTGACCAGAAAATCGATCATCTGGCGCACGGCAATGCGGGTGGCTTCGCTCAGATCGTCGTCGAATCCCATGGTGATGTAGTGAGTCGGGGTTTCCGCGCGGGGATAGTCGGTCTTGAGATCCTTACGCACAATGAACTGAATGGTTCCGGTGAGCGAGGTCTCTAGTGCGGTGATGTCGACCTCGCCGTTGCCCTGGCCGGCGTGCCCGTCGCCGATCAGGAACAGCGCGCCAGGAACGTGCACGGGAAGATACAGCGTGCTGCCGGCAACAAGCTCCTTGTTGTCCATATTCCCGCCGTGAATCCATGGAGGAGCGCTGTTGAGGCGACCGTAGGCTTCCGGAGGCGCTTCGCCGACGCTGCCGAAGAACGGATGTAAAGGAATCTCAATCCCCGGCGCAAACTTGGCGACCATGCGCTCACGATCCAGCGGAATAATCTTGATTCGAGAGTAAGGAAAATCGTTCGTGAGAAAACCTGCGCCGGCGCGAAAGCCGTTGTAGGCGTAGGGAAGGGCAAGATCAATCTTCAGGATGCGGACTTCCAGAGTATCGCCGGGTTCAGCTCCTTCCACGTAGATTGGGCCGGTCAGGATGTGGCCGCCGGGACCTTTGTTGGTTACTTCTTTGTAAATATCGCGCAGACTCTGCTGCACTTGGTCGGGAGGCACGCCGGCTTTTTCGAGCCCCGTAGGACTGTTGGTGATCAAGGTATCGATCACCACGGTATCGCCCGAGCGGACGCGGAGCACGGGCTGTGCTTTGGCGTCATAGTATCCCCAGGCCACAGTCGTGGGTGTGGCTGCGAGCGTGTATTGTTGCGGTCCGGAAGCAGGCTGCGCAGGGCTTTGAGCGACAGCACTGAGGCTCGGAACCAACCAAAGCGCGAATAAGAGCAGATGACGCATGTTCCTCCAAGATCGAACCAGGCAGTGGAAAATGCTGCCACAGTCCGGTGAGGAAATCCAATGCTTTCCTTAGCGTCGAAGGAGCGTGCCTTCAGGGTCGAGCAGAATCTGTTTGACGCCGCTCCGGACCGTGAGGGTAAAAGCGGTGTCGGGTTCGTCGGCAAAGACAAAATTAGCGAAACGTGACTTGCCGTTCTCATCGACGATGTAGATAGGGACGGCGGTCACCAAGTCTTTGGCTGCGTTGGTCTCGCGGATCGTGCCCGTGACCTTGATGCGGGGACCGTCGGGCACTAGTTTCACGTCCTCGAGCGAGAAGGACGGAATCGAGACGTCGTTGACCCAGCTATCGAAAAACCAATCCAGCGATTTTCGACCTTCATAGGTGAAAGACGAAGGCAGCACTTTCTCGAACGCTTCTTCGAGATCGTGAGTGGAGATCTTGTGGTTGGGCGAGCGGTCCAGAAGCCCCTTCAAGGCGGCAAAGAACAAGGCATCGCTATGGTTGCCGCTGGCCTGCCTCAGTGTGGTGCGTAGCATGTGAATGAGCCAGGTGCCCCGGCCGTAGAGTACGCGCTCGTAGGCTTGGGGAAACCTGGACGAGGTCAGCCGCCAGCCCAGCGTCACGGGACCGGCCTGGGCTACGATCCCGCTGGACGTCTCCTTCAACAACTCGACCTTGTAAAATTCGAGCGCCGTCTTCATGGCCTGCGGATCCTGTTTCTCCAGGATCAGGAGGGCGCTATAGTTCGCCAGGGCCTCGATGATCCATTCGTCGCGATAGGAGACCCAATCCACCGCGTCGCCCCACCACTGGTGGGCAGTCTCGTGCGCGAGCATCAGCCGGCTGAGAAGCAACTCGTTATAAGGGTCGCGCAAGCCGATAGCGCGGCGCTCATCGGGCTCGAGAAAAGCCATGCTGGAGAGATAGATTAAGCCCGGCCAGGACTGGCTCAGCAGCGCCGGCAACTGCGTGATCTCGAGATTCGAGTAGGGGAAAGCGTCCAGCTCTGCGGAGAGGACGCGCACGGTGTTGGCGGCCTGGTCGGCAATCTGCTGGACCTCCTTCGCGGGATGCGGATGCTTACCCGCGCGCTCTTCCGGCACCGCCAGCGCCTGCTCTACATTCCGCGCCGCATACGCGTGGATGGAAACGCCTCCCGTGGTCGCCGAACCGGTTTCGAACTTCCCCAGGTTGAAGCCGGCGCGGGCAATCGGCTTCTGGCTGACAAAGCGGGTGATACGCCGGCCATGGGCCACGGTGTGCTCTACTTGTTTGCCCGTGGCCACCAGCAACCAATCATCCGGATAGTCGAAGGTCAGGTCGTAGGCAGAGTACGCCGGGCCGATGTTGGGATACCATGTGCCGCGCTCGCCTACATACAGCAGTTCCGTTCCGGCACTGAACATCACCGGGCCGGAATACTTGAAACTAAGCCTCACCGAGTGGTCTTTCTCGAGAGCCGCGGGAAAGACCAGACCTACGAGGTCGTCACTGCGGCGGGCAAGTTCAGTCCCGCTCACTGCCTCGCGCTGAACCACCTCCACCGGCTGACCGTTAGCTCGGGCCTCGCTGACACGCAAATAGCGGGATAGCTCCAGTACTACGGTGCGCTGACCAGCGGAATGTGGAGTGATGGTGACCTCGCTCTCAGCTTTCAACTCCGTCGGTGGCTCGACCGTCAGGTGCATGCGGTAATCCGAAAGGCTGAAGGGAGGATAGGCGACGGGTCGGGGCTGGGTGGAATCGCGCGCGGAGCGCATGGGGAACGAGGTCCAGGTGTCGTAGAAAGCTATATTCCCGTTGAGTCGTTCCTGAGCCACCGTGATCTGTTCCAGGGCGCGGGGATCAAAATACACATCGAAGATGCCGAGTTGGGTGCCGCCCAACCGCAAGTGCACATAGGGCAACGTCGGTTCCGACGCGTTGGTGATGGCTTCAAGAATCTGCAGGCTGTCGATCGGAGCTAGGACTTTGACCGGCTGCTCCCACCGGCCAACGAAATCCGGGTCGTCGTCCCTGCCTCGGAATCCGGCGCGCAACTGTTTCACGAGATCGTCGTCAAAGAAACGGAGATAGGCCGATTCAAATCGCTGTTCCAGGACCGCGGAACCGGTAAAGAGTGCTAGGGAGTTGCGTTCGGCGCGGTTTGGGGGTACTAGCAGGATCTCGCCGACGCCCTCAAAGACCGCACCGGTTACGTGGCCGTCCACCGCTCGTATGAGGCCCAGAGTGCCGTCGTCGAATACCACGTGCAAGTCCTCGCGCTGCAGAGAAACGTTGCGCACGCGATAGACCTCTTCTGGGTTCAGCGTCGGATTCAGCAAGTCGCGATAAAGAGGTGCCGCCGCTTGCGCTGCGACAGCCGATAAAGTTGCCGCAGGCGGCTGTACCTGGCCCTGACCAAAGGCCAGGCCTGTGGAAAGCAGTAGCACCTTCGTCACTGCCAGACGAAACAAGGTCTTCATAACCATGCCATAATTGCCGGGATCACGTGCGTCTGATTATCACACTTTGCTCAAGTGTCGTCTTGTGCGCCATCGCTGGCGGGGACACTATTGTGCTGAAGAACGGCGACCGCATCGTGGCCGATTCCGTACAGGAAAGCGGCGGCCGCGTGCGCTACACCATCGGCGACAACAGCTTTGCCCTACCTAAGTCCATCGTCGCGAAGATCGAAACCGGCTCTGATTCGGCAGCGCCGGCGTCTGCAGCGGCCTTGCCGGAGGTCGATCTGCCCGAGCCCAGTGCGGAGCTACCCATCACCGGGCACTTGCTCGACCGTGTGATCCGCAATGGTTCGGTGGATACTGACGCGTTGCGAACTATCGAGCGCGAGGGCAACCCGCTAGAATCCGGCGCTGCCTACTCGATCGCAGCCCGATACGCCCAAGACAAACGCGATTTCCCTTCCGCAGCCCGCTATCTGGAAGCAGCACTGCGTTTTCTTCCTCGCCAGGCGGCGTTGCTCGAAAACTATGCTTCGGTCCTCCTCAATCTCGGTAGAAACAGCGAGGCGTTGTCTCCGGCCCAACTCGCTACCAGCGTCGGCCCTTCGGCGGATGCATACACCGTCCTGGGATTTGTCTATTACCGGAACGGCCGGACGCGAGAAGCCGTCGCCGCCCTGAAGAAGTCGCTCGAACTGCGTTCCGATGACGGAGTGCGCAGCATGTTGAACAAGGTGGAGCAAGAATCGCGGAGCGAAGCTGATTTCCGGGAGCAGGAGAGCATCCATTTCGTCATGCGGTACGAAGGCTCGGAAACGGCCAAGGCCCTGCGCTCCCAGATTCTTGAGACCCTGGAGGAAGCATACAGGGGGATTGACAGCGATCTTGGCGGTTCGCCTCGCAACATTTATGTCTCGCTCTACACCGAACAGGCGTACTTCGACATCACTCAGGCTCCCGCCTGGTCGACGGCGATCAACGACGGCAAGATCCGCATCCCCATTTCCGGATTGAAGACCGTGACACCAGAGCTGGCTGGCGTATTGCGTCACGAGTTAACGCATTCTTTCATCCGGCAAATTTCCCACGAGCGCTGTCCCGGATGGCTGAATGAAGGCGTGGCTCAGGTGGAACAAGGTCTCACCACCGGGTCGATCGGAAACCGCCTGGCTGCACTCTACGCTTCCGGGCACCAGATTCCACTGAATCAGCTCGAAGGCCGGTTTGACATTTTCGGCCGCGATGAGGCTTCCGTGGCTTACGCCGAGAGCCTGGCTGCCGCGGAATACATTCGCAACACCTATGGCATGCCCAGCCTCGCGCAGATTCTAGAGGGGCTGGGACAGGGACAGTCGGTCGAGTCGGCCCTGCGCTCGACCATCCACAGCGGCTACGCTGAACTTGAAAACGAAATCACCGACTATCTCAAGAAGAATTACGGAAGCTAGCTGCGGCTCAAACGGCCCCCCGAAATAACCTGCGTCAGAAAATACCGGTGATCCTGCACCTCACAGCAGAGTGGCATCATCATTAGTTTTTTCTAAGATTCCCACCCTTATAAACCGCGACGAGGCAAAGGGTTACAAATGTCAATCTGACCCGGGCTGGCTTTCTGATAGCATTCTGGCGCTATGAAGCGTCTTCTCACTATTGCTGGAGTTGTCGTCGGCGTTTTGATCCTCGGCCTTCTTGCCGCTCCTCTCTTTATCAACATCGACTCGTTCCGACCCGATCTGGAAAAGAAAGTGTCGGCGGCGTTGAACCGGCCGGTGACCATCGGCAAACTTGAAGCTTCGATCTTCAGCGGCGGTGCCTCGGCGGAGAACATCACCATCGCCGATGACCCGGCGTTCAACAAGGGACCGTTTCTCCAGGCCTCTTCACTCAAGGTCGGACTGCGCTTGCTACCGTTGATCTTCTCGCGTCAGCTCAGCGTCACGTCGATTACCGTGGAGAAGCCGGAAATCGTGATTCTGCGCAACGCCGAAGGGAAGTGGAACTACTCGAGTTTTGGAGCGTCCACGGCCGAGCCTAGTGAGCCTGCAACCAGTTCTTCGGCGCCAAACTTTTCCGTGGATACCGTTGAGATCGTGGACGGCAGTGTAAGCATCGGGCAAGGCGGCGCTCGCGGCGCTGGCAAGGAACGCAACTACCAAAGTCTCCATTTGATCGCCCATGATATCTCCTTCTCGAGCGCCATGCCTTTCACGCTGACTGCATCTACTCCCGGCGGCGGATCGCTGCAGGTAAATGGTACGGCCGGGCCTCTCGATCGCCAAGATTCCGCGCGCACGCCGCTTGACGCGCAAGTCGCCCTGGAACATCTCGATCTGGGAGCCACAGGTCTTCTTGATGGGAGTTCCGGCCTGGCTGGAAAACTTGATTTCGACGGCAAGATTCACTCGGACGGACACAAGATGCATGCCGAAGGCAAAGGCAGCGGCGCCGGTCTGATTCTGGTGAAGGGCGGCGCGCCGGCGCGCGCTCCGGTCTCGTTCGACTATACCGGCGACTACAGCCTGGAGCTCAACACCGGTTCCATCACCGCCAACGTGCACACCGGCAAGAGCACCGCTACGGCGACTGGAACCGTTGACACCCACACCCAGGATGTGATCGCTCACTTGAGACTCCAAGGCAAGGACATGGCCATGAACGATATCGCCGCCTTGTTTCCGGCTCTGGGCCTGGTGCTTCCCTCTGGAGCTTCGATTCAGGGCGGCGTGGCCAACGTGGAAATGACTGCCGAAGGACCAATCGATCGGCTGGTCATCACCGGACCAATCACGATCTCCAATACGCACCTCATCGGCTACAACCTGACTGCGAAGCTGGGTGCTCTAGCCGCGCTCACCGGCTTCAAGCCGAGCGACGATACGCTGATCCAAACCGCCGCCTCCGGGCTGCGTGTGGCTCCGGAAGGGCTGCACGCCGACAACATTGTGATCGACGTCCCGAGCATTGGCTCCCTCAGCGGCAGTGGCGCAATCAATAGCAGCAACGTCATGGATTTCCAGATGGTTATGAAGCTCTCGGGTACGGCGGGCAACCTCCTCGGATCGGTCGGGACGCTGGTCAGCGCCAGCAAAACCCAGGGCATTCCGTTTGTTATCCAGGGCAAGACCTCCAGTCCCGAGTTCCGACCCAGCTTCGGTGGCGGCAAAGGCAGCCTGGCCAACACCTTGCTCGGGGGCGGCAAAGACGGAGGACAGCCAGGCGGACTGGGCGGACTTCTGGGCGGGTTCGGAAAAAAGAAGAAACCTCAACAATAAGGCCTTTCCCCTTCTCGGGCGTCAACCGAGCCTGACTGGCCTACCGCCTTAGCTTGTCGGCATTCGCCTCCAGAGTCGTGCGACTGCTAAAATAATCGCATTACCCTTGCCTTGCGGACGTTCCCAGTTGCGAGGGCCAGAATTATCATGCCAAAAAAGCTCTTATTCGCTGTCTTATTCTCCTTGGCATTCGCTGCCGTTCCTGGCGGTCACGCTTTTGCTCAGGCTCAGCCCAACGCTCCGAAACCCACGGCACCGACAACATCACCCGCCGCCCCGACTGCCCTTGCCGTCCCCACTGGGCTTGCCGCTCCGGCTGCGTCGTCGGGCAATATCGTGGACGAAATCATTGCCCGCGTCGATGACTCCATCATTACCAGTGCCGACTTCGAGAAAGCCAAGCAATCCGAACAGAACGAGCTCGAACAGCAGTTTCCCGGTAACTGGCAGGCCAAGTGGGACGAGCGGCAGAAGGACACCATGCGCGGACTGATTGACCGCGAGTTGCTCCTCGAAAAAGGGAGGGAGCTCGGAGTCACCGGCGAAACGGAAACCATCAAGCGGCTGAACCAGATGCGCATCCAGATGGGCCTTAAAAGCATGGACGATCTGGAAGAGGAAGCCAAAAAGCAAGGCGTTTCCTACGACGAATTGAAGGAGCAGATCCGCACTGGCGCTGTGGCCGAACAGGTGATCGGCCAGGAAGTAGGGTCGAAGGTTGCGGCCAGCATCAAAAACGAGGATGTACAGGAGTTCTACGAGAAGCATCAGAAGGATCTTGAGGGGCCGGAAGAGGTGGGCTTGAGCGAGATAATGATTTCCATCGCTGCTCCAGCGGCCAACCTGGACAACAAGGACAATCCCACCGCGTCCACACCGCCCGGCGACGATCCCGCAAAACTGGCTGAAGCCGAACTGAAGGCCAAGGGTCTGTGGGAGCAGTTGCAGAAAGGCGCAAAATTCGAGGATGTAGCCAAGAAGAGTTCCGACGGCTCGACTGCCGCTGAGGGCGGAACACTGGGTGTGTTCAAGCGCGGAGAACTCTCCAAAGAGCTCGAAGATAAGACCTTTTCTCTCAAGGCGGGCGAGTACACCAGCGTGATCCGTACCAAGCAAGGCTTTATCATTCTGAAGGTCAACATGCACCGCGCCGCGGGCGTGCCTCCGGTGAAAGACGTCGAGAACCAGATCAAAGAAGCCCTCTACTCACAGAAGCTTGAGCCTGCAGCGCGTGTATATCTGACCAAGCTGAGAGACGAGGCTTACATCGATATCAAGCCTGGGTATGTAGATAGTGGGGCCAGCCCCAATGCCGCCAACAAACCGGTCATGATCGCGGCGAATGGGCCTGCGTCCAGCAACAGCAGTGGTCAGCCCAAGAAGAAGAAAAAGAAGTTTCTGGTGTTCTAAGGCCGTCGGTCCCCGTCCAACCTGATGCCGCGTGCGGTGCGTCATACCTAGGTCATGGATGCAAAATCCTGGGTTGCGATCGTGGCCAGTTTCGTGGTGGTGGCGGGGCTCATCTCCTACGGGTTCACTTTGTTCGCCGACTACCATGCGTCCGGCCGCTGGGCCAAAAACGTAACCGGACTTTTGGCCGGTGTGGGAATGTTGGCTCTGGCCCTTGCCATGCTTCTGACCCCGCGCAACGCCATGGTGATTCTTCAGGTCGCGCAGACGGGAGCGTCACGCGTTTTTCTGGTGATCAGCAGCGGCCTCCTATTGGCGGCCATCGGTGCGTTTGGCATCATCAACTACACCAAACCTCTGCGGCTATGGCACGAGAGACGAATCGGAAGGGCCTTGCGTCGCGAACTCCCCAAGATTTCCTAGTCACGAACGCGATTCTAGGAACCGGGTCTCCTGAGATGATCTGGGCCAAACGCCCTAAACCGTTGGTGCATCGACCCTTGGCACCCGGATTGAGGCTTTATCTCTTGCAGGCCACAAGCGGTTGTTTCTACAATGCTCATTATGCCGAAGACCCGGATCGGGGTGGCTTGCCTCGCGGCTTACGGGGGTATTTGGCGGAGGCAGGACTTCGACGCGACTCCCGAGATCAGCCAACCCTGAGGCCGCCCCGGAAAATGTAATTCATGACTTTGCCTGAAACCAATCCTCAGTCCGATACCGTCGAAGCGCGGGTGTATAACCGCGCCCGGCGTCTGGTGGAGATTGGAGACCTGGCCATCAGCTTTGGGTTCCTGATCGTGCTGCTGGCCACGGGCTGGTCTGGCGCGTTGCGAGATCTCGCGGTAGGCATGGCCCGCGATCATTACATCTTCCAGCTGTTCTTCTACGTTCTTTTGCTCAGCATCATCAGCAAAGCCCTGGGAATGGGGCTGGACTTCTACAGCTTTCGTTTGGAGCACCGCTTTAACCTCTCCAACATGAGACTGACTACCTGGATCAAAGATCAGGTCAAAGCTTGGGTGATCGGGTTGCTGCTGGGAACCGTGCTGGCGGAAATCGTGTACGGGCTGATGCGCACATCGCCCGAACATTGGTGGCTCTATGCCTGGCTTATTTTCCTCGTTCTGTTCATCCTTTTTGCGCAGCTTGCTCCGGTGATCCTGTTTCCTTTGTTTTACAAATTCGTGCCTCTTCAGAATGAAGATCTCAAACAGCGGCTGGTGCGACTGGGGGAACGCGCGGGTACCCGGATTCGCGGCGTCTATGAATGGAAGCTGTCTGAAAAAAGCAAGAAAGCCAACGCCGCTCTGACCGGTCTGGGACGCACGCGCCGAATCATTCTCGCTGACACGCTCCTCGATCACTACAGCAACGACGAGATTGAAGCCGTGCTGGCGCACGAACTGGGCCACCACGTCCACGGGCACATGCTGAAAATCATTGTGGTGGAGCTGGCGGTGGCGTTTCTGGGATTCTGGGCGGCCAATCAGGTGCTGCGGTACGCCATCTACGAGCGGCACATGTTTCAGCATCTCACCGACTTCGCCAACCTGCCCCTGCTGGTGCTGGTCTTCAGCCTGCTCTCCATGCTGTTGATGCCGGCACGCAACGCCTATTCGCGATTCACCGAGTGGCAGGCTGATCTGTATTGCTGGAAATCTGTCCCCAGCATCACTCCCTACGTGTCAGCCATGAAGAAGCTGAACAGCCAGAACCTTAGTGAGAGCCATCCGTCGCGGCTCGTGGAGATTTTGTTTCATTCGCATCCCCCGGTTTCCAAGCGCATCGCCGCAGCCGAGGAGTGGGCGCGCAAGCACCGCCCTAGTCTGGCGACCTGAGCATGGCTTCCACCCGGCGCAAATCCTCTTCCGTATCGACTTCGGTTGAACCAAAGGGCGTCTCTTCTACGTAGATGTTGATGCCGTTCTCGAGCAGCCGCAACTGTTCTAGGTGCTCAGCAGCCTCCAGTCTCGACTCCGGTAGGCTGCAGAATCTTTCCAACGCAGCCCCGCGATAAGCGTACAGCCCCAGATGTTTGAAGCATCCGCTGGCGGCGGCCTTGTCCCGGTCAAAGGGAACCGGCGACCGTGAGAAATACAAAGCGCGACCGTTCGCGGCGGCCACGACTTTGACCGCGTTGGGATTGTTGATCTCTTCCGGCTGGCACGCAGTCATCACTGTGGACACCATCACTTCGGGGCGCCACATGGGTCGTAGCAGCGCCTCAATATGCTCGGGCCGCACCATCGGCAGATCGCCTTGAATGTTGACATAGACGTCGGCAGCCACGCGCTGCGCGACTTCGTGCATCCGATCGGTTCCGCTGCGGTGGTGGGCCGACGTCATCTGGGCATTCCATCCATGGGTGCGTGCGACTTCCATCACCTCCTCCGAGTCCGTGGCGATGATAATGTCTTTGAGGAGTGGGGATTTCTTCGCCGACTCATACACGTGGCCGATCATCGGCTTGCCTGCGATTTCGCGCAGCACCTTTCGCGGCAAGCGCGTGGAACCCAGCCGCGCGGGAATGATAGCGATGGCAGTGAACGGGGCTCCGCCGGCGGTCGCGGCCATCAACTCCGCTTCCGTAGTTGTTGGAGCTTTTGCGACTTTTCTTCCACGCTTTTGGCCAGTTTCTCTTTTAAGTTTTTGAGCTTGCCCGCAATGGATGGGCTTCCCAACCCGATGATCTGCGCTGCCAGGATTCCAGCGTTGGTGGCGCCGGGCTTGCCGATCGCAACCGTGGCTACGGGTATGCCCGCGGGCATCTGTACGATCGCCAGCAGCGAATCCATACCGTTGAGCGGAGTAGACGGAATCGGCACGCCGATCACCGGCAGCGTGGTCTCGGCGGCGATCACCCCAGCAAGGTGGGCCGCGCCGCCAGCTCCGGCGATAATCACCTTGACACCACGGCTTGCGGCCGCGCGAGCAAACTCTGCGGTGCGCGCCGGCGAGCGGTGCGCCGAGGTCACGTCGATTTCATAGGAAATTCCGAAATCGTCCAGGGCTCTTGCAGCTTCGTTCATGATCTCCAGGTCGGAATCCGAACCCATCACGATGGAGACTAGTGGACTTTCAGGCATGTGATCCTTCACCTCGTAATTCCGGTAAGCCGGAACCGACTTTATGTACTTTGCTTGAGCGAGCGCGCGCCGATATCGCCGCGATAATGCATATCCTCAAAATGGATCACGCGAACCGTGTTGTAGGCGCGAGCAATCGCTTCATCGAGCGTAGCCGCGCGCGCCGCGACGCCCAGGACGCGGCCTCCGCTCGAGAAGAACTTCTCGTCGCGCTTGCTGGTGCCGGCGTGAAACACTTTCACGCCCGGCATTCGCGCCGCCTGAGCCAGTCCCAGAATTTCTTTTCCCGAAACAAAAGCCCCAGGGTATCCACCGGATGCCATCACCACACAACAGGAAGCGTCCGTCGACCACTCAAACACCCCGGGACTCACCCGGTTATCGACGGCGGCTTCGAGGGCATCGAGAAGATCGCTATCGAGGCGCATCAAAACGGCCTGGGTTTCGGGATCGCCGAAGCGGCAGTTGTATTCGAGCACCATGGGACCACGCGCGGTCATCATCAGGCCGCAATAGAGAATGCCGCGATATTCGGTGCCCTCCTGCTTCATCCCGGTAATGGTCGGCCGCGCGATGTGGTTGAGCAGCCACTCCACCATGCCCGCGTCGGCAAGCGAGTCGGTCGAATAGGCGCCCATGCCGCCCGTGTTCGCGCCGGTGTCGCCGTCGCCTACGCGCTTGTGATCCTGTGCGGTAACCAGCGGTGCCACATGCTCGCCATCGCTCAACACCAGGAACGAAAGTTCCTCGCCTTTCAGATGTTCTTCCAAGACTACCCGTATCGAGGGCGTACCCAACAGCTTGCCGCTCAGCATGTCACTAGCGACCAAAGCGGCCTCTTCCTTGGTCGTGGCCGTGACCACGCCTTTGCCCGCGGCCAGGCCGTCAGCTTTTACCACCATCGGCAGGGAGAACAGTCCTAGCGACTTGCGAACTTCTTCGTCTGAAGTGCAGACCGCATAGTGCGCGGTGGGAATGTTGTGCCGCTGCATGAACTCCTTGGCGAAGCTCTTGCTCGACTCCAGTTGCGCAGCCGCCTGGGTTGGACCGAAAATGCGCAGGCCGCGTCGCGTGAATTCGTCCACGACGCCGAGCGAGAGCGGCAACTCGGGACCTACAACGGTAAGGTCCGCCTGGAGCTGGTGCGCTGCGGAAAGCAGGCTTTCCAAATTCTTGGGATCGCCGGCAACGCAACTCACCTCGTCACAGATGCCACCATTCCCGGGCAGGCAGTAGATATCCGACACACGCGGCGACTGCCGCAGCTTCCACACCAGCGCGTGCTCTCTGCCTCCTCCGCCAATGACCAGGACTCTCATGCCAAACCTTGAGGATAGCATCTCACAGAGATCGCAACATCGGATGATTGAGCCATCGGGTGCATCGGAATGTGGTAGCGCGATTTAGTTCCCATTAGTTAGTGTCGTCAGCGCCCATCACTAGGCGCCCAAAAAGATAATGCGAGCAGGGGTGTTCCCGCAATGATCCAAACCAATATTTTGGGGCAAGTTGATTCCGCCGCCGCAAGACATGGGATCACCACTCGATGCCATCCAGATCCCTAGCCTCCGGCGCTTAGTAAGATTTGGCCTTCCGTCCTAATTGCAACTTGCGGCCTTGCAGGAACTCCTCATCCCGCTTAAGCTACTTTCAATTCTTCCCGACGGAGCTGATGTGAGTCTTCCCAAAATCCTAAAAGACCGGTTGGGGCTGCCGGTGATTGCGGCGCCCATGTTTATCATCTCCGTGCCCGACCTGGTGATCGCGCAGTCAAAAGCTGCGGTAGTTGGCAGCTTTCCTTCTCTGAATGCGCGCCCGGCGGAGGAATTGGACCGCTGGCTCAAGCGCATCTCGAGCGAGCTTACCGCAGATCCCAAATCGGCGCCGTTCGCTGTGAACCTGATCGTGCACAAGTCCAACGATCGTCTGCAGCACGACCTGGAGTTATGTGTGCAGTACCGGGTTCCAATCGTGATCACCTCACTGGGCGCGCGCGAAGATGTGAACCTGGCCGTTCATTCCTACGGCGGCATTGTGCTGCATGACGTGATCAACAACGTCTTCGCACATAAGGCGGTTGACAAAGGCGCCGACGGGCTGATCGCCGTCGCTGCCGGGGCGGGAGGCCACGCCGGTACCAGCTCACCGTTCGCGCTGATCGAGGAGATTAGAGAGTGGTTCAGCGGACCGCTGGTGCTTTCCGGGGCCATTGCCACCGGGCGCGCTGTGGCTGCGGCCCAGGCCATGGGCGCCGATCTCGGGTACGTTGGCTCAGCTTTTATCGCCACCCACGAAGCCAACGCGGCTGACGGTTACAAACAAATGATCGTTGATTCGGCCGCGTCCGACATTGTTTACAGCAACTACTTTTCCGGCGTGCACGGCAACTACCTGAAGCCCTCGATCCGCAACGCCGGCTTCGATCCGGAGAACCTACCGCACGCCGATCCTTCCAAGATGAATTTCGCCAATAGTGACGGCAAGGTGAAAGCTTGGCGCGACATCTGGAGCGCCGGCCAGGGCGTAGGCGCCGTGAAAGCGGTGGTTAGCGTGGCCGAGCTGGTTGCGCGGCTTAGAAGCGAATACCACGCCGCCCTGGCGAAGCTCGGCTGCGGGGAAGCTGAGCTGGGGGCGCGAAGTTAAGATCGTGAAGGTCAAGCGGAGTTGACGGCAGTCATGAAAACCTGCTCCCCACCCTCGTGTCGGGATGCGGTCCCCGGTTGCCTAGCAGATACAAGTGCGTTCGAAAGCCCCCAAAAACCCCGAGGTCGCTTTTGGCTCAAATTGAATCGAATCAGTCTTACTTCTGACCCGACGCAGCTTGGGTGCCAGGGGTCATGCCCAGCTGCCACATCAGGAAATCCAGCTCGTCCGTCGTGTTGTCGATCTGCTTGCTGACGGGCGTACCCTGGGAGTGGCCGGCCTTCGTGTCATAGTGCAACAGGATCGGTCGGTCCGAGCCGGTAGAGGCTTGCATCAGCGCCGTCATCTTTCGCGCGTGCAGCGGCGCCACGCGAGTATCCGAATCGCCGGTGAGGAAGAGCACTGCCGGATACTTGGTTCCCGTCTTTACATGCTGGTAGGGCGAATAGGCGTAGATGTATTTGAATTGGTCGGGATTGTCCGACGATCCATACTCGGGCACCCAGTAACCCGCCACCAGAAACTTTTGGTAACGAATCATATCCAGCAGGGGATAGCCACAGATCACGGCGCCGAACAAGTCAGGACGCTGGGTGAGCATGGCCCCCATCAACAGGCCGCCGTTACTGCTGCCGCGGATCGCCAGTCGCTTGGACGAAGTATATTTGTTCGCCACCAGCCATTCTCCGGCAGCGATGAAATCGTCAAACACGTTCTGCTTCTTCTCGAGCATACCGGCGTGGTGCCAGGCCTCGCCGAACTCGCCGCCGCCGCGAAGGTTGGCCAGGGCGTACACGCCACCGCTCGACATCCAGGCAGCGGCGAAGGCATTGAATCCGGGTAAAGAACTGATGTTGAAGCCGCCGTAGCCGGTCAGCAGCGCAGGATGGGAGCCATCCAACTTCAGGCCTTTCGCGTGAGCCACGAACATGGGGATCTTGGTTCCGTCCTTGGAGGTGTACCAAACCTGCTTGACTTCGTATTGGTCGGCGTCGATCGGCACTTTCGCCTGGAACCACACCGTGCGCTTGTCGGTGGCGACGTCATAGCGGTAGATGGTAGTCGGGATGTGGAACGAATTGAACGAAAAGAAGCTCTCACTGCTGTCCCAAGTGCCGAACAGCCCGGCGAGAGAACCCAGCGTCGGAGCTTTGATCTCTCCGGCCGGCTTGCCGTCGGTTTCATACAGCCTGATCCTGACGATCACGTCCTTGATCTCGGTGGCGGCCAACTTACCGCCGACGAGCGAGAAACCTTCCAAGACACCTTCGCCTTCGGGAATGACTTCGCGCCAGTGATCGTGGTCCCGATTCTTCAAATCCACGGCGACCACACGCCACTTGGGCGCCTTCCAGTTCGTGCGTAGATACAACGTGTCGCCAACAACAGCCGAGTCTCCCCCGCCGGGATAAAAAGCTGCCGGCAGATCCTTAACCACGGTCACGATCGAGCCTTGGCTCTTTAGATCCAGCGCGTAAACTTCCGTCTTGGTGGCGGCCGAGCCATAGCTCACGGTGATAACCAGGTAACGTCCATCGGCGGAGAGGTGGCAATTCATTCCTATTTCCGGCCCATAGCCTTTGCCGAAAACCTCGGTCTCGGCGTCGGCGTTGGTTCCGACCTTGTGCAGGTAGACGCGCGGACCTTCCACTGTCTGGCGGGTCAGGTAGACTCCACTCTTGTCGGGCAGTATGGAGAGGCCTGAGTAGCGGGCACGGAGAAATTGGCCGGGCAGCTCCTTGCGCGCGTTCACGTCATAAAGGTGCGGAGTGCTTTCGTCTTCGCCGCCCTGGCGGATGCCAAATACAATCAGCGAGCCGTCCTCCGACACCGCTTGCAGGAACACAGTCGTCGTATGGTCGGCACTCAAGGCCAGCGGATCAACCAGCACCTCATCTTTCCCCGAGAGGCCCTGACGCATGTACAACAGCGACTGATCCTGGTCGGCTGCGCGCTTGAGGAAGAAGTAGCGCCCGTTGCGGACCGTAGGCGTAGACATCGATTCAACCTTGTAGAGAGCTGCAAGTTTCTCTCTGAGCGCGTCGCGCCCCGGAATGCGCGACAGGAGAGAATCCGTGTAAGCATTCTCAGCGTTGATCCACACCCGGGTGCGCGGGCTCGTCTGATCTTCGAGCCAGCGGTAGGGATCCACGACCTCTACACCCTGAATGGTCTCCCTCACCTCTTCCACATCCGTTTTTGGAGGACTTATGGGCGTGCCCGCTACTGGCTGCGTGGCCTGCGCAAAAATCACGGTAGAGAATCCGAGCAAAATGGCGACCAGGGTAAGTCTTGAAGTATGAAGATGTGTACGACGCATGTCCTTGAGCCTCCAGGAGAGCTTGCACTGCCGGGTGTTACCAGGGTGGGAGTTCATGCTGGCGTCTGGGATTCTAGTTTCTCCTTTGCGGAGGGTCAAGGCACGAGCCTGGGCCCGGAGCTGAAGCTAGGGTTATTGTCCTATCTCCTCGAATCGGTGCGACCAATTTGTGGCCGATTTCTCGGCCCCATTACTGGACAGCAATAGCCTTTCGCGCTCACAATCATCGAGGAACTTTTCAGGTTCGCCGCCGTATCGGCCTAATGGAGAAAGGAATCTCATTCTTATGAAAACGCTTTTCAAGGGTCTCCTGTTTCTGGCTCTTGCCATCACGTCGCTGCCGGCACAGCCCAAGGACAAGCTAGCTCCTGCCGCCGGCCTGCCGCCGCTGATCGACCGCGAACTGATCTTCGGCAATCCGGAGATTTCCGGCGCGCAACTTTCCCCTGACGGAAAGTACCTATCGTTTCAGAAGCCGTGGAAAGACACGCGCAATATCTACGTCAAGGGCGTCAATGAACCCTTCAGTGCCGCGCGGCTGCTCACCACGGAGACCAAACGGCCGGTCGCCGGCTACTTTTGGACCCGCGACAGCAAGTACATCCTGTATGCCAAAGACAACGACGGCGACGAGAACTTCAACGTCTACATCGTGGATCCGGCGGCCAAGACTGCCCCGGGAGCCGACGCGCCGGCCTCGCGCGATATGACCGGGTTGAAGGGCGTCCGCGTCGAGATTTACGCGGTTCCCAAGAGTGATCCAGATCTGGTGTACATCGGCATCAACGATCGCGATAAGGCCTGGCACGATCTTTACAAGCTTAAGCTGTCCACCGGCGAGAAGACGCTGCTGCGCAAGAACACAGAGCGTATCACCAGCTGGGAGTTCGATCTCCAGGGCAATCTGCGCTTGGCCTCCCGCTCGGCGGAGAACGGTGACACAGAAATTCTGCGCGTCGACCCGGACAAATTCACCAAGATTTACTCTTGCAACGTGTTCGAACAGTGCGGCGTAGAGCGCTTCCAAAAGGATGGCAAGCTTGCCTACTTTGTGACCAATAAGGGGCCGCAGCATGATCTGGTCGGGCTCGAGCTGTTGGATCCCCAGACCGGGAAAACACAGGTGGTGGAGTCTGATCCGTTGAAGAAAGTGGATTTCTCCGGCGCTGTCTTCTCTGAAGTCACGGACGATCTGGCCATCACTGTCTATCAAGACGACAAAGCCCGGCGTTATTTCCGGGACAAAGGAATTGAAGCCGATTTCAAGTGGCTGCAGGAAAAATTTTCCGGCAGCGAAGTCAGCCGCGCTTCCTGGACCCGCGACGAGCAGCTCTGGTTGGTGGTCGTAAATAGCGATACCGAGCCGGGAGAAGCATACTTGCTCGATCGCAGGACCCACAAGCTCACCCACCAGTACAAGATTCGCGAGAAACTGGACCGTGCCGCCTTGGCGCCGATGAAGGTGATCACATATAAGTCGTCGGACGGCCTCGAGA
Source organism: Terriglobales bacterium (assembly GCA_036522035.1). Lineage (GTDB taxonomy): Bacteria > Acidobacteriota > Terriglobia > Terriglobales > Acidobacteriaceae > Angelobacter. Next base: position 54,446 of record DATDGP010000303.1, read on the forward strand.
TCCCAGGCTATCTGACGCTACCGAAGGGTGTCCCCGCCAAGAACCTGCCTGCGATCATCTTCCCTCACGGTGGACCGTGGGGCCGCGACGTATGGGGTTACAACCCGTATGCCCAGTTCTTCGCCAACCGCGGTTATGCGGTGTTGAGTATGAACTTCCGCGGTTCCGCCGGATACGGCAAGAAGTTCATCGACGCCGGCAATCAGGAGTGGGGCCGCAAGATGCAGGACGACGTGACCTGGGGCGCGAAATACCTGGTGGCGGAAGGCATCGCCGATCCTAAGCGCATCGGTATCTTTGGCGGCTCTTATGGCGGCTATGCCACCCTGGCTGGAGTGGCCTTTACCCCCGACCTTTACGCGGCCGCAGTCGATCTGTTTGGACCGTCGAATCTGATCACGCTTCTGGATTCGATACCGCCCTACTGGGAGCCGATACGGCAGATGTTCTATCAGCGCATGGGCAATCCCTCCACTCCCGAGGGCAAGGCGTTGCTGGTCGAGCGCTCGCCGCTGACCTCGGCAGCAAAGATCAAAACTCCGTTGTTGATCGCCCAGGGCTCCAATGATCCTCGCGTCAACCACGCTGAATCCGAGCAGATTATTATTGCTCTGCGCGACCGCGGTTTCCCTGTTGAGTACCTGTTGATCCCCGATGAAGGGCACGGCTTCGCTCGTCCCGTGAACAACATGGCCGCCATCATGGCCACGGAACGATTCTTCGCCAAATACCTCAACGGACGCTATCAGGACGGTGGCACCCCAGAAGTGATGGTGCGGCTCAAAGAAGTCACCGTCGATCCTAAAACGGTGGTACTGGCCAAAAAGATCGATCCAAATGCCGTGGGAGCACCCAAGCCGGCTACGGATCTGACTCCAGGCGTCTACAAGTATCAGGCCAACATAGAAGCCGGAGGCCAGAAGATCCCGCTGACCGTCTCCACTACCATCGCGGAGGACGGAGGCTCCTGGAAAGCGACTGACGTGATTGACACACCGAATGGGACAGTCACCGAGGAATCCACGCTGGAAAAAGGCACCTTGATCGCGCGCAAGCTGAGCGCGAAGCAAGGGCCGTTCACCATCGACCTCACCTTTAGCCCAGACAAAGCCGCGGGTAATGCGCACATCAATGGACAGGACATGGCGGTATCCGTCGATCTGGGCGG
>DATDGP010000304.1:0-9871 GCA_036522035.1 Terriglobales bacterium
AGAACTTCGCGCCTATTTCGGAAAACAGGTTCTCCACAGCTTGGGGATCAGAGACATCGCAGGGCAACGCGCTGATGCTGGCCCTCGCGCTTGTGAGTTCTTGAACGGCCCGCTGCAGTCGCGACCGATCGCGGCCGGTGATCAGTACGGTGTAACCTGTCCCAGCGAAGACGCGTGCCATGGCCAAGCCAATCCCACTGCCGCCTCCAGTGATCAAGGCCACTCTGGCTCCTGAAGATCCCGAAGACATCAGAACGAGCCGCCGTTTTTGCCGTTGCGGATAAGGGAGAGGAATTCCTCGCGCGTTTTGTCCGAAGCGCGGAAGCTGCCCAGCATATGCGACGTTACTGCGGAAGAATGTTGTTTCTCGACCCCGCGCATCATCACGCACAGGTGGCGCGCCTCGATCACCACCCCCACGCCTAGCGGCTCGATGGCCTTCTGAATGGTCTCGGCGATCTGTACGGTCAGACGCTCCTGAACCTGCAGGCGGCGGGCAAAGATATCAACCAAGCGGGGAATCTTGCTTAGACCTACGACCTTGCCGGCAGGGATATAGGCCACATGGACTTTGCCAAAGAAGGGCAGCAAATGGTGTTCACACAGGCTGAACATCTCAATGTCCTTGACGATGACCATTTCGTCATAGGTGACATCAAACAACGCACCCTGCAGGACTGTGTCGGGGTTCTCGCTGTATCCCTTCGTCAGGTGCTCGAGTGACTTCTGCATGCGTTCGGGGGTGCGCAACAGGCCATCGCGATCCGGGTCTTCGCCCAGCCGTACCAGCAATTCGCGCAATAGCTCCTGGGTCGAAGCCTCAGCTAGCGCGGATGGTTCAACCAGTTTCTTCACAACAGCTCCCATCTTCACTTGACGTCTCCTATCGGGGAATCTCCGAGTTGCCGGCGTATTCAAACGAGTTGAACATGGTCTCTTCCATGCGAACTTTCTCGATCCGAGCCGGCTGAAAACCCCGCTGCAGGATGTCGTAGAGCGCTACGCAAAGGTTCTCGGTGGTGGGTACGACCCCCTGAAATTCTCGCAGCGTGTTGAGGTTCTCTTGGTGGAGACGTTCAAGGATGTTTTTTTTCACGAAATCGTCCAGTTCGGCCAGATTGCAAACCATCCCGGTCTTGGCGTCCACCGGGCCGGCGACTGTGACTTCGAGGGCGTAGTTGTGCCCGTGTCCCCAGGGGTTGTTGCACTTGCCGTAGACAGCCTGGTTCTCTTCGGCTGACATCGTCTCGGAATGCAAACGGTGGGAAGCCGAAAACCAATACCGCCTTGTCAGATAAGCCTTCATGCTTCCCCGTAGTAGTCCACAAACAGGTCGGGGGTCTCATACAGCCGGACGCGGTAGAGCCGGGCCCGGTTCAGTTTTGTCTCCAGGCGCTTCCAAATGCTGATGACCAGGTTTTCCGTAGTCGGAATCAAATCTTTGAACTCGGCTACCTCCTGGTTCAGAAAGCGGTGGTCGAGGACGTCGACGACTTCCCTGTTCATGATGTCTTTCAATTGCTTGAGGTCCACCACGAACCCGGAGCGACCGTCGACCTCGCCCTTGACCGTGACTTCGAGCATGTAGTTATGGCCGTGGCCGTGAGGATTGTTGCACTTGCCGAAGATGCGCTGGTTCTCTTCCGCGGTGAATTCCGGGTTGTGATAATAATGCGCGGCCGAAAATTCCGCCTTCCTCGTCAGATAGACCATCAAATCTTCAGCTCTCCAGTCAGGACCTGCCTGAAATAGATGAATTACCCGCCCGTTCGGTTACGGAATGTGCGTAAGTTCTTCCCTTCCATGTTACCGCGCCGTGTACTCTGGAATGCAACCAGGAACGGACCAGGAGCCACGCGAAGAGCGGCAAACCTAAGACAGACATGAGGTTAGCGCTGGCTGGAAAGTGGGCGCGGAGGACCCGCCGCAAAAAGAAGCCGTAGAAAATCCCTGCGGCGATGAGAGCTAGTGTTGCTCCCCGCACGTCTCTTCGCACCCCGCCGAGGATGGCCCCCCCGACTCCCAGAGCGATCAGGACAAACTCTAGGCTTCGAACCCCGGCCAAACGCAAGGGATGAGGAAACAGCAGAGCCAGGTTCTTGGTCCAACCCTCGATCATGGCCCCCCAGTCGCGATACATGCGGGCGCCTACCAAACCTGCACCTTGGGCAAACCAAATCCTATGACCTGATGCTTTAAATAATCGTGCCAACTCAACATCCTCGAGTATCTTATCGGCGACTGAGCGGTGTCCGTCGAGGCCCTCATAGACTTCCCGCCGTACCAGCAGGTACTGCCCGTTGGCAGCGGCGGCCGGTGATGCCGGATTGTTGATGCGTTCCGGCGGGTATATGCGTACCAGGTCGGCAAAGACTAGAGGCATCAGCGCGCGCTCGCCCCACGATCCGGTTTCTTGCTGCGGGGAGTAAGAAAGCAGATCGACTCTGCGTGCTTCAGCCTGGGCGACGGCAGCAACCAGTGAGCCCGGCTCATGGAAGGTATCGGCGTCGGTGAACAGGAGCCATTTAGCCTTGGCTCCCTTCGCGCCCTGGATTAAGGCGTGGCATTTTCCGTTCACGTTCGGCGGCGGTTCACCGACCGTGAGCACACGCACTCCGGGAAACGACGCGGCAATCGCCCGCGTGCCATCGCTTGACCCGTCGTCGACCACGGTGATCTCGAAATCGATACCCTTCTGAGAGACGAGCGATTCCAGGCAGCGTCCCAGGCAATCTTCTTCATTGCGGGCTGGGATCACGATCTGGAGCGCGGATGCGGGCGCATTTTCCATGGGAAAGGGCGAACGGTTTATTATAGGGCTGTGAACCCGCTTCGTTTTATGCCGGCGGTTTTGCTGGCGGTCCTTGTCCTCGGATGTGAACGTAACCCCAGCCCGCGCCTGATCGGCCAATCAGCCCCCGACTTCACCGTGAAGGATTCCGACCACACCGTCGCCCTGCACGATCTCCGTGGCAAGACCGTAGTGTTGAATTTCTGGTCGGCTCATTGCGCGCCCTGCATCGCGGAAATGCCGTCTTTGGTCGAACTGCAGAAACGCATGGGCGACAGGATTGCTGTGGTCGGCATCGGCGTAGATACCTCGAATGATGACTATCACGCCTTCCTTCACGACCATGGCATCGACTTTTTGACCGTGCTCGACACCGCCAAAGACAGCTACAACCTATACGGTGCCACCGGGTATCCGGAAACGACCATCATCGACAAAAAGGGGACCGTCCGCCGCAAGTTCGTTGGCGCCGTGGATTGGAGCAGTCCGGAGATCGAGGAGTACCTCAACCAGCTGTAACCTCGGCGGTCTCAGCGGCCGTGCGGAGAATCCCTAACCTGTTTGGGGGGCAGATACTTCTTTTTCACCTTGGCCACGATCACGTAATTGGGGTCGACCATCTCGTTCAGGTGAATCTCGCCAACCTTGGACAACAGCTCATAGGTATCCAGCTCAGAGAGTCCGTAGTCTTTGTGGATCCAGGCCACCAGTTCGGTGAAAGCGATGCGCAGAGCGTCGTCGAGCGGACGGTAGGCGCCTACGGTCATGATGTATTCGTCGTTCTCAAAGCGCGGCCAGTTGATCTTCTGGCCTTTGATCACGTTCACCTGCACTCGGCTGCGCAGCGGGACCTCAAGTGCGGTGCCGGCGATCTCGCCATCCCCCATGGCGGCGTGGCCGTCGCCCAGAAACAGCATGGCGCCGGCGACGTTGACCGGGAAATAAACGGTGTTGCCTACACTGGCCTCCGGCGAATCCATGTTGCCGCCAAACGCTTCCGGCACGACCGAGCTGCGGGCTTCGCCCCCGGACGGCGCCACGCCGATACAACCGAAGAACGGATGCAACGGAAATTTGACCGCGAATTTCGAGTCCAGGGCATGAAAGGTCGCGGTGTTGCTGGCGTGATCGATCGGATAGAACCATATCTTCTCGGGGATCGGCGGGTTGATCATGGGCGTGTAATTCGTGGAATTGATGGCTCCGAAGCCCGGGGCCAGGGCGCCCACACCCTGGTTGCTGTCGACCGTCAGCTCTAAAATCTTGACCGCCAGCGTATCGCCTGGCTCCGCGCCTTCGATGTAGAAAGGCCCGGTGAGAGGATTGTCGCCGGGGGCCATGCTGAGTGTGTCGCCAGGCTTGCTGATGGCGTTGCCGAAGCAATCCACGGTGTTAGTTTCGAGGATATCGCCGGGTTTCAGCCGTGCCACCGGTGGATAGGAAGCCGCGTAAGTGTATTTGAGTTCGCTTGGCTTGACTTCGTAGTGGACGACGCGGGGCTGCTCCGGTAGAGATTGGGCGACGGCTGGCGAGGCGAGCACGAGCGCACACAGTAATGGCTTCATAGGATTCCTCGAGGCTGGATTATAGAACAGTGGTTTTTGCGGGTTCGGTAGACAGTTGGTGGTACGGCAGGAGAAGTTGGTCGTGGGACTATTTGTGGGCCACCAATCCGCCCTGCGCGGCCTGACAAACCTGCCGCACCTCTTCCCATTGCGCTGCGCTCAACGACGAAAACTCAAAACCATGACGGAAGCCGTTGGCATAGCGGGTATTCACCGGCAAGGAGAGTAGCTTGTGCCCTTCGGGAGGGCTGAACTCAAGCACGGCTTTCTCGTCGCGCTCGAGCGATCCGGAAAGGACTGCTGCCAGCCCGAACTCACCGATATCGATGATGCGCCCGAACAAGACCGTTTCCCTGCCCTTCACCATGGCTTTAACTTTCAGGCGCTGATCATAGGTATAGCGAGGCGAACGTCGGCGTTCCTTCCAGCGCGTCGCGTTCTCGCTGACCGCCGGGCGCATGGCTTCCAGTGTGGCCAGCATTCCGATCTGTCCGGCCAATTGGCGGCGCAGACGAGTAATCAAGATTTGCTGGTAGATGGCGAAGAAATCGAAAATCAGGACCAGTCCAAACAAGCCACGGACCGCCAGATCTAGCTGGACTTCGGTGAAAGTGTCTTTGCGCAGCCCTGACAAGGAGAGCGAGAACACGGCGAAGGTAAGCAACAGCACGATGGCCAAGGCCACCGCCCAGCGCCACCATTCCCTTTGCTCTAAACGCTCCAAACCAGCTTGTATTTCCCGCATGCTTGCTTCGGGATTGTTCGCTATCTCCATCTTGACTCTTTCCTGGGCAGTTTCTCTCAAACGCCGGCTACGGAATTGTCCTAACTTTAGCAGTCTTCTTTTAAGGGCTGAAGCTAACCAGGCAGTTTCGAGGTTACCGCAGTCACCTGTTTCATTAGAGCTCTCTAATCCTAGGAGTGGCCTGTCGTTTTAGACGTCAGGCGCGCAAGGGAGGTCGAATGACGCCGCCACCCCAGCGGCCAGAGGGTCGGCGGCAAATCTTAATCAAAAGCCGTTGAGGTTCTGGAACCGGTGGCAGTTTGTTCCCACGCTTCTAGCGGTCCGCGCCGATTCTCTTTGATTTTCTCCACGGGCCTATGCTACAAAAAGTGTGTGAAGCCTATGTCCCTCTCCAACTAACCACTCTCACGGTTATCACTGGGATTTTTGTTCCAGTGGTGTGTTCCCACCACACTAGCTTGAGCCGCCCGTTTTCGGGCCGGCGATGATGGAGAGACAACTTGAGTTCAATCGCACCAAGCCCCACGCCATCGCGCGCGACGCGAGGATTCGCCCTGTTTCGCGAGGCGATCTTCGGTTCGCGGCAGGACTTCACCCGAATCAGCATTGACCGGGCCATTGTGCTGCTGGCCGTCCCCATGGTGCTAGAGATGGCCATGGAATCACTGTTCGGCATTGTCGACATTTTCTTTGTCGCCCACCTGGGCGCCGACGCTACGGCCACCGTTGGCATCACCGAAGGCCTGCTCTACATCGTTATGTCGATTGCCGTCGGGCTGAGCATGGGCACCACCGCGGTCGTCGCGCGGCGCACCGGCGAACATGATAAAGAGGGCGCGGCGGTGTCGGCTTTCCAATCCATCATTCTGGGCGTGGCCTCGGCCCTGGTGATTTTCTCGGTGTGCTTGCCTTTCGCGCCGCGATTGCTCCGGCTGATGGGAGCGAGCCCAGGGATACTTCACGTGGGTTCGACCTACAGTCGCATCATGATGAGCGGATCAGGAATCATCATGATGTTGTTCCTGATCAACGCCATCTTTCGCGGCGCCGGTGACGCCGCGGTCGCCATGCGTGTGCTGTGGGTGGCAAACCTCATCAACATCGTGCTCGATCCCTGCCTGATCATGGGCCTGGGCCCCTTCCCCAAACTGGGTGTAACCGGGGCCGCGGTCTCTACCAGCATCGGACGCAGCGTGGGAATTCTCTATCAGATCTACTTGTTGCGACGCGGTACGAGTCGAATGCAAATAGGTCGCCGCCACCTGCGACTGGTGCTCACGGTGATGAAGAACATCATCCGCATCGCCTCTAACGGAGTCCTGCAATTTCTGATCGCGACCGCGAGCTGGATTGCTCTGATTCGGCTGATCCAGACCTTCGGAAGCGCGGCGACTGCCGGCTACACCGTGGCCATTCGCATCGTGATCTTCTCGATTCTGCCATCGTGGGGATTGAGTTCAGCTGCGGCCACCCTGGTGGGACAAAACCTGGGCGCCAAACGTCCCGATCGCGCGGAGAGCGCAGTGTGGCGCGCCGCCTTCTTCGACATGATCTTTCTGGGCGCGGTGTCCGTGGTTTATCTGCTCTTTGCGCCGCAATTGGTGGGCCTGTTTAGCCGCGACCCGGTGGTCATCGCCTACGCCGCCAGTTGTTTGCGCATCATCAGCGTGTGTTACGTGCTCTATGCCTACGGCATGGTGATCGTGCAGGCCTTCAATGGGGCCGGCGATACGCGTACGCCCACTATCATCAACTTGTTTTGTTTTTGGGTTGTCCAGATTCCCTTGGCTTATACCCTGGCCAAAGGCATCAAGCTGGGACCGCAAGGCGTTTTCCTGGCGATTCTGATTACCGAGACTTTGCTGGCGCTGATCGCCATTTACGTATTCCGCCTCGGTCGATGGAAGCAAAAGGTCGTGTGATGTCAAAAGTCCCGCGGAGGGATCTTTATCGCCCGAGTGAGCTGGGTCGAGTTCCCTTAGCATGAACATCAGCAAGTCGGGCCAAGCGTCAAATAACAACCCGAAGGTGAGGTTTTTCCGGTCTAGGTGAGCTAGAATTCTGGCGCTTGGGGAAGGAATACAACTTATGGCAATCGACATGGACAAGCTCAATGCTTTTATGGGGCGGTTCGTCGGGGACCTCGGTGCAACGGTACATGCCGGGATGGTGGTCATTGGCGACAGACTCGGACTGTACAAAGCGCTGGCTGGCCATCCCATGACCTCGGCGGAACTCGCGGCTAAAACCGTGACCGATGAACGCTACGTGCGGGAATGGCTGGCGTCGCAGGCGGCGGGTGGCTACATCACTTACGATGAGAAAACCAAGAAGTTCAGTCTCACCGAGGAGCAGGCCTTTGCGCTCGCCCAGGAAGATAGCCCGGCATATCTGCCGGGGGCGTTCCAGTTAGCCCTGGGGTCACTAGCGGCCGTTCCGCGCATCGCTGATTCTTTCCGCACAGGAAAAGGGATGGGCTGGCACGAACACGATGACGGTGTGTTTCAAGGGTGCGAGAAGTTTTTCCGGCCTGGCTACGCTGCCAATCTGGTGAGCTCATGGATTCCCGCGCTCCATAGCGTGAAACAAAAACTCGAAGCCGGCGCGCGCGTGGCCGACGTTGGCTGCGGGAAAGGCGCTTCCACCATATTGCTGGCGAAGGCGTTTCCCAAGTCCCGTTTCTTCGGATTCGACTACCACGATAAATCGATCGAAGGCGCCCGTGACTCGGCCAAGCGTGAAGGGGTTGCGGACCGGGTCACCTTCGAGATCGCAAAAGCCAAGGAGTATCCAGGCAAGGACTACGACTTCGTGGCGGTTTTCGACTGTCTGCACGACATGGGCGACCCCGTCGGCGCCGCTGCCCACGTTCGAAGTTCGCTAGGAAATGACGGTACATGGATGATCGTGGAACCCTTCGCGAATGACGATTTGAAAGACAATCTGAATCCCGTGGGACGAGTCTACTACTCGTTCTCGACGCTTCTGTGCACGCCCTCCTCACGATCGCAGGAAGTGGGACTTTGCTTGGGCGCTCAGTCCGGAGAAGCCCGCATCCGAGAGGTAGTAACCTCGGCCGGTTTCAGTCGTTTCCGGCGGGCCGCGGAAACACCTTTCAACATAGTCTACGAAGCTCGGCCCTGAACCATCCTCAGGGAGGATCCCTCGGAACCGATGAAGGCGCTCTACTCTTCCCTCAAGACTACCGCCGGGTCTACCAACGTGGCCCGACGCGCGGGAACGTAGGCGGCCGCCAGGGCTACGGCGATCAGCACGAGAGGCACGACGATAAAGGTGATGGGATCGGTAACGCCAACCCCGTACAACAGACTGCGCACCAGTCGGGTGGCGAACAACGAAGCAGCCAAGCCGGCCGCGGTCCCCATCAGCGCCAGCCAAGCGCCTTGACCGACCACCATGGCGAGGATGGTTCCGCGCTGCGCTCCCAGCGCGATGCGAATCCCCATCTCCCGCATGCGGTGCAATACCGAAAAGGAGATCACACCGTAGAGGCCGATTGCGGTCATCAGAAAAGCCAACCCTGCGAACGCCCCCATCAGCACCGTCTCAAAACGCGGCGCCGAGATCGACTCGCTCCTATATTCGTCCATGGTCTTGATGTCGCGTAAGGGAAGCTCGTTGTCCTTCGAAGCCACCAAGGAGCGCAGCGATGGCAGCAGGGTGTCAGGATCGTTGTCGCTGCGCACGACCACCGTCGTTTCGCCGACAAAATCAGTGGCCGTCTGCGGAACATAAACTTCCGGGACAGCGTCACCGCTAATGCTGCCCGATTTTGCGTCGTTGACCACGCCTACGATCTCGCGCATAGGCGGGTTGTCGCTGTCGCCAAAGGAGATGTTGGGTTTGACGCGGCGTCCGACGGGATCGGCGCCTTGAAAGATCCGCCGCGCTAAGGTTTCATTCACAATCGCCACGGGAATCGTTCCTTGTTCGTCTTGCGGCGTAAAGGCTCGGCCTTTGAGGACTCGCATGCCGATCGTAGTGAAGTAGTCGGATTCGATCAGGCGAAAACCAACCCGCGGCCGCTGCGACTGAGGCACGGGCTGGCCTTCGACGTCGAGCGCAAGATTCAACCTCTGGTCGGTCAGCGGCAAACCAAAGATTGCGCTAGCCGATTTGACGCCAGGAAGAGCGCGAATCGAGTCGAGGAGTTCACGCACGAAGGCAGCTCTCTCAGCTCCAGGATGTCGCCCCGAAGGAACATCAAGCAGGAAGGTCAACACATGATGGGTGCGAAAGCCGGGGTCCACATTCTTCAACCGGCTGAAGCTGCGCAACAGCAAACCTGCCCCGATCAGCAATACCAAGGCAATCGCCAGCTGCGAGACCACCAGCACGTTACGCACGCGCGTTCCGCTTGGACCGGCGCTACTCGAGCGGCTGTTTTCACCGAGAGAGCGATTCAAATCGGAACGCGAAACCTGTGTCGCCGGCGCTAGCCCGAACAACAGGCCGGTGATCAAGGCCACCAAAAACGTGAAGGTGAGCACGCGCCAGTCAATGCCAATCTCCGCGGTGCGCGCCAGGCCTTGGGGCGCCATGCGCACCAACACCGCCGTGACCCAAGGCGCCAACAGGATTCCCAGCACCGCGCCCGTCATCGAGAGCAGCCAGCTTTCCGTCAGCAACTGGCGGACGAGCTGCCAGCGACTGGCCCCCAGCGCGGAGCGCACGGTAAATTCTTTCCGTCGCGCCGCTGCCTGAACCAATAGCAGGTTGGCAACGTTGGCGCACGCGATCAGCAGAACG
>DATDGP010000305.1:0-3809 GCA_036522035.1 Terriglobales bacterium
GGAGCAAACAGACTTTGAGGATCGCGAGCCGCTTGACTTGTGGCGGCCCCGTCCCAAGAAGCCAGCAACCTTACAAGAATCATGGCGGCGTTGCGTTCGAAGGACGAGCTCAGCTTTGAACAGTGGTCTGCGCTGATAACAGAGGACCGACTTCTGACCGAGTTCGGAGAGCACGTGGCTTTGCTCTTCCGGCCAGTCGATCATGATTGCCACGTACGATGGCCGCGACGTTTGAACGCGCCCATTCGACCACGAAATTCGGGTCCGCGCCGTACCCGACTAGGTCCCCCAAGCACCGAATCTGGTGATACCGGCCACTCGCATGTTCGAGCACCGCTTCGTGAGTTTTCGGCAAGCGTGTATGAAGTATTCGGTCGATAACTGTTAAGGTCGTTCTTCCGCCGGATTTTCCGGCGAGGAGGAAGGCCATGCGGCGAAGCAAAACCCCCATCATCAGCCTTGAAGAAGCCAAAATGCGTTTCGAGGAATGGAGAACCACTCGCAGAGGGAAAGCCCGAATACCCGCTGAGCTTTGGTCGGCTGCTGTCGAAGTGGCTCGGAAGGAGGGGATTAATCGAACCGCGCGGGAGTTGCATGTGGCGTGGGACGATCTGAAGCGGCGCATGCCGGCCACAGGAGCAGTTCCGCGGCAACCGGCCTTTGTGGAGTTGGTCACGCCACAGGTGCAATCGGTTCCCGAATGCACACTTGAAGTGGAAGGGCGCAGGGGAAAGCTGCGAATCCAACTGAAGGGTGCTTCGGCTTCATACCTGGCGATGCTGAGCCGGGAGTTGGTGGAGTCGGCGTCCTGATCCAGATCACGCCGCAACTGCGCATCCTGGTTGCGGTAGACGCCATCGACGGCAGGAAGGGCATCGATTCTCTGGCACAGCTATGCCGGGAAAAACTGGCTGCAGATCCGTTTTCCGGCTGTCTGTTCATCTTCCGCAGCCGCCGGGGGACAGCCATAAAACTGCTGGCTTATGACGGCCAGGGGTTCTGGCTCGCCACGAAGCGACTGTCGAAGGGCCGTTTCAAATGGTGGCCCAGCGGCTCTGAGCCGGCGCGAACCCTGCGTGCACACCAGGCGCAGTTACTGCTGGCGGCTGCGAACCCGGATGCCGAAGCTCCGCCGGTATGGCGGCAGGTGAGCGCGTAAAAAAATACGCCAACCCCCTTGCGTTCCATTTTTGACTCTGCCACACTGCTGGAAGAATGCCGGAATGGAGATACCGGGGCCGCACTGTTACCGCTGAAGAGATCGACTTCATCCGCAGATTGATCGCTGACCATCCCACGGCAAGCAGGCGCAGACTTTCGGAGAAACTCTGCGAGGCCTGGCAATGGAAACAGGCCAACGGCGCTCCACGGGACATGGTCTGCCGCGGCTTGTTACTGATGCTCGATCGCGCCGGGCAGATCGAGTTGCCGGCGATTCGTTTCCGGCCTCCCAATCCCCTGGCTCGGCGTGAGCGGCCGCAGGCGATGCCGATCGACACCACGCCGCTTAACGGCGCGCTCGCCGACATCCGCCCGATCTCGATCGGGCAGGTTAGAAAAACGGCCGATGAGCCGTTGTTCAACAGCCTGATGGAGCAGCATCATTATCTTGGTTATGAGCAGCCGGTGGGCGAGCACCTGAAGTATCTGGTGTGGGCGGACTGTGAAGGAAAGCCCCGCCCCATTGCCTGCATGGCTTGGAGTTCAGCTCCCCGTCATCTGGGCAGCCGCGACCGTTATATAGGATGGAGCGCCGAAGCGCGCCGACGCAACATTCGCTTCATTGCTTACAACACACGCTTCCTGATTCTGCCGTGGATCAAAGTTCCGCATCTGGCTTCGCACATACTGGGCCGCGTAACGAGCGCGCTGCCCGGAGACTGGGAGCGGATGTACAGCCATCCGGTCTACTTCGCTGAGACCTTCATCGACCCCGGCCGTTTTCGCGGGACCTGCTACCGCGCCGCCAACTGGGTGCTGATGGGCCGCACTACTGGTCGTGGCAAAGCATCCAACAGTTACATCCCGAACCGTTCCATTAAAGAGATCCTGGGACTGGCTCTGACACGCCGCTTTCGCGAGTTACTGAGTGAGTAGGAAAACGAAGACCTCCCGGCGGCGTCTCGATGTGAATGTGGAGGAACTGGACCGGGTGATCGATGCAGCCGAAGACGGGCCGCTGAGCAAGTCGGACTGCCAGAAGCTCAAAACCACGCTTCACGCGCTGGTGGAACGACTGGCGCAAAAGCGAAACACGGAGAAGACCAACTCCGTGCTGGAACCGAAAAACTCATCCTCTGCGGAAGCTGAGTCAGCAGAGCCGAAGCCGGCTGGTCATGGGCGCAATGCAGCCAGTGCCTTTACCGGGGCGGAAAAAGTCTCCGTACAGCACGCGCAACTCAAACCGGGCGACCCTTGCCCGGAATGCCGCGAGGGAAGAGTATACCGGCAGAAAGAGCCGAAGACGCTGATCCGCATCGTGGGGCAGGCGCCGCTGAAAGCGACCGTGTTCGAGATGGAGCGTCTGCGCTGCAACGGCTGCTGCCAGATGTTCACCGCGGCGGAGCCGCCTGGTGTCGGAACCGATAAATACGACACCACCGCCGTGGCGATGATTGCGTTGTTGAAATATGGCACAGGCGTTCCCTTCAACCGGATGGAGCGGCTGGAGACACAACTCGGGATTCCATTACCGGCCGCAACCCAATGGGAGTTGATGGAGGCAGCCGCGAAGCAGCTCAAAAGCATATTGGGCGAGTTCATCCGGCAGGCGGCGCAGGGCAGCGTGGTTCACAACGATGACACGGGCATGCGGATACTGAAGCTGGTGCGCGACACCCCGGAAGGAAAAGGCGGCGACGGGCGCACGGGAACCTTCACCAGCGGCATCGTCTCGATCTGGCGGGAGTGGCGGATCGCGCTGTACTTTACCGGCTGGAAACATGCGGGCGAGAATCTCGCCGATGTTCTGAAGCAACGAGCGGCAGAACTGGATGCGCCCATTCAGATGTGCGATGCTCTTTCGCGGAACACGCCGAAGCTGCCGGGCGTTGAAGTTCTGCTGGCCAACTGTCTGGCGCATGGAAGGCGGCAGGTTGTAGACGTTGCCGCGAACTTCCCCGAAGAATGCCGGTATGTGCTGGAGTCGCTGGGTGCCGTATACCGCTTCGACGCCGAAGCGAAAGAGCGCGGCCTCGCGCCGGAAGAAAGGCTGACGTTTCACCACTCGAATAGCGCGCCGGTAATGGACGATCTGCACCAGTGGCTGAAGAATCAGTTCGCGGAGCACAAGACAGAACCGAACTCCGGGCTGGGCAAGGCAATCTCGTACCTGCTCCGGCACTGGCCGGAACTGACACTGTTCCTGCGACAGGCGGGCGCGCCACTCGACAACAACATCGCCGAAAGAATGCTGAAGAAAGCCATCCTGCATCGTAAGAATGCACTCTTCTACAAAACGATGAACGGAGCGCGCGTGGGCGACCTCTTCATGAGCCTGATCCACACCTGCGAACTGAATCAGGTCAATCCGTTCGACTACCTGGCGGAGCTGCTCCGGCATCCTGCGGAAGTGACCGTACACCCGGCGGAGTGGATGCCCTGGAACTACAGGCGCGACGCAACCGCGGTGGCCGCGTAATATGATGGTTCGGTCGCATGGCCGAAAGCATTAGATTCCGGGCACCTTCCTCTACACTCCGGGAATGCCCAGAAAACAGGCTTTCCCGACAACAAAACCCCGGAGGGTTTTTGGCCACCCCCTTCGCGTGGGCCTCTACGCCCGCGTTTCCACCCACGATCAGCAGACG
>DATDGP010000306.1:0-5279 GCA_036522035.1 Terriglobales bacterium
CCCCCGCGCGTGCTCCACCCGTATCCCGAGGTTCGCTTTGCCGCTCGCTATCTACGATAGGAGCCGTATGCGCTCACGAGCGCCCGTACGGATCTGTGCGGGGGGTACTAGGCAACTGGTATCCCTACCGCGACCGCCTAAGATGTTTGCTAAGGTCTGGAGTCAACAGGGTTGGAGGGACAGTCGCGCACCGCCGCATCTTGGAAAGGCGTAGCGGCTGCTGGATAGGTTTGGCCGACAAGGTCGAGGACGCCGTCGCTCTGCCGCTCTTGAGTTCATGCCCGAACGCTTAGCGCGAAGACCGCCAAGGTTTGATGCCGTCCCGGGTAACTGTTCATTTTGCCAAAGTTCGTTCTTGGGGAGGTTGCGATGCCCAATAAGTTGCGCCTGTCCGTTTTCGGCTTGTCCGTCTCGATTCTCGTTGCAGCTTTCTTCAGGTTCCTTACAGGCCCGCAGCTGATGGCACAGGCCGCCAATCAATACGCGCTTTTGCGCAAGCCGACCGTAAGCAAAACGCAGATTGCGTTCAGCTACGGCGGCGACCTGTGGGTCGTTGATCGCGGCGGCGGCGAGGCCCAGCGCCTCACCAGCGATGTGGGCATCGAGATCGACCCGATGTTTTCCCCTGATGGCACCATGATCGCTTTCACGGGTGAATACGACGGCAACGAAGACGTTTACGTTATTCCTGCGGGCGGTGGTATTCCGAAGCGGCTAACTTCACATCCTGGCGCCGACCAGGTCGTCGGCTGGACGCGCGACGGTAAGCGCATCGTCTTCCGCTCCGCTCGGCAGAGCTATTCCGGGTTCACACAGTTGTATACCGTGGGGGTGAACGGCGGCTTGCCGGAACTACTGCCGCTGCCGATGGCTGTTGAGGGTTCCTACTCGCCGGACGGCTCGCACCTTGCCTATGTGCCATTCACCAATTTTCGGGAATCGTGGCAGTTTCAGCGCGGATTGAAACATTACCGAGGCGGGACCGCCTCTCCGATTTGGATCGCCAACCTTTCCGATTCCAGCGTGGAGAAGGTGCCGCGCAAGGATTCCAATGATTCCACACCGATGTGGGTCGGCGACAAGGTTTACTTCCTTTCTGATCGAGATGGACCGGTGAACCTGTACGTCTATGACACAACCTCCAAACAAGTCAGCGCCGCCATGCCGAGCAACGGCGTGGATATCAAGTCAGCTTCGGCTGGCCCGGACGCCATTGTCTACGAGCAGTTCGGCTCGATTCATCTGTTTGAACCGGCCAGCGGGAAACAGAGAGTTGTCAATGTTCGCGCAACCGGAGATTTTCCGGCGGTGAGACCGCACTATGTGAATGTTGGCACCAAGATCGAGAACGCCGAACTCTCACCCACGGGTGCCCGCGCCCTGTTCGAAGCGCACGGCGAAATCCTGACGGTGCCCGTGGAGCACGGCGACATCCGCAATCTCACCAACACCCCTGGAATTGCGGAACGTGATCCAGCGTGGTCCCCAGACGGAAAATGGATTGCCTACTTCTCGGACGAGTCTGGGGAATACGCGCTGCACCTGCGCCAGCAGGACGGCATGGGCGAAGTCAAGAAGTTCAACCTCGGCAACCCGCCATCGTTCTTCTATTCACCCACCTGGTCGCCCGACAGCAAGAAGATCGCCTACAGCGACAAGCGGCTAAACCTCTGGTTTCTCGACACCGAGGGAGGGAAACCGGCTCATGTCGACACGAATCCTTATGACGGAGGACCAGGCACGGGCTTCGATCCAGTGTGGTCACCAGACAGTCGTTGGATCGCGTACACGCGCCAACTCGATAGCTCGCTGCGCGCCGTGTTTGTTTATGGTCTGGCCGACAAGACCGCCCATCAAGTCACGGACGGCTTGAGCGATGCGGCCTCGGTCGCCTTCGACAAGAACGGGAAGTACCTCTACTTCATAGCCAGCACCGACGATGGTCCTACCATCGCCAGCAGCATGGGTGCGTATAAGATCCCAGTCACGCGCAGCGCCTATGTGGTGGTTCTCCAGAAGGACCTCAAGTCGCCACTAGCTCCGCAAAGCGACGACGAGGAGGTCGCAGCCGACGGCGCCTCCAAGACTCCCGGCAACACGGACGAATGCAAACCCGAGGGCGAAAGAGCTCCTGGCGAGGCTGGGCACGGAAAGCCGGATCAAGGCGGCGACAAGGCCGCCGCGGCAAAGGACGAAGAGCAAGCCAAGGAAACCAAGCAAATCCCTGAGGTGAAGATCGACTTCGAGAACATCAGCCAGCGCATTCTCGCCCTCCCGATTCCTTCCCGAAACTACGATCTCCTGCTGGCTGGAAAAGCGCACCTGGTCTACTTGCTCGAAGGCCCCGTCGTGGACGATGGCGGGCCGAGCGGGCACGTGGTGCACAAGTTCGACGTGTGCACCCGGAAGACCGATAAACTGCTGGACAACATCGGCCGCTTCGTTCTTTCCGCGAATGGCGAGAAGGCACTCTATGAGGAGTTGCCCCCGTGGAATCCGTTGGCGCCGGCTCCTGGCGGGGAACCGCCTCACGGCACCTGGACGATCAGACCGGTTGATGCTCTCGGCAAACCGAGCGAGCCCGGCAAGCCGGATGGAAAGCTTCACCTGGAGTCGATGACGGTGTACACCGACCCACGGACCGAATGGCAACAGATGTTCCGCGAATTGGGGCGGACGGAGCGCGACTGGTTCTACGACCCGAATCTGCACGGAGCGGACTTGAAAGCGCTCATGGCGGCGTATCAACCGTACGTGGACAACGTCATGGACCGCGCAGATCTGAACTACATCTTTGCCGACATGTTGGGCGAGATCACGGCTCAGCACATCTATGTGGCGGGCGGCGACCGGCCGGAGGTGAAGGGGGTCAGCGTGGGACTGCTGGGAGCGGACTACGCGATCGATCACGATCGCTACCGCTTCGCGAAGGTCTACTTCGGCGAGAACTGGAATCCGGGCCTGCGCGCGCCGCTGACGGAACCGGGCGTCAACGTGCGTGAAGGCGAATATCTGCTGGCCGTAGACGGTCGTGAAGTGCGCGGAAGCGACGAGGTCTACAGCTTCTTCCTGGAGCGTGCCGGCAAAGCCGTGCAATTAAAGGTCGGACCCGATCCAGGCGGTAAGGATGCCCGCACGGTGACGGTAGTGCCGATCGCGGACGAGCGCTCCTTGCGACAGCGTGACTGGATGGAGGGCAATCGAAAGAGGGTCGACCAGCTGAGCGGCGGCAAGTTGGCTTACGTGTATGTGCCGGACACGGCCGTGAACGGCTTCACGTACTTCAATCGTTACTACTTCG
Organism: Terriglobales bacterium; assembly: GCA_036522035.1. Classification (GTDB taxonomy): domain Bacteria; phylum Acidobacteriota; class Terriglobia; order Terriglobales; family Acidobacteriaceae; genus Angelobacter. Next base: position 3,302 of record DATDGP010000306.1, read on the forward strand.
CGCAGAATTCGAAACAGGGCGCCATCATCGACGAACGCTTCAACGGGGGTGGCTGGATCGCCGACTACATCGTGGACTGGCTACAGCGCCCCTTGCTGATGGCTGCGATGACGCGAGAAGGCAAAGACAACGTCATCCCGCAGGTGATCTTCGGCCCGAAGGTAATGCTGATCAACCAGTATGCAGGATCGGGTGGCGACGCTCTGCCGTGGATGTTCAAGAAGCTTCACACTGGCCTGCTGGTTGGCACACGGACCTGGGGCGGGCTCATCGGTATCGGCGGATATCCGCGATTGATCGATGGAGGTACGGTGACGGCGCCGCGCTGGGGACTCTACAATCCAGAGACGGGTGAGTTCGACGTAGAGAACAAAGGCGTCTCGCCGGACATCGAGGTGGACCTCGATCCGGCCTTATGGCGTCAGGGCCACGACCCCCAATTGGAAAAAGGCGTGGAGGTGTCGCTCCGAGAGTTGCAAGAGCATCCGGTTCCACCTATTAGACGACCAAAGTATCCGGTGTATAACTGGCCGAAGGTCCGCGCCGATGCCGCCGGGAGGCCAACAACTTCGGGTGTGGGGTCAGGCCAAGAGTAAGTAAGAATCCTGAAGGCATAGCGAACAAAAGACGAAGATGACAGAATACACGCAGAGCGGCGTTCGGGCAAAGCAGACTCGACAACCACCGGAGGCCTGGGTACAATACGTATGAGCCGGTGGGTGCGGTGGGGAGGAGATGACCTGCAGTTGTCCAGCCGAACTGCCCAAGAGGGAGGCCGTACGCCCACACCCTGTTTGCCTGGTCTCGCCCCAGAATCGATTGCGGCCTGCCGGGAGGCCCAGAGTGATCATGCGGCTGCTGCTAGGGTCATGTCTAGCCCACATATTTAGGCTAAAACGAAGCGCAGAGAAGAAAAGGCGTACCCCCCACCCCCCCCAATGTCAAAGCTGGAATGTGGTTTAGAATCAACAGATACGCAAGAGCTGGGGGCTAGGCCAAAGCTGGAATGTCCTTTAGAATCAATAGAAACGAGGCTACACCCAAAGCTGGAATCGGTTTCTGACGTCCACTGAACTAAGTGTATTATAATCAATTAGATGAGCAAATAATTGGAACCTGGAAGCCCAGCGTCCCAGGAATGAATCCCGGACGAAGATTGAGATAAGGAATTTAGAATCAGTCCAATACGGGAATATTAGGAAGCAACAAGCTCAGGACGCCAAAGCTGGAACAAGCCCGTTCTTGCCGAGGGCGCCAACGATACCAGATAAGTTGATGATAAATTGGTAGATAGCCTGCCATGCAGCCCAAGGAAGTGAGGCCTCGACTCAAGTTCTTGAAGTGGCTCGCGCTTGCTTTCGGCGCGCTGATTCTGGTCGCCGGAGCCGTCGCGGCGGACCTTCGTTGGTTCTCGCCGCTGAACCGCGAGTGGGTGGTGAATGCTCTAGCCAAGCGCTATCAATCCGCAGTTGACTTGAAGAGTTTCAACTCCTCGCTGTTCCCTAGCATCAGCATCGCGGGCGAAGGACTGATCTTGAGGCGTAGGGACCAGTCTCAACTGCCGCCGTTCGTGTCTGTGGAGCGCTTCTCGGTCGATGCCAGTTGGCTTGGCCTTTTGCTTTACCCTAGACGCTTCGGGCACGTGCGACTCGACGGCTTGGTGATCAATGTTCCGCCTCGCCATGCGCAAACGGGAGCGGGCCCGCACCCGAAGAAGAAGCGCCAGATCGCTCCTTTCGTGCTGGGCGAGGTCTTCGCCGACGGCACGACGCTGAATATCCTTTCCGCCACGGCTGGCAAGCCACCGCACGTGTTCGACATTGAGAAACTTACGCTCCGATCAGCCGGCATCGGGCAACCGATGGCCTTCGAGGCTACCTTGACCAACCCGAGGCCGGTCGGCCAAATTCAATCGAGCGGCAAGTTCGGCCCGTGGGACACGGACGATCCTTCGCAAACGCCGGTTTCGGGCAGATAC
>DATDGP010000307.1:0-53426 GCA_036522035.1 Terriglobales bacterium
GTATGGCAGCAGGACTTATCCGGCTGGAAGGGACTGCTTCCCAAAGACGACCAGGCCCTCAAGCGCGAATTGACCCGGGCATTTCTGAACTACCTGGGGGTCGAACAGTTGCCCGGACCCGCTGGTAAAATGGAAGAACAAGCTTTGGCCGCGATGCATCGCTGGCGCGAAAGAACTTCTCAAAATGTTTGAAAATCTTCAGGAAAAACTGCAACGAGCGTTTAAGAACCTGCGCGGACAGGGCGCGCTCACGCCGGACAACATTCAGGACGCGCTCAAAGAGATCCGCATGGCGCTGCTGGAGGCCGACGTCAACCTCAAGGTCGTCAAGGAACTGATCGACCATATCCAGGAGAAAGCCGTCGGCCAGGAAGTGCTGACGGCGCTTTCCCCGGCGCAACAGGTGGTCAAGATCGTGCACGACGAACTGGTTGCGGTCCTGGGCAAGGACACCGCCAAGCTGAAGTTCGCTTCGCAGCCACCTACCATCATTCTGATGGCCGGGCTGCAGGGCTCGGGCAAGACCACCACGTCGGGCAAGCTGGCGGCGTGGCTCAAAAAGGGCGGGCACCGGCCCATGCTAGTCTCCGTCGACGTCTATCGCCCGGCGGCGCGACAGCAGCTCAAGGTTGTCGCCGAGGCCATCAAGGCCCACCTCTACGAAGGACAAGCCGTTCTGGCCGATACCCAGACGGTCGAACGTCTGGCCAAAGAAGCGCGTAAAGAGGCCATGAACAGCGGCTGCAATTTCCTGATCGTGGATACCGCCGGCCGCCTGCACATCGACGACGCGATGATGGCTGAGATGCAGTCGCTCAAGAAATTGCTCAGCCCGCAAGAAATCCTTTTCGTGGCTGATGCTATGACCGGACAGGACGCCGTCCGCTCCGCCGAAGAGTTCCACAAGAAGCTGTCGCTCACCGGCGTGGTGCTGACCAAGATGGACGGCGACGCCCGAGGCGGTGCCGCGCTTTCCATCCGTCAAGTCACCGGGCAGCCAATCAAGTTCATCGGCGTGGGCGAGAAATACGACGCGCTCGAGCCGTTCCACCCTGACCGCATCGTCGGTCGCATTCTGGGCATGGGCGACGTGATGACCCTGATCGAAAAAGCCCACGAACAGATCGATCAGAAGAAAGCCGCCGAATTCGCCAGCAAGGCCCTGGCTGGCGACGGCTTCTCCCTTGACGATTTCCGCGACCAGCTGCGCCAGGTCAAGAAACTGGGCTCGCTGCAGAGTGTGATCAAGATGCTGCCCAGCGTCGGTCCCTTCGCCAACATGCAGAAAGCCGCCGACAGGGTGGATGACAAGCAGCTCACCCGCGTCGAAGCCATCATCAACTCCATGACTCAGCACGAGCGCCTGCATCACGAGGTCATCAACGGGAGCCGCCGTAAGCGCATCGCCCGCGGATCGGGAACCAGCGTGCAAGAGGTCAACCAGCTTCTTCGCCAGTATGCCCAGATGCGCAGGATGTTCAAGGACATGGGTAAAGCCAGTTTTGGGCGCAAACTGGCGGGCATGAAATTCCCCGGGATGTAGCGTCCTGTCCCGAACAGCAGGTGCAAGCTCTCCGAGAAGCCCACCATATCCGGAGGTTCGTTTCCCTAAAACCTCCAGAATAATGGTTACGAGGGTCCGTTCGTCGACTGAAACATGTCGCTCGCTCAACAACTCGATGACCTGACCGGCAAGCTGCGGGCGCTGGTTCCGGCCGAGCGGCTGGCGACCATCGATCACGCAATCGAGCGACTGAGGGCCTCAAGACTGGTTGCTCGCGCACTGAAAGCCGGTGACAAAGCCCCCGGCTTCGAACTCTCCGACGGCGACGGGATGATGTGGCGCTCGGCTGACTTGTTGCGCCGCGGACCGCTGGTGGCGGTCTTCTATCGCGGGCGCTGGTGTGCCTATTGCAACGCCCAGTTGGCGGCACTCGAGCAGGTTCACGCGCAGATCGCCTTGGCTGGCGCATCCATCATCGCCATCTCGGCGCAAACACAGAAACATACCTACATGACGCGCGACATGCACCGGCTGCGTTTTCCCATACTCAGCGATCCGGGAAACGCGCTAGCCCGTAAATTCGGCCTGGTCTACCGGCTCCCGCCGGAGCTGCAAGCGATGTACGAGAGCATTATGACCAAGCTGCCCGGCTACAACGGCGACTCGAGCTGGGAGTTGCCGATGCCCGCCACGTATATTATTCGTCCTGATGCGACGATTTCCTACAGGCGAGTGGATGAGGACTGGAGACAGAGAGCCGAGCCCGAAGAAATTTTGACGACTCTCAACCACAGGGGACACCAAGGACCCCCAGGAACTGAGTCGAGCTAGTTCCCAAAGGCCTCGTGTTCCTCTGTGTCCTTTGAGTTGACAGCTTACTGTGGCTGCGGCGCCCGGCTTCCCGGCGGCGTTATACCGTTCAGGCGCAGGAAGATCACCAGTTGCCCGTAATGATCATTCGCGTGCTCCACGGCCAACGTCGCCAGGTAAAGGCGGGGTTCCTGACCGCGGAAGGTCTGCACGTTCTCCAACATGTTGGCGTTGGTCAATGTGGCTGCAGCCTTGTGACCGAGCGCGAACGAATCTTTGAGGTACTTGATGATGTCGGCCTTGGTCTTGAGATCCTCGGGTCCGTTCGGGCCTTTGATGCCTGCGGGCATTGGATCGCCGGTCAGGGGCGACCAGAATGCGTAGTTGCCGGTGGCAAGGTGGCGGACCTCCAGGGCAAAGCTGCGCACCGGGTCCTTGCTGTCCTTGGTGTTCAGTTGTGTCGGCGTGAAGTCAAACTTGTCGTCCGGCATGGCCTCGGCGACGGCCACCACTTGTTTTTCGAGCTGGGTGATCTGACGGTCGACCATGGATGCGATGGTCGGCGGCGGCGTGGGCGTGGTCTGCGCCTGTGGCGCCGGCGAGGCGGGCTTGCTGGGAGCGGTGGCCTGGCCCAGGGCGGCGATGGCAACGCTCAAGACCAGCAACAGACACAGTGTTCTCAGATGCTTCATACGCGAAGTCTCCTCTTGAATGAGCACAGGCATTCTAAACGAAAAGCCGGCTCTCGAGTTCTCGCAGCCGATAGGTATCCGTCGCCCGCAAAATCAGCGGGTTTGGGATTGCAGGAAAAGGACCTCTCAGTTACCGCCGCGGCTGGCCGGCGGGATGATCCCGTTCATGCGCAAGTATTCCACCATCTGGCCGTAATGATCGAAGCCATGGGCCACGCCGAAGGTCACCATGAAAAGGCGTGGAATCGGCTGCGATCCGCCAAATGGACTAGCATACGTGGACGCCGCATTTTCCGGGGTCAGCGTTTTGGCTGCCTTGTGTCCAATGGCGTAGGAATCTTTCAGATATTTGACGATCTCAGCTTTAGTCTTCAGGGAAGCCGGGCCGTTGTCATCCTTGGACTCGACCGGGGACTTATCGCCGGTCACGGCACCCCACAGCAGGTAATTGGTCGCCGCCACGTGCTTCACCTGCTCGGCAAAAGTGCGAACGCCCTTGAAGTCGCTGCCGGGAATGTTCAAGCCGGACGGGGCAAAGTTGTACTTGTCCTCAGGCATGGCCTCGGCCGTGCCCACGATCTCTCTTTCGAGGATACTGACTTGGTTGTCCGCGGCGGAAGCAATCGTTGGCGGAGGCGGCGCGGGCGTGGCTGCGGGCGCGGCTGGTTTGGATTGCCCCAGTGCAGGAAGAGCCATGCTTGCCGCCAGAAATAGATAAATCACTCTCGTCGGTTTCATTTCTTCTCTTCTCCTTATTTCTTGAATCATTGCGAATCTGGGCAAGACGATGACCCTAAACGATACCACGGCCCCAGCGACAGTCCGATGATCAGCCCTGCGGCTGCGGCAGTCATCGTGATCCGCACGCCGATGGTGGAAGCCAGGGTGCCCCACAGCAAGCTGCCCAGAGCCAGCCCGCCTTGCAGCACCAGCACGTACATGGACATCACCCGCGCCCGCACCCAGGCAGGACACGCGGTTTGCGCTACCACGTTCAGCGTCGCCAGAAGGCTGATGTAGGCGAGGCCGCCGGCGGCGGCGGCGGCGGACGCAGAGGCCAGAGTGTCACTGCGGCCCAAGGCCAACGTAGCCACCGCGAAGATCACGGTGGCGGCGGCAACCGTCATGTCGCGCGAAAGACTTTTCTGTGCACGCGCCAGCGTCAACGCGCCTGCGAGCGCACCGAGGCCGAAGAATCCCAAAACAACGCCATAGCCCCGAGCTCCGAACTTACTAGCAACCAGCGGTAGCAGAGCCCAGAACGCGCTGGCAAACAGCGAGAAGGCCGCGATGCGGACCAAGGCCGCACGGATCCTCGTTTCCCGGCGCGCGTAGCGCATGCCGATGGTCAGCGCGCCGGAAAACGTGACGGCTGGGGCTCGCGGCTCTCGCGGCTTCGGCTTCCAGTGATACAGGAAGAGAATCACGCCGAAGAACGAGACTGCATTCAGGAGAAACGCCGTTCCCGATCCAACCGTCGCGATCACCAGTCCACCCAGCGCCGGTCCCGCGGCCCGCGCCATGTTGAAGCCGGCGGAGTTCAGCGCCACGGCGGAAGACAGCTTGTCGGTGGAGACCAGGTCGGGCATAAGCGATTGCCATGCCGGTTCGTTCATCACCGCGCCTGCGCCCAGCAGGAACGTGAACGTCAACAGAAGCAGCGGCGTAACCGCGCCGGTGACGGTCAGGATTCCCAGCACCGCTGCAGCCGCTACCATGGAGCTTTGCGTAATCAAAAGAAACTTGCGACGGTCGACCATGTCCGCCAACGCACCCGCAGGCAGGGCGACGAGGAAAACCGGAAGGCTCAACGCCACTTGCACCAGCGCAACCAGCAAAGGCGAGCGCGTCATGGAGCACATCAGCCAGCCGGTGGCGATGTTCTGCATCCAGCTTCCGGTGTAGGAGACAACAGCGGCGATCCACAAGCTTCGGAAGAGCGGCTCGCCAAGCGGAGCCAGTGCTGAGTGCTCATCGGAGCGCTCCCGCCGGACGGGCGCCTGGAGGGGAACGGAGTCCGAAAGATCTCGGGGTGGGCCCGGGTCGGGGATGGCAGACATGACATCTCATTGGACTGGGGACAGATCAGGGTTGTGAGCACACTCTCTCAAGAGCAGGCTTTTTCGATCTGCGATATGCGGCAGGTTTAATCCGAACCCGCTCTGCGCACATCCGACGACTGATGTCCCGCGCTCAGCAGGTTCACGAACAGGCGGATGGCGCCGGGAACTCCCGCGGGAAGCTGACGAAAGAAAGCGTAGCCGGAGTAAATGTAGAGGCCTTTACCGTAGCGCGCGATCAGCAGCCCGCCTTTCTGCGGTGGCTCGCCGGGATCGTTGGAAGAGAGCAACGGTTTGTATTGCGGATCCCACTGGCCCATGAAGTACAGACCGCGTTCTTGTATCCATCCGTCAAAATCTTTGGCTGCGATCTTGTTGGGATAAGAAAAGACGCTCTCCTCCGGCCCCAGGATCTCCACCGGCTGCTCTTCCACCGAGACACGCGCATTGCTCAGCGTGGCCGGATACGGGGTGTAGTGGCCTTCATTGAATATCCCGACGCTCTGGTTGTACTGGACGATCAGCGTGCCGCCGCGGTTCACGTAGTCGAGCAACCGTCGATTCTGTTCGCGGACGTCGGTGCGGACGTCGTAAGCGCGAATGCCGACCACGATAGTGTCATAGTGGCTGAGATCGCTCGTCGCCAGCTCTTCGGGCGAGATCAGGCTCACGTTCACGCCGAGTCCTTCGAGCACCACGGGAATCTCGTCGCCCGCGCCCATGATGTAGCCGATTTTAAGCCGCGCGGGTAGCTTCACATCTACGGCTTGGACGTTCTGCATCGCGGGACGATAGGCGTAGTAGGAATCGAGATCGGGCCGGCTGATGACCTTGAAACCTTCCGCATACTGCTTGCCGTTGAATTCGGCGGTGGCGGTGACGTGGTACGTGCCTTCCTTCAGACTCTGGGGCGCGATCTCAAAGGAGTAGTTGTTCAAATCGCCGTCGTGATCAAGATCAACAGGGACTGATTCAGGCTGCACTTTCCAGCCCGCAGGCGTCTGCAGGCGTAGCGTGGCGTGCACTGGTTTGTCGACGTTACTGCGCACGCTGACATCAATCTGCGATTTGGCCGCATCACCCACCGGAACCACCACCACGGGATTAGTCAGCAGGACAGAGATCGGTGGACCCACCGCCAACGGCCGCTCCGACTGGCCGAGTGCAGGATCGACAAACTTGACCTTGGCGACAGCCCTCGAGACGGTAGGTCCCGAGTCCGTCATGATGGACGCAACCGCGTGCACAGGATACGGAGGCCAGGGAATCGTCGCCAACTTGGGATCGGAGATGGTGTAGAAGGTATCGGCTTCCTGGTCGTGACGGATGAAATAAGGTTCCGTGTACTTGGCATCTTCCGGGACCGTGACTTTGAACTGCGCTGAAGCGCTGTCGCCAGGACCAATACTGGATTTTGAAGGGTCCACCGGAGCGCCGGCGGATTCAACCTTCCAACCCTCTGGCACCAGAAGTTGAATTCCCATTCTTTGAACTGCCGTTTGGCCCCGATTGTAGAGCCGGGCCGTAACCGAAAACGTCTGCCCCGGGATCGCCATGCTCAAAGTTTGCTCCATGCGCGGAAAATACGACGGCGTGGACGGAGGTCCCGGCGGATCGACGGTAACCTCAAAGTAAATGCCTAAGGCTTCATTTACCGCATGCTCGAACTGTTGTTGTTTCGTTCTGAGAGAGACCAGCAAATCGGCCTTGGCCGCCGCGCTCAGCGGCGACTCCTCAACCTGCTGGATCAGTTTCATCGTCCCCGACAATCCCGACAGGAGCGGGGGGGCAGACGCTCCTGGATTCTGCAGGGAGAACAGTTTCAACGCTTCGTCCACCTGGCTCTGCAAGGATTCGAGCCCGGGCTTCAGCCACGGGACCTTAGATTCTTCCGGCCCCAGGCGCGCAGCCAGGCCGGGCAGCGACGTATCAATGCCGTCAAAGAAATCTTGTTCGTGGCCCCCGGGCTTAGTAGAGCTCGAGTCCATCAGCTTGTAATAGGTGTAGCGGTGGCCGGGAGGCACGCGGATGCCGCCCGTCCCCTGCGACGTTTGGTGAGCCAGGCCTTCGAGCGCGAACTGGGTGTACGACATTCCTAGAATCGGGCTGTACTGGCCAACGTCGATCTTCACGGTGTAGGCGTCGTCGGCAACGTTGCCGCCGCCGAACATGCCAGGAGGATTTCCGAGGTACAGCTTCTTCGCCTGCCAAGGCAAGAGGCCCGCCTTGACCTGTTCGGGAAAGCGGTTGGGATCGGCGGCAGCGCGAAAAGCCTCCGCCGTCAAAATACCTGAGGCCTGATGGTTGCCGTGGCCATCGCGAGTGGTGCCGCTGAAGCGGCTGGTGAGCACATCGGGCCGGAAGGTGCGAATGGCCAGCACCAGGTCGCCCAGGGCAATGTCATGTCCGTGCCACTTATTGAAGGTCTCCTCAGCGGTCTTCGAGAAACCGAAATCGACCACGCGGCTGAACCGTTGATCAACCCCGTAATACTTGTCGGCTTCGAGCAGCTCCAGGGTGCGCAGGATGCCCAGCTCGTCCGAGCTTTCCGCGCCGAACTTGTTTTGTCCGCCTTCGCCGCGATTGAGCGTGAAAAGCAGCGCGCTGGCGCCCTTGCCCCGGGCTTGGAGCGTGAGCAGGCCGCCGTCTTCATCGTCGGGATGGGCGACCACCTGCATGAAGCGTGCTGTGGTCTTGAGCTTGATCAGAAGCTGGTAGAGGTGAATCGCGCCCTGGTCCTGGGGCAGAGGCCGGGTATCAGACTGCAATAAAGGAGCCAAGAGGAGCAGAGCACCAAAAACGGAAATCGCTGAAACCAAACTGATTTGCTTGGAGCGCATGGATAGATATTTTCGCCGCAAGGAGTCGGTTAGCGCAAATGATCTGCGAACCGCCCTCCATCCCCGAAGCCTGAAGGTTTGGAGCATAGCTCTTGTTGTCCATGTAATAGAGTTTTAACCGTTCCTTAACCCGACATTCACCTGCAATCTACCCGGACTCTCTTAGATTCATCAGACGAGAAATTCGACTCAACAACTCAACAAAGGAGGAGTCATGCACTTCTTGCGACGCCTATCTTCCCTGTTACCCGCTTTTCTATTGATCGGCCTACCGCTGGCTGGCAATGCCGCCAACGGCCGCGACGACGACCGCGACGGCCCCATCAAACACGTGCTCCTGATCAGCGTAGACGGCCTGCACGCACTCGATCTCACCAACTATGTGGCCTCGCATCCTCAATCCACTCTGGCCCAGCTCAGCGCCCACGGCAAAACTTACACCAACGCTTCCACCTCGCAGCCTTCCGATTCTTTCCCCGGGCTGGCCTCGTTGGTCACGGGAGGATCGCCAATCACGACCGGCTTCTGGTATGACGTGACTTTCAATCGCAAGCTGTCTTTTCCCGCAGTGGCGAACACGGTGATGGGTATGGCTTCCGGTCCGTGCCCGAGCACCGGTGGCGCGGTGGTAGAGCTGGACGAAGGCGTCGACTTCGACCTCACGCAGCTCAACGGCGGCGGTGGCATCAACCCAAACTTCCTGCCGCGCGATCCCAACAACAACTGCCAGCCCGTGTTTCCTCACCAGTACCTGCGCGTGAACACCATCTTTGAAGTCATAAAATCTCATGGCGGCTGGACAGCCTGGACTGACAAGCATCCCGCCTACGAGTGGACCAACGGTCCCAGCGGCAAGGGCGTAGATGATTTCTTCGGCCCGGAGATTAATTCCATTCCCGTAGCGCTGCCCCAGTTCCCTGGCTGCTCGCCGGTTCCTGCCACGGACAACACGCCCGACGACGGCTGGACCACCGACTTCAACAACATCAAGTGCTATGACTCACTCCACGTCCAGGCAGTTTTGAATCAGATTGACGGTTTCACCCATGACCGTTCACACCGAGCTCCGGTACCGACGCTCTTCGGCACCAATTTCCAGGCAGTGAGCGTCGGCGAGAAACTGGCGGCCGGCGGTTACACGGACGTCCTCGGTACGCCGAGCGCGGGATTGGCCGGCGAGCTCGACTTCGTAGACCAATCTCTCGCCCGGATGGTCAACGAACTCAAGAAGCAGCGCCTATTTGAATCCACGTTAATAATTATTGGTGCCAAACATGGGCAGTCGCCCATCGACCGGACGAAACGCATTGGCATTGCCGGCGGCCAGCCGGCCACGCTGATCGGCGCCGACGAGGCTTTTGACATCTCCGACGACGGCTCGCTCATCTGGCTGACTGATTCCTCGCATACGGCCGACGTGGTTGCCAACCTGAGCCAGCTGTCCAGCCAGGCAACACTCGGTATCCAGGAAATCTTTGCCGGACCCTCGCTCGAGAACAAATTCAACAGCCCGCTCACGGACGAGCGCACCCCGGACATCGTTCTCAAGACCAACACCGGAGTGATCTTCACCGGCGGGTCGAAGATCGCCGAGCACGGCGGTTTGAACGAAGACGATGTCCACGTCGCGCTGTTGCTCTCTTGGGGGGAATGGAAAGCGCAGCAGATCAAGACGCCGGTGTCGAATCAGCAAGTAGCGCCGACCATCCTGAGGCTGCTGGGTCTTGATCCTGACCAGCTCGACGCCGCACGCAAAGAGCAAATCACGGTGCTGCCGTTTATTTCCGATCACGACAACGACTAACGAGAGGCTTGGGCCTCCATCAAGCTGAGAGGGCCGGTATCTACCGGTCCTCTTCGTTTTCTCGGGAGAATATCCGCGATCAATGAGACTCGCCATCGAAATGAACCTGTTCGCGGTTGATTGGGGGGGACACCGCAGCGTCGGTGAGTCCAAAGGGTCCGAAGATACGATCAGAGAAGAGCTCGCCGCTCTGGCCCCAACTTGCCAATAGCCCCTAACTTACGCGATAATAACCACTTGCCCGGGGTTCCGGGGTCCATACAGAAAGGATTCAGTGCAACAGTGTTGATGATACGACTGGCGCGCATTGGTGCGCGCAAACAGCCTTATTACCGCGTGGTGGTGATCGACAAGGAGCGGGCGCGCAACGGACGATCTGTGGAGGTCGTGGGCGTGTACAATCCCCGCACTAACCCGACGACCATCGACTTGAAGCGTGATCGCATCGACTATTGGGTTTCCAAAGGTGCACAGCTTTCCGATACCGTCAGCCGTCTGATCTCCAAGGCGCCGGCCCCGGCAGGCGCCACCGATGCCGCAGGTACTCTGGCGTAAGATCGGCGCTCAGATTCGAAACCAGGTCTCCCGGACAAATCCAGGAAAGGTCCCCAAGCTGAGACATACATAAGGACAGCCTTTTATGACGGAGACGGCAGGCGACATGCGCACCCTGGTGGAACAGATAGCCCAGGCCCTGGTGGACGCTCCCGCCGCAGTTCAGGTCACCCCGGTGGAGGACGGCGATGCCACGGTCCTGGAGTTGCGCGTCGCCCAGCCAGATTTGGGCAAGGTAATCGGCAAGCAGGGACGGACCGCGAAATCCATTCGCACCATCCTGGGAGCCGCCAGCATGAAGCTGAAAAAACGCTACACGCTGGAGATTGTCGAAGAAGATTAAGCGGCCCGCTGGACAATGGGCAAATAGGCGACGACGAATCCGTGAGCGCCATGAATCCAGAGCATCCCTCGCGCACGGAACCGAAGGCGGAGCGGGACGAATTCATCACGATCGCCAAAGTGACCAAGGCGCAGGGACGCAAAGGCGAGGTTGCCGCGTCGCTGTTCACGGATTTTCCTGAGCGTTTTGCCGCACGCAAACGGCTGTACGCGCTCGACGGTCGCGGCCGCCGGGCGGCCATGGAACTCGAAGATCACTGGCTGCACAAGGGCGGCGTGGTGCTGAAGTTCGTCGGGGTCGATTCGATCAGTCACGCGGAAACGCTGGTGGGGTGCGAGATCCAGATTCCGCTCGCGGAACGCGCGGCGCTCGACGATGGTGCGATCTATCTGAGCGACCTGGTGGCTTGCGTGGTAAGCGACGGCGGGCGCGAGATCGGACGTATCGAAGATGTAACCTTCGGCGCTGGTGAGGCTCCGCTGCTGGTGATCCGAAGGAGCGACGGCAAGCAATGTCTGGTCCCCTTCGCCACGGAATACATTGTGCGATTGGCGCCCGAGGAAAAGCGCCTGGAGATGAAGCTTCCGGCGGGGATGCTGGAGCTGGATGCGCCGCTCAGTCAGGAGGATAAGGCACAGCAGCACGAGGAGGAGTAGCAATTAGCAAATGGCAATCCCTGGAGCATAGAAGGCGTTGGCTCGACGCTTCGAGATAAGTGCTAGGAAGCGAAAGAAGAACGATAGATTGCGTAGAGTTTCGCTAATTGCCAATTGCGAATTGCTAATTGCTCTTGCCCATGAAGTTCGAAATCGTAACGATTTTTCCAGACTTTTTTCGCGGGCCGCTGGATTACGGCATCGTAAGCCGGGCCAGGAAAGAAGCAGCTGGGCTCATTGAAATCCGGGTGCACGACCTCAGAAGCTTTACCGCCGACAAGCATCGCACGGTCGATGACCGGCCGTTCGGCGGCGGTGAAGGCATGGTGCTGAAACCAGAGCCGCTGTTTGAGTGCGTGGAATCGCTGGGCGTGGCCTCGCGGCCGGAACGACTGGGCAAGGCCGCCAGGGAAAGCGTGATCTTGCTGTCGCCGCAGGGCGAGATGTTCACGCAAGCTGTGGCCCAGGGCTTGGCGGAGCTTGAGCGCATCATATTGATCTGCGGCCGCTATGAAGGCGTGGACGAGCGCGTGAACGAAGGCTTGGCCGATCGCGAGATCTCGATCGGCGATTACGTTCTCAGCGGTGGCGAACTAGGCGCGGCAGTGATCGTGGATGCAGTTACCCGGCTCTTGCCCGGTGCCTTGGGCAATGAGGCTTCGGCGCAGCAGGAGAGTTTTACGGCAACGCAGAAAGCTGCGGGCTGGGGTCCGGACAGCACCTGTGTTTCCGGCGGGTTACTGGATTACCCGCATTACACGCGGCCGGCGGAGTTTCGTGGCATGGCAGCGCCGGAAGTGCTCATTGGCGGCAATCATGAGCAGATCCGGAAATGGCGGCGGAAGAAAGCGCTCGAAAAAACATTGCGCAACCGGCCGGATCTGATGGATCCCGCGGCGTTGAGCGAGGAAGACAGAAAGTTGATCGCGGAGATAAAAGAGCAATTGGCAAATAGCAATTAGCCAAGCGGCATTGCCAAGAGCACAGAGCTGGTTGGCTCATTGTCAATTGCTAATTGCATATCGATACCGAGAGAACTCAAGAGGTCAGACATTATGTCCCAACACCCCGTTATGGAAAAGCTGGCTGCCAAGCTGCAGCGCAAGGACATCCCGGCTGTGAAGCCTGGAGACATGGTCCGCGTCCAGGTCAAGATCAAAGAAGGCGACAAAGAACGCGTCCAGGCCTTTGAGGGCACCGTGATCTCCCGTCGCAACGGCCCCACCGGCAGCTTTACCGTTCGCAAGGTCAGCTTCGGCCAGGGCGTGGAGCGTATTTTCCCATTCAACTCCAAGGTGATCGACAAGGTGGAGATCGTGCGCTCCAACCGCGTGCGCCGTGCCAAGCTCTTCTACCTGCGTGAGCTGAAGGGTAAAGCCGCTCGTCTGCGTGAGACGGATCGCGCCAAGGCACCGACTGAAACCTCCCCAGCGGCGGAGAGCCAGTAACAGGCGTAAGACTGGATCAATAGGGCGGACGATCGTGGCGTGCCCGTTCGATCCGCTCTTTTTCTACAACGCAGGTCTCTTGAAAGGGGCATAATGAAGGAGTTTCACCCTTTTCTCGATGGCTCCCCTTTGTGGCAGCGCACAGTCCGAATTGTTTGAAGGCGGGTACTACTCAATTGCCCCCGGGGAAGGATTTGGCATCGCCAAAGTCCTGAAGCTGGTCCCGCACAAGTCGCATGTCCGCGTTTATAAGCATGAGCAGCGATTCTTTGCGCGCTCCTGTTCCATCGATCTAACCACTCGCACCCTGGGCACAATCCACGGCAAGGATGGATTCAGCCTGGGCGACCTCCCACTCCTTATCTCACCTTGCAAGGGCTGGGAACCGATATTTCTCACTGACTCGGAGGTCAAGCTCGAGCAACTTGACGGATGCTCGAAGGACACCAGCGACGGAGGCGTCCTCCTGTGACACTCTCTTCCTCGAGACCCGTCCGCAAAAAGCGCCAGAAGCGTCCGATTCCCATCAATCCCTCGACCGGTATGCCCTACTCCGCGGGCACCATGAAGATGCGGCTGCTCAAACGCCTCAAGTGCACGCAAAAATTTGAGAAGCTGGCTCAGGCTGCGGGCGCCACGTTGATCGCTGGCGTAGATGAAGTAGGGCGCGGTTCGCTGTTTGGTCCCGTGGTCGCTGGGGCGGTGATACTCGAACCCGGATACCGAATCAAAGGTTTGCGCGATTCCAAACTTCTTGACCAGGCAACGCGCGAGAAGTTGGCGGAGCGGATCAAGGCCCACGCCATCGCTTATGCTGTCGCCGCTGTCGACGTCGCCCGCATCGATCAACTCAACATCTACTGGGCTTCGCTGCTTGCGATGCGTGAGGCCGTTGCTCAGCTTGCGCCCGTCCCGGACCACCTGCTGATCGATGCCGTGCGGCTCGACTGGGATTGCCCCCAGACTAATATCATCCACGGCGACGCGCTCTCCATCTCGATCGCTGCCGCTTCGATCATCGCGAAGGTAGATCGCGACGAGATGATTCGACGCTGGGATCCCGTCTATCCCGAGTATGACCTGGCTTCCAACAAGGGCTACCGCTCGCCCAAACATCTGGCCGCGCTCATAGAGCACGGCCCCACGCCGCTGCACCGCCTTTCGTTTGCGCCGGTGTGGATGTGCAACAACGTATCCCAGGAAGTATTCGCATTCATGGCGCAAGATGACGACGAAG
The DNA here is from genome assembly GCA_036522035.1 of Terriglobales bacterium. Classification (GTDB taxonomy): domain Bacteria; phylum Acidobacteriota; class Terriglobia; order Terriglobales; family Acidobacteriaceae; genus Angelobacter. The sequence goes on from DATDGP010000307.1 coordinate 13,950, forward strand.
GATCGGATCAGGGATCAGCCCACGCCTACTCGCTGCGCAATGTCTCGAGCGGATCTACTTTGGCTGCACGACGTGCGGGAAGGTAGCTAGCAATGATCGCCACGGCCCCGAGTACCACGATCACTACCGCAAAAATGGATGGATTGAGCGCCGAGATCCCATACAAAAACTCGCTGAGTAGTCTCGTTGCGATGGCTGCGCCAAACAGTCCCAACCCCAAACCCAGACCAGTGAGGCCTAATGCACGCCGCACGACCAGCGCGCGGATGTTGGATGCGCTCGCACCCAGAGCAATGCGAATGCCGAAGTCGCGTCGGCGCTGCTCTGCCAGTTGTGTCATTACACCATAAACGCCAACGGCGGCCAGCGCCAATGTCAGAAGCGCGAAGCTGCCTAATAGAATCGCCCGGACTCGCGGCTGTGAACGTAAGGAGCTGATGATCTCCCCGGTTCTGCGCAAAGGGCTAATCGACAAGTTGGGATCGAGGCCGTGCACAGCGGCGGCAATGGTCGAGGCTTCGACGGGGTAGGGTGCCTCAAGGTAGATGTACAACGTAAGCGCGTTGCTGTTGTGGACAGAACCCGGCCTGTCTCTACGTTGAAAGAGGGACGTATAAACCGCGGGATACCGATCCCATTGAATCTGGTTGTAACGCACCGAACGCGTGCTACCGGCCACACCCACAATCGTGAGCCAGGGCTCATCCCCTGGCTTCTCCTCGTGGAAGCGAAGCCGGATGTGCTGTCCGATGGGGTCTTGACCGGCGAAGTACCGGCGAGCCATCTCGTCGTTGATCACGGCCACGGGAAGAGAATGGCCGAGGTCCTGGTCAGAAAAACTCCTGCCATGAAGGAGCACCACACCCAACGCCTCCAAGTATCCCTGGCCTATCTGAAAGGCTGCCGCTTCAGGAAGCATTTCTATCTTGGCTTCCGCTTGTCCCTGGATCTCGACCGCCGAAAGCCCGTCGACATTGAACGGCCACGACAGGGCCACGCCCGCAGCCCGGACCGTCGGGAGCTGTTGCAGACGGCGCGAAAGCTCTTCACCAATGCGGGACTGGGCGTCGACATCGTGATACCTGGAGTAAGGTAAAGCAATGTCGGTCACGAAGACCTGCTGGGTTTCGAAGCCGAGTGGCTCCGAACCGATGCGGATGAAGGTTGAGATGAGAAGCCCGGCGGTGACCAGCAGAATAACGGAGAGCGATATCTCGGCAGCAACAAACATGACTCGCGCGCGCACTTGCGCGGGGGCCGAAGTTGTTTTGAGTCCGGACCGCAGCGCATCACCATCAAGGCTTCGCAGGGATCGCAACGCCGGCAGCGAACCGAACAGAAGAGCGGCAGAGCCAACCACTCCAGCGGTAGCCGCGAGCACCAGTGGGTCCAGGGAGACTCCGCCCGCCGGCAGAACACCCAGAGGACTCCAAGCGCCGAACGCTCGCAGCAATATCGATGCGATCAGCAAACCGGCGATACCCCCGGCGCCGAATAGCACCAGCATTTCGATGGTCAGCTGTTGCAGCAATCGTGTGCTGCTGCACCCCATCGCCGCGCGCACAGCAAACTCGCGCGTGCGCTGGGCATGGCGGCCCAGGATCAGGCTTCCGGCATTGACGCAGGCGATCAACAGCAGAACTGCAACGGCGCCAAACAACAACATTAGTGAACTGCGGATGGTGCGCGTGTTGTCTTCTTGAAGTTTAACGACCAGTACTCCGGACTCAGGAGGCTCGTCGGAAAACTGGGCGTTCAGTAAGCGTTGAATTCCCAAAAGGTCAGTCTGGGCTTGCGCGAGTGTGACTCCCGGGTTGAGCCTGCCGATCACCGCAACCGCTGCCGTCGACTCGCTGCTGTAGTTGGGATCGCCAGTGGAAATAAGTGTCCACACGTCGGTTTCAAAGGAACGATCGAGCACACGCAAGGAAAACGTTGGCGGCAGCACACCAATCACGCGATAGGGCTTGTCATTCAGCGTAAGCGTTTGCATCAGGACATCAGGAGAAGAATGGAACTGCCCTGCCCACAAGACGTGGCTGATCACGCACTCGGGTTCACCTTTCTCGTCCCCGGGCTGAAAGAGGCGTCCGATTTGAGCGGTTGCGCCCACCGTGGAGAACAGATTCCAGGTAGCCACTGCGCCCTGCACCCGTCGCGGATCGCCTGCTCCGGTAAGCACGTAGGATTGCTCAAACGTCCCCGCCAGCGATTCAAAGGTCCTCCCCTGTGCCCAGGCGAGATAATCACGGTAGAAGGGGAAATAGGCGGGGTCCTTGGGCGACCGTAGCTTGGATCTCCACACCGCGACCAGAGACTGCGGATCTTTGAGGGGAAGCGGTCGCAGGAGCCAGGCGTTCACCAAACTGAACATGGCGGTGTTGGCACCGAAGCCGAGCGCCAGCGTGAAAATTACAACCGTGGCAAAGCCCTTGGCAAGTCGCAATTGACGCATCGCATAGCGCAGGTCTTGTCGCATCCGCTCCACGCCGGGTCCGTTGCGAATCTTTGCCCCGTCATGCTGACACTGAAACATAGAGAAAGCGCCTTGCCGCTAAAATTATGCTTTATCTTCAGGCGCGCACTTAATTCATTCGAGTCGCCAAGCACTTTTGGGTGCCCCAGCCGCTAATTTCCGCCTTTCTGCTCCGTAATCTTGCGCACCTCCGCGGCGCTCCCTTTCAGGAGATCGCGCAGGATCACGACTTCGGTGACGATCCCGGTCAGGAGTGCCGGATCGGGAACGGGAGCAAATAATGGCGAGTGGTTCGACGGCAACTCCTTGTGGCTGGCGCGGGCGTCGGCAAGCTTCTGCGGATCGGCAACGCCAAGCGTGTAGTAGAACGAAGGAACTCCGTGTTCTACAAACACCGAGTAATCCTCCGACGTCATGATCGGTTCTTCGACTAGGACGTTATTCTTGCCCACCATCGATTCAAGCACCGCGGCGAGATGGCGGGAGAGAACGGGATCGTTGTATACCGCGGACGTCGACTCATACTTTTCGATGAGCGGCATCTTATCGGCGCCTCCGGCCTCTGCCTCTCCTTTGGCGACGCGTTCGATCGCGGCCAGCAGATGGCGCCTGACCTCAGGCTGGCGCGAGCGAACCGTCAGGCCCATCAACGCAGTATCGGGGATAATGTTGTTCTTTGTTCCCGCCTGAATATAGCCGACAGTGATGACCGCGGCATCGCCGGGGTGAATCTCTCTCGCCACAATCGATTGCAGCCGCACGGCAATGCTGGCAGCGATCAGCACCGGATCGATCGTCGTTTCCGGGCGCGCGCCGTGGCCGCCTTTTCCGTACACGGTAATGCGCAGTGAGTCGGCGGCGGCATTGTAGTAGCCCGGCGATAACCCAACCTGCCCGCCCGCCAACGTATTGCTGTCATGCAAAGCAATGCCGACGTCGGGCTTGGGGAACTTGGTGAATAAGCCGTCGTTGACCATTCTCTCCGCGCCCGAGATGGTCTCTTCGGCCGGCTGGCCGATCAGCATCAGCGTGCCGTGCCACGAATCTCTGCTCGTGGCCATGATGGCGGCGGTCCCGTAGAGCGTGGCCATGTGGATGTCATGCCCGCAAGCGTGCATCACGCCAACATCGCGGCCGCTGTCGTCCTTGGCGCGAACTTTGCTGGCGTAAGGGAGCCCGGTCTGCTCTTCCACGGGCAGGGCGTCGAGTTCCGTCCGTAACATCACTACCGGCCCGGCGCCGTTCTTCATGATGGCGACAATGCCGGTCCCGCCGACGTTCTCCGTGGTGTCGTACCCCAGGTCGCGCAGCTTTCCAGCCAGCAGGGCGGCGGTGCGCGTCTCATGCCCCGAAAGCTCCGGGTGCTTATGCAGGTCCACATAGAGCGCTTTAGCGTCAGGAAGGACCACTTCTACCTGGTCCTTAAGCGAAGCGGTCTCAGAAGAAACGATCGGAGCGCTTTGAGCAGACGCCGTAAGCGCAGCAAGAATTAGGAAGATCCCCGATCTCATCATGCGGGGAATCATAAGTGAGGGAAAGCTGTACGGCAAGGCGGAGGAAAACCTGAGGCCGCGCAGTTCTGGTGACGCGCTGATTTTTCAGTCCCGGACCTGAGTTCTCGGACGAAGCCCGGATAGCAAAGTATCAGGGAGTAGTGACATTGACTCTTGGCCCCGTCCGCTTGGACATCGAAGTCGACTTCGATCTTTACTAAAACGCACCGCAGCACAGCATGGCGAAGGCGGGAGGTGCTAATCCATATCTCTGAGATCTTTGCTTGTAGCAAAGACCGCGATACCACCCACCATCGCCACTGCCGACAATCCGGCGATGGCATGCGCCGGGGTCATCACGCGTGTAAGCAAGCCGGCGACCAGGCTACCGATGGGCGGCAGGCCTAAGAACGCGGTGGAGTAAATGCTCATCACCCGGCCACGCATGGATTCTTCCGCCAGATGCTGCAGCAGGGAGTTCACAGTGGCCACCATAACGACCATGAAGTATCCTGCGGCACCCAGCATGATCCCGGAAAGCCAGAAGTTACGCGAGAAGGTAAAGAGGATGATCGACACGAAGAAGCCTACAGCGGAGCGCGCCACGAAGACGCCACGGTGGCGGATGCGCGTCAAATAGGCGATGGTTACGGCGCCGCAGAACGCACCGGCGCCGGAGCAGGCCATCAGTAAGCCGAGTCCTTCTTCGCCGCTATGCAGGATGTCCCGCGCAAAGTACGGAACAAAGACGAGGTACGGCACCGCAAGCAGGCTGGCGATAGCCGTCATCACGATCAGCGGCGCCATGTGCCCGTGGGTAAAGACGTAGTTGAAGCCCTGCTTCAGCTTATCCCAGAGATGGCCTTCCGGGGGTGCGCTGCGGTCGGGATAGCGGATCTGCGTCAGCGCCACGATCACTGCCAGAAAACTCAAGCCGTTCAAGAAGAAGTTCCCCGCAACTCCCAGCAGCGCCATAGCGAAACCGCCCAGAGTCGGCCCCAGGACGCGCGACATATTGAACTGCGCAGAGTTCAGCGCAATGGCATTGGTCAGGTCTTCCCGCGGCACCAGCTGGGGCACCAACGCCTGATAGCTGGGCGTGTTCAGCGACATGGCGATTCCGGTCGCCAGCGCCAACAACACAATCTCCTCTTTATTAATGACGTGCGCGTACGCCAGCGCGGCCATGATGAAAGCCGAAGCCATCATCGCCGATTGCGTCGCGATGAGCAGTTTCCGGTTGTTAACATGGTCCGCGATCACGCCGCCGATGAGCGCAAAGAACAGAATCGGGATGCTGGCCGCAAATCCTACCAGCCCCAGCCAGAACGCCGAGTTGGTGAGTTGGAGAACCAGCCAGCCCTGGGCCACGTTCTGCATCCAGGTTCCGATGTTGGACAGAAAGTTTCCGGCCCAGAACATGCGGAAGTCGCGGTGGCGCAGGGCCCGCGCGATGCGGGGCACCTCAAGGACTGCGGTTTGGCCGGCCAGACCGCCGGCGTCTACGGCGCTCTCCGCGTCAGGGGGCACGGCGGCAAGGCCGCCATTCTTCATGTCCGCATTCGCGCCCAATTCTCGGGGACCTTCGTGGCTGGTTCGAATTGCCATTTTATAGTGTAAGCTTTTTCTTTTTCGTTGCACGCGATCCGAACCTGGAGAGAAAACTTGAAACGCGCTATTTGGATTTTCGTACTTCTTCCCATCATTATGCTCACCCTGTTTGCCCAGCAGGGACCTGAGAACCCGTCGCAGCCCAGCCAGGTATTCGGCTTCCGCGACTTCTCCATGCAGCACGACTGGGACCAGAAATTCATTGCCGTGCCCGATCCTTCGCGCGCCGAAGAGGACCTGCGCGTGCTTACCATCGCACCGCACGTGGCCGGATCGCCCGAGGACCACAAGACCGCACTGTTCGTCGCCGAGAAATTCAAGGAAGCCGGGCTGATTACCCAGATCGTGGAATACAAAGTCTGGATGAACCGGCCGGCGGAGATCAGCTTCACCGTGACCGCCCCTCCCAACGTGAAGTTAACCGGCCCCTCGCGTGAGCACGTTTCCAACGATCCCTATCAGGACGATCCGCGTATCCTGCCCGCCTTCAACGGTTCCTCACCTTCGGGTGACGCCGAAGCTGACGTCGTCTATGCCAACTACGGCACGCCGGCGGACTTCAAGAAGCTAGAAGAATTGAAGGTTGATGTTCGCGGCAAGATCGTTATCGTACGCTATGGCGAGAATTTTCGCGGCGTAAAGAGCTTTGTAGCCGAAGAGCACGGTGCAGCCGCCCTCCTGATTTACTCCGATCCCTGGGACGACGGCTACTTCCGCGGCGACGCCTATCCCAAAGGCCCGTGGCGTCCCGATAGCGGCGTGCAGCGCGGTTCCATTCAGTACATGTTCCAGTATCCGGGTGATCCCACTACGCCAGGCTTTGCGTCGCTGCCATCGCTGCCGGATTCCAAGCGCGTACCACCGGCCGAAGCCACGGACATGCCCAAGATCCCCACCACACCCATCTCGTACGCCGACGCCGCACCCATCCTGGCCAACCTTGGTGGACCGGAGTCGCCACGCGAGTGGCAGGGCGCGCTTCCCTTCACCTATCACGTTGGCCCTGGGCCCGTGCGCTTGAAGTTGCATATAAAGCAGGATTACCGCTACTGGCCGATCTGGAATGTGATCGGGAAGATTCCCGGGTCGAAGTATCCCGACCAGTGGGTAGTGCTCGGTAACCATCGCGACGCTTGGGTGTACGGCGCGGTCGATCCCAACAGCGGCACTGCCGCCATGCTGGAGGCTGTCCGCGGGCTGGGCGAACTGCTCAAGCAGGGATGGAGGCCGGAGCGCACCATTGTCTTCGGCAGCTGGGACGCGGAGGAAGAAGGACTCATCGGCTCGACCGAATGGGGCGAAGAACACGAACATGATCTCTCGAACGCCGTGGCCTACTTCAATATCGACGTTGCCGTGACTGGCCCGAACTTCAACGCCTCCGCAGTTCCCAGCCTGAAAGGATTTGTTCGTGACGCCACTCGCCAGGTCCCCAGTCCGAAGGGTGGTACCGTCTACAGCGTGTGGAAGGAAGAACGCGCGAAGCAAGCTGAGCGCCGTCCCAGCCCCGATTTCAGCCAGGCGCGTGCGCCCAACGCTCGCGTGGAGAACGATGTGCCTGTCGGCGACCTGGGTAGCGGCTCGGATTACAGCGTCTTTATCCAGCACCTCGGGGTGCCCTCAGCCGACATGACTTCGAGCGGCCCCTACGGCGTCTATCACTCCACCTTTGACAATTTCGCCTGGTTCAAAAAGTTCGGCGACCCAACGTTTGTCTACGAACAGCAGATGGCGCGCGTCTTCGGGATTGAGGCGCTGCACATGGCCTCGGCCGACGTGCTGCCCTACGACTACGAACTCTACGGAAAAGAGATCGCCGCTTATATCGGACGGGCCCGCGAAAGAGCCAAAGAAATGCTCGGCGCCAAGGCGCCCGACTTCTCCAAAGCCGCCACGGCTGCCGACCGCTTCACCACGGCCGGAACCAGGATCCTGTCCGCGGAGAAAAACCCGCCATCGAGTGATGCAGTCCCTCGTCTCAACGCGGCGCTGCTTAATGCCGAGCACGCGCTGCTTCTCGATAAGGGACTGCCCAACCGTCCATGGTTCCGCCATTCCATCTACGCGCCCGGCCAGTACACCGGATACGCCGCCGTGGTGATCCCAGGAGTCAACGAAGCGATCGACGCCAAGAACGCTCAACTCGCCACCGAACAGCTTCAGGCATTGACCGACGCGCTGAATCGCGCGGCGGCGACACTGGAGGGATACTGAGGCTGATCGATCATCAGTGATCACCAGGGACTGGACCCTGACTGATAGCTCAGGGCCTGGCTTATTTGAACCAGTGGGGATCAGGGGATCAGCGAGATCGTAGGTAACGTGCTCGGCCCCAATTGTTCACGCCGGAATTCAACATTTTCGCGGTAGGTCGCATCTAAGTTTCTATAGCTTTACAGCCGCTTCGTCGTTATCCGGGTTCCAGACGTCAGAAACCTTGCAAGGAGCCAAAATGAAACACTTGAGCATCACTGTAGCCATTGGGGGACTTCTGTGCCTGGCGGCTGGTGCCGAAATTGCGCCGTCCTCGGGATCAACGAACACTTCGGTGACCGCGGGACAAGCAGCGAGTGTCAATGCAAACGGCAATGCTGCCGCCTCCAGCAATTCCACAACGTTGAGCGAAGGCAGCATGTTGCATATCGAGCTGATCCACTCGCTGGACGCCAAACATGTCAAACCCGGAGATCAGATCACGGCCAAGGTCACCGAAGACGTAACATCGAACGGCAAGGTGGTAGTGCATAAAGGGTCGAGAGTCTTGGGCCACGTCACTGAGGTCCAGACTCGAGATAAGGAGCATCCCAATTCGAACCTCGGCATCGCGTTCGACAAGGTTGTCTTCAGCGGCGGTGAGGAGATGGCCTTCAATGGCGTAGTGCAGGCGATCGCGGCCCCGGCGCGGGCGGCGGCCGATACATCGGCGGATCAGAACGCTGGCATTAACGAACCAATGGGCGGCGGGGCGCGCTCTCCGAATGGTGGACGTGGTCCAGGCGGGATGGGCGGAGTTGCGGGAGGCGGGGTTTCGACCGTCGGCGGAACTACGGGCGCTGCGACCTCGACGGGCGGCACGGCCGGCGGAACCACACGTGGCGCGGCCACCGGGGGAACTCTGACCAACACGAGTCGAGGCGTCATCGGCCTGCAGGGGCTGACACTAAACTCCGCAGCTACAGGCAGCGCTCAAGGCTCGACCATTACTTCTCCGACCCAAAACGTGAAACTGGACGGTGGGACCGAGATGTTGCTTCGCGCGTCGGGCTCGACCCAATAATCGTCTAAACGGTCGAGTGCCACGGCGCGTGGCGGAGGCCAAAGCATCGATTAAACTCGGGTTTCATCACCGGCTGTAGCTGGCTCGCTCCTGAGCCTATGTTAACCGAAAACGATTCACGCAAAGTCCCTTGACCCGGCTGGATCTTTCGTATATTATTCGCCTGCGATGTTCCTTGCGCTGAGCCGTTGTGAGGGATCGCGTAGGTGTCGCCGCTGATAGCCGCAAAAAGATCGACGCGAACGTCTAATTTGAATCGGCCACGTGCGCGTGCTAATCCAATTCGGTTGCTGAAATGAGTCTACCCTGCACGTCCCGGAAAGTTTTTGTCACTGCTACCTGTGTTGTCGTCGTCTCGGCGATCGCGATCTGTAGTGGGTGCGCCAATCAGGCCAGCGCAGACCATCCCGCTGGACCCCCTCCGTTCCCGGTGCAAGTAATTACCGCGGAAGCTCGTCCTGCGCCGCAAGCCACCGAATATCTGGCCACGCTCAAGTCGCGAACTGCCTCAGCGCTACAGCCGCAGGTGGAGGGCGATATTACGCGGATTTTTGTGACCTCGGGCCAGCATCTGGAAGCCGGCGCGGCGATTCTGGAGATCGATCCTCGCAAGCAGGAAGCGACGCTCAACAACCAAGAATTCACGCACAAGTCCAAGGTGGCCACGATGGAGCAGAATCGCGTGGACCTGGAGCGAAAGAAGCAGCTCTACGCGGGGGGTATCATCGCCAAATCCGATCTTGACTTGGCCCAGGCCACTTTCGATTCTTCGCGTGCTGACGTGGAAGCGCTGGAAGCCGCGACTCGGGAGCAGCAGGTACAGCTCCGCTATTACACGGTACGCGCGCCGGCGGCCGGGACTGTCGGCGATATTCCCGTCCGCGTGGGCGACCACGTAACCAGCCAGACCTTGCTGACTACGGTCGATCGCGGCGGCGATCTCGAAGCTTACGTCAGCATCCCAGCGGAGAAGTCGGGCAAAGTGCGGTTGGGTATGCCGCTCGAAATCCTCGGCGACAACGGAGACCCGGTGCTACGCACGCGTATCGACTTCATTTCGCCGCGCGTGGACACCGACTCGCAAACCCTGCTGGTCAAGGCTCATGTGCTCAACCCGGGGATGAAGTTCCGCAACGCTCAGCAAGTGCATTCGCGGGTAGTGTGGTCGGAAGAGAAGCATCCTATGATTCCGGTGACGGCCGTCTCGCGGCTCAGCGGCAAGATTTTCGCTTTCGTAGCCGAAAGTCAGGGACAGCAGGCGGTAGCGCGGCAAAAGGCCATCGAAGTCGGCGACCTCGTGGGCAACGACTATGTGGTGCTCGACGGCATCAAGCCCGGCGACAGGATCATTGTCAGCAATGTGCAACTTCTGGCTGATGGGATGCCCGTGGCACCCAGCCCAGCAACCAGTAATTCAGCTGTTCGTAATTAATACCAAGCTAAAGTCCAAGGCAGCCAATTCAGGAGGGCGAGGCAGGGCAGCATTCTCGGATGCGCTCCGAATCGTCCTCAGTACGAGATGGTGTCGGACGCTAAGTAATAAATACTAAGTACCGTCGTCATGGTCAATTTCTTCATTCGCCGACCGGTGTTCGCCACTGTCTGTTCGCTGCTGATTGTTCTGGCGGGCGCGGTGGCGATTCCCACGCTGCCCATCGCGGAATACCCCAACCTGGTACCGCCGACAGTTTCTGTCACCGCGTTTTACAACGGCGCGAACGCGCAGGCGGTCGAGACCAGCGTGACCACGCTGCTCGAGCAGGCCATCAACGGCACGGAAGGCATGCGCTACATGTCTTCCACCAGCGGCAACAACGGGAACAGCTCCATCAACGTGATCTTCGACCTGAACCGCAATCTGGACATCGCCGCCGTGGACGTGCAGAACCGGGCCGCCACCACGCTGGGGCGCATGCCCATCGAGGTGCAGACCACCGGTGTGGGCATCAACAAAAACACCGGGGCCTTCGTGCTGGCTTTCGGTTTTTATTCCGACGACAACCGCTACGACAACCTGTTCATCAGCAACTATATCGACGTCTATGTGCGCGATGCACTCAAGCGCCTGAAGGGTGTGGGCGACGTACAGATTTTCGGCGAGCTCAAGTATTCCATGCGCCTTTGGCTGGACCCGGCGAAGCTGGCCGCACGCAGGCTGACGGCCGTGGACGTGGTCAACGCGCTACGCGACCAGAACGTGCAGGTGGCAGCCGGCCAGGTAGGACAGGAGCCATCGCCCCCCGATCAGTCTTACCAGATCAGCGTTCGAGCCAACGGACGCATGAGCGATCCCAAGGACTTCGAACGGCTGGTGATCAAGCGCGGTGTCGACGGCTCGCTGGTGGAACTTCGCGATGTGGGCCGCGCCGAGCTTGGGTCAGAAAGCTACGGCGGGCAGCTTCGCTACAACGGCGTCAACGCCATGGGTGTGGCCGTGCAGCAGCTCTCGAACGCCAACGCTCTTGACGTCGATCAGGCTGCACGGGCCGAGGTCGAGAGGCTCTCCAAGCACTTTCCTCCCGGCCTGAAATACGCCGTCGCGTTCGACACCACGCGGGCGGTAGGCGAATCCATTCAGGAGGTGTTGAAGACTCTTGTCGAAGCGATTCTTATCGTGATCGTCGTTATTTTCCTCTTCCTGCAGAGCTGGCGGAGCACCATCATTCCAGCCGTGACCATCCCGGTTTCCCTCGTGGGCACTTTCATCTTCGCCAAGGTGTTTGGGTTCTCGATCAACACCCTCACGCTGTTTGGCATCACTTTGGCGACAGGACTCGTGGTGGACGATGCCATCGTCGTCATCGAGAACGTGGAGCGTCACCTGGAAGAAGGTATGACCAACGCTGCCGAGGCCACGCGCACGGGAATGAAAGAAGTGACTGGGGCCGTGGTGGCGACCTCGCTGGTGCTGATCGCGGTCTTCGTGCCCGTTTCGCTCTTCCCCGGTACGACGGGAAAGTTGTATCAGCAGTTCGCGCTGACCATCGCTTTCTCCATCGCGATTTCGGCGTTCAACGCGCTCACCCTGTCGCCGGCGCTGGCGGCGCTGCTCCTGCGGCAACGCCAAGGCCACATTAATCCGTTCTTCGCGACGATCAACAGCCTGATCCACCACACCACGGCTGCGTACGAACGCATGCTCCATGAGCTCGCGCGTTGGAAGCCGGCCGTGGTCGCGGTATTTTTTATCGGGCTGGCAGCAACTTATCTGGTTTACCGAGCCGTGCCCACCAGCTTCATCCCCGAAGAAGACGAAGGCTATTTCTTTGTGGTAGTGCAGGCGCCGCCGGGAGCATCGTTAAGATATACGACCAAGGTGTTGGACAAGGCCGTAGCGATCGTAAGCAGTAACCCGGACGTCGAGGGCATGTTCTCCGTTCCCGGATTTGGTTTCACGGGCACTGCTCCGAACCAGGGCATCATCTTCGCCAGCTTGAAAGATCGCAAACTACGGCCTGGGCGCAAACACAGCGCCCGGGCGGTGGTCGACGGAATGACGCCGCAACTGATGGGAATCTCCGACGCCCTAGTCCTTCCCTTCCTGCCCCCGCCCATCTTCGGACTAGGAACCTTCGGCGGTTTCGCTTTCGAGCTGCAGCAGACCGGCGGCGGCACACCCGACGAACTCGAGGCGGTCCTGCGACAGCTGATCGCCCGTGGCAGCCAGCGTAATGAGCTCACACGACTGTTTTCAAGCTTTACAGCGCGTGATCCCCAGTATGCCGTGGAGATCGACCGCGAGAAAGCCAAGAGTCTCAACGTTCCCTTCACGCAGATTACTTCGGCTCTGCAGATCTACATGGGGTCGGAGTACGTGAACGATTTCGACTTCAACAACCGTTCCTACCGGGTGCTGGTGCAAGCCGATGAGCCGTTCCGATCCCGTCCGCGCGACTTGCGGCAATACTACGTGCGCTCCGATGATGGGCAAATGGTCCCGCTGGACAACCTGGTGCACGTAAGTGAAGGTACTTCGGCCTCGAATATTTATCACTACAATCTGTTCCGCAGCGTGGAGCTCGATGGCAGCGCCGCGGAGGGCTACAGCTCCGGGCAGGCTATCCAGGCGATGGAGAGGCTCGCTAAAGAGGTGCTGCCCGCGGGCTACCAGTATGAGTGGACGGGAATCTCGCTCGAGGAGATTCAGTCGGGCGCGAAGTCACTGCTGCTGTTCGGGTTGGGACTCCTGGTGGTGTACCTGACGCTCTCCGCGCAATATGAAAGTTTCGTCCTGCCCTTTATCATCCTCCTGGCTGTGCCTATGGCAATGCTAGGAGCGCTGGCCGCGGTGAAGCTGAGTAGTCCCCTGTACATGAGCTTCTTCGGCGGGGGACTCGAGAACAACGTGTATTGCCAGATCGGACTGGTCATGTTGATCGGCCTGGCCAGCAAGAACGCGATTCTCATTGTGGAGTTCGCTGAGCAGTTGCAGCGCCGGGGTATGGGGCTGGTGGAATCGGCGACCCTGGCGGCTCGGCTCCGCTTGCGGCCCATCCTCATGACCTCGATCGCTTTCATCCTGGGCGTGTTGCCGCTGGTGCTGGCGACTGGCGCCGGCTCCACGGGAAGACATTCGGTGGGAGTCACGGTCTTCGGCGGTATGATCGTCTCCACACTCCTCAACCTGTTCATCATCCCTATCCTTTACATGGTGGTGCGCGGCTGGCTTCCACTCAAATACAAAGCGGAGAGCCGTGCAGGCCAAGAAGTGAGGGAGCAACCCTCATAACCCGCTCCACACCGGATCACGCGTGGAAACGCGATCGCAAGGTTTAGGAGGGACAGCTTGTCGCTTTACTACACCGCGAGCAGCTCGCTAACTTTGGTTCCCAGTTGTTTCAGCGAGTACGGCTTCTGCAGGAAGGGCATGGCTTTCATGGAAAGCCCGGTGTGGAGCACTACGTCGTCGGCATATCCGGAGACGAAGAGTAGTTTGGTGTTAGGGCGCACGCGCAGCAGACAATCGGCGAATTCGCGACCGTTCATCTTCGGCATGACCACGTCACTGATCACCAAATCAATCGCGCCGGCTTCGCGCGCCAGCTTCAGGGCTTCCGGACCGCTGTTGGCACAGATGACGGAGTAGCCGATCGAGGTCAGGAATTCGGCATTGGCGCTGCGCAGTTCGGCCTCGTCTTCCACCAGCAGAATGTTGCCAGAGCCCTTGGCGACTTCGTCGCGGCGGGCCGGCCTGTCGACGGTCTCCCGAGTCTCGATCGCAGGAAGAAAGATGCTGATCTGGGTTCCTTTGCCTATCTGGGACTCAATCGCGATCTCGCCCATGCACTGCTGCACGATGCCGTACACAGTCGAGAGGCCCAGGCCGGTTCCTCGCCCCACATCCTTGGTGGTATAGAAAGGCTCAACCGCATGGAGCCGCGTTTCTTCGTTCATGCCCATGCCCGTGTCACGGATGCGAAGCGCAACGTACTGGCTGATGCTGATGCTTCCGGAAGACAGGAGCGCCGGCCGGTAGATATCCTCCGTTTCAACGTACAATTGGCCGCCGTTGGGCATGGCGTCGCGCGAGTTGATCACAATGTTGAAGATCACCTGCTCGAACTGCGTCTGGTCCATGATCACCGAACCGCGGGACGACAGATTTACGATCAGCTCAATGTCTTCTCCGATGAGCCGTGGCAGGATACTGGCCAGCTCGCGGAAAGCGCGATCCGGCTGTAAGGGCTGCGGCCGCGTCACTTCTTTGCGGCTGAAGGTGAGGAGTTGTCGGGTCAGACCACTGGCGCGCTGGGTGGTATCCAGGATCTTGCTGCAATAGCGGCCGTAGGCTTCATTATGACCGAGCTTAGCTTCCAAAAGCTCCGCGTACCCGCCGATGACACCGAGCAGGTTGTTAAAGTCGTGGGCCACGCCGCCGGCGAGCCGGCCCAGAGCTTCCATTTTCTGCGCCTGCATGAAGCGGGCCTCGAGCTCTCGTTTTTCGGTCAGGTCGAGCATCATGCCAAAAATGCATTGTTTGTCGCCGACACGCACCAAGGTCCCGAAATACACTCCGGTGTGGCGATGGCCAGATACATCCTTGAACTCGACTTCCAGGTTTTGTACCGAGCCGTCAGCACACATCTTCTGAAAGAACTGATCACGCTGCGCTTGGGTCTTCCAAAGCCCGAGCTGCAGCCCGGTCTTACCGATGATTTTTTCCGCGGGCAGACCCAGTGCGCGCTCCATAGTTTCGTTGGCGTCGAGGAAGACTCCCTCGAGCGATACAATGCCGCAGGCAATGGGGCTTTCGCGGAAGATGGTGGCAAACCTTTCTTCGGATTGTTTCAAGGCAAGTTCGGCCTGCTTGCGTTCGGTGATGTCGATGGCCGTCCCCTCGATCATGCGCTGACCGTCCGGTCCGGCAACGAAAGTAGCGCGCTCCAGGATCCAGAAAACGGTTCCATCCTTGCGGCGCTGCTTGCATTCGTAGTTCAAGACCTCGGATTGCTGCGTCAGCGCTTCCAGGAAAGCGTCGCGACGCTGTGCCTCCGCGTAAAGACTTACGGCCGGCGTAGTCAACGCCTCTTCCTTGGAATCGAAACCGTACATCTTCAGGAACGCACTATTGCAATTCAGCGTTCGTCCCTCGAAGGTGGTCAGGTACACGGCGGCCATGTTGCCTTCAAACAGCGCTTGGTACTGCCGTGCCACGGTGGTGGCTACCTCCGTCTGAGTTTCAAACAGGGTCAGAATCATGCCAAAGGCCACCAGAATCTTGGGCAGATCCCAGAAGATGCTGTATTCCGGAGGGCCGATGTGCAGCGAGTGGAGATACCCAGACACAGGGAACACCAGGCCCCACGCCAAGAAAGAAGCGGATGTAAGAATGACTCCAGGTGTAAATCGGCGGAACTGCCGCGCGTAGGCTAGTGCGGTTACGCTGAAGAAACCGAACAGGTAGAACTCGATGCCTTGCACGAAATCGCCCTGGATCGCGCGCCACGCTGCCCATATCCCGTAAGGCATTTCCATCGCGACCATGAGGGCGAGATACAAGCTCTTCAAGCGGTAGAAACGGATGCCCTGGTACAAGGCTGAAAGCATGCTCAGGAGAATCAACCCCGCGTAGAACCATGGCCAGCGGACACGGAACACAAAGACAGTCAGGTAGACAAGCGACGCCATGCCGATCATGAAGACGAAGATCAGCCGCTGGATCTTATTGCGAAAGACTTCTGAGACCGACAACAGAAAGAAAGTTCCACCCAGGATTAGCGTGGTCACAGCAATCCAGATGTTGACCGGCTCCGGCCAGTTCAACAAAGCGCGAGTGCCGATCACCGGGCTCGCAGCATGGAGGAAGATCGCGATGAAACCCAGCAGCCACAGACCAAACTCACGACGCCGGTCACGCACGTAGATCCAGGTGAAAAGCGTGACCAGGACACTCATCACGATGAAAACCACGGTGTCCTCGAACAACTTGGACATAAGAGCCTACTGCCTCCTGCATCCTGGGCGATTCATGAACTGCTGAACCTTGGGGGAAAAACAACACACTTTTAAGAGCTTACGCGCCTAGACAGTCAAGGATGATGCTCAGAAACGCCAACGTATGCCACGGCGTGTAACGTACTCTGGCAGCAACAAAATACCATCGTTTGGGTCGATTTTGGAGGCAAAAACGGCAGCCACGGCGTTTTCTAGTTGTCTGGCGCTGGTCCGGGGGGCTTCTGGCTTGGTTTCCCCGTTTTGTCCGGCCGCTCGGCAGGGTTTTCATGAACCCGTTCGCGAAAAGCCCCGCCCATACCCTTGGCCAGAAAGATGGCGGACTCCCCGTACTTGTCGCGCAAGCGGTCGGACGCAAAGAGCGCCCGGGTCCACTTTTCGTGACGGTCATCGCCCAGCAGTGCGGGTTGTTCGGTGACGCTGCCAAAATTGGAGGTGTGCACTCCCAGTAGGCGGATGGCGTGGCCCTTCTGCCAATTGTCGCGGAATAGCCGACGAATGGCGGTGAAGATTTCGGTGTCCACCGAAGTCGGGCCGGCCAGTGAATGCGCTCGCGTGATGGTTGTGAAGTCCGAGTAACGAAGTTTGAGCTGGATGGTCCGCGCGGCAAAGTTCTGCTCGCGCAGCCGCCGTCCTACCATTTCTGAAAGGCGAGCCAGCGTCGATTCCAGGGCTTCCTGGTCGACTGTGTCGCGGCCAAAGGTGTGCTCATGGCTGATGGACTTGGCTTCCCTGGCATCGCCGATTTCGCCGGCAAACCAGGCGCCCGCGTCCAGGCCCCGCGATTTGCCAATGAGTGACGTCGCCCACGAGCCCAGAGTCTCTTCCACAGCCGCTTCCTCCAGGCGCTGAAGGTCACCAATCAAGGTGACGCCCATCTGGTTCAGCCGCGCCTTGGCAACTTTGCCCACACCAGGAATGTGGCCGACGTCGAGCGGCGCCAGGAATCGAGCCTCCTGTCCGGGCAGGACATAAAGGATCCCGTTGGGCTTGGCCTGATCGGAACAGATCTTCGCCATCAGGCGCGATGTTCCGATTCCGATGGAGCAGTTTAACTGGGTGCGCCGTTTCATCTCTTCATGCAGTTTGTGAGCGGATTTGAGTGGAGGTCCATGCAGCCGCTCGGTCCCCGTCATGTCGACGGAGGCCTCGTCGATTGACGCCATTTCCACCGCGGGCGAGAAATCCTCGAGAACGCCGCGCGCTCGTTGCGAATACTCACGGTACAGATGGGGATGGCCGTCGAGAAAAATGGCGCTGGGACAGAGCTTGGCCGCAGTCCGCAGGGGCATGGCGGAATGCACTCCAAACTTGCGCGCGGCATAAGAGGCGGCGGCCACCACACCCCGCTCGTCCCTTCTTCCGCCCACCACCACGGCTTTGCCCTTCAGCGATGGGTCAAACAGCTCCTCCACGGAGACAAAGAAGGCGTCCATGTCGACGTGGAAAATGATCCGGGTCTCGGCCATGTGTTCGACAATACATCAAACACGCACCGATTTCTGACATTCTCACACCCGTAACAAAGCCAACCTATTCAACGTCTTGCAAGCAGCGGCGGCTTGCGATTTGGAAGCGACTTTGAGACCCCGAACAGCATCTGATGATGGAGCATGGTTTCGGTTGGTGCATTTTGCCGTCCTGGAGAGTAGTATTTTCTGCCTGGCCGGCCCCGGATTCCCAGGAAGGCAAGACATGGCCCAACTCAAGTCGGTTTTGACCTTTCCGTCGGCGGCAGGGCTAGCTTCCCCCTCTCCAGCCGGACGCTATTCGGCTTGTCGAACCCAGACCGAAGCGCTAACCGCTTCGCTCAGCGCGGAAGACCAGATGGTTCAATCCTGCGCCGACGCCAGTCCCGCCAAGTGGCATCAGGCTCACACCACCTGGTTTTTTGAGACCTTCATTCTTTTCCCGAATCTGCCGGGATATCGAACTCCTGACTCGCGCTTCCACGACCTGTTCAACTCCTACTACAACGCCGTGGGACCACAGCCGGAAAAAGCCCTTCGCAATACGTTCTCCCGGCCCAGCTTGGAGGACGTGCATCGGTATCGCCGACACGTGGACGAGCACATGCTCGCGTTGATGGAATCTCGCGCAGCCAGAGGAATGGTGCTCAAACTTGCCGAGCTAGGGATCAACCACGAGCAGCAGCACCAGGAGCTGCTGGTAACGGACGTAAAGCACGCCTTCTGGAGCAACCCGTTGCGTCCGGCGTACCTCGCTGAAACGCCCAAGCAGCCTTTCACGGCGGCAGCGACACCCCAAGGAGCACGAGCTTACCCTGGCGGCCTTATCGAAGTCGGCCATCGCGACGCTGGCTCATTTCACTTCGACAATGAAGCCCCCCGACACCAAGTATTTGTTCGGCCTTTCCGCCTGGGGTCGCGTCTGGTCACGTGCGCCGAGTATCTCGCCTTCATGGAAGATCGAGGCTACGAACGTCCCGAGCTTTGGCTATCCGACGGCTGGAAAGCAGTGCTAGCCCATCATTGGAATGCTCCGCTCTATTGGGAGAAACACTCTAGCGATTGGTTTCAGTTCACTTGCTCCGGAATGCGCAAGGTCGAAGAGTCCGAGCCGGTGTGCCACGTCAGCCATTACGAAGCTGACGCCTTCGCGCGCTGGGCTGGCGCTCGGCTGCCGACCGAATTTGAATGGGAGCTCGCGGCATCCGAGCTCGAGGTCGACGGCAATTTACTCGAGGACGGAAATTTTCATCCCCGCGCCGCGGCAGCATCGAACGTCGATCAGCCGCGCCAGGTCTTCGGCGATGTTTGGGAGTGGACGGGCAGCGCCTATCTTCCGTATCCCGGCTTCAAACCCGAGGAGGGAGCCCTGGGCGAGTACAACGGTAAATTCATGAGCAACCAGATGGTCCTGCGCGGCGGGTCTTGCATCACACCCCGCTCCCACATTCGCGCCAGCTATCGAAACTTCTTTCCCCCGGAAACACGCTGGCAGTTCTCCGGCATCAGGCTTGCGGATGACGGCAACTAGACTCCCCGTTGTAATCTCCAGTCCGATCGCACAGGAGGTCTTGCGGGGATTGTGCGCCTTCCCCAAGAACCTGCCGCCGAAGCTGTTTTATGACGCCGAGGGCTCCCACCTGTTCGAACAGATCACCGAGACCGAAGAGTACTATCCCACGCGCACCGAGCGCGGCATCTTGCAGCGCTGGGTCGCTGACATGGCGGAGCAGGCTGGGAACAACCTGACTCTGGTAGAACTGGGCGCGGGCAGTGCGCGCAAGACCCGGCTGTTGATCGAAGCCGTGTTGTGCCGGCAATTGCGTCTCGCTTTCTACCCCGTGGACGTTTCACCGGCGGCCCTGGGCGAAGCCGTCGCCCGGCTGAACGGAGACTTCCCCAATCTTCACGTCAGCCCGATCACCGCTGATTATTCGCATCACCTCCCGCAGTTGAAGGACTTGCCCGGCCGCAAGCTGGCTCTCTTTCTAGGCTCGACCATCGGCAACTTCGAGCCTAATGAAGCTGTGGGGTTCCTGGTTCGCCTTCGCCACTCGCTAGCTAGCGGCGACGCTATTCTCATCGGCTTCGACATGAAGAAAGATGAAGCCACCCTCCAGGCCGCCTACAATGACGCCCAAGGCGTGACCGAGCGCTTCAACAAAAATGTGCTGGCCCGCATCAATCGCGAACTCGGCGGGCAGTTCGACCTGCACTCCTTCGCCCACATGGCATTCTGGAATGAGCGCATGTCGCGCATCGAGATGCATCTTGAAAGCCGTATCGAGCAGCAAGTCTGGGTCCAGGATCTGAGCCGAAGTTTCCATTTCTCCCGCGGCGAACGCATTCACACCGAAAACAGCTATAAGTTCACTGCAGACTCCATTGCGTCGCTCCTGTGCCGCAGCGGACTCAAGATAGATAAAACCTGGGTGGATCCTCAGGGCTGGTTCTCAGAGGCCTTGGCCAGGGTGTAGGCAGGTCGGCGCGAAAATCGGCACATCCCTTACGCGCATGCAGCCAGTGACTGCAATCTCTTCGGCTGAGAAGACATGGACGGTCGAGAGCCAGTGGGACGCAATAGAAATCGAGTAATCGGCAAATCGAGTGAACTTAGCTTCATCGCTTGCGCTTGAGGTTTGAGAAAACTATCCTCATAGCGAGGCCTCCATGCGCATACTCCTCTTCCTCATAACCGCCATCATCACGGCCGCCGCTCAAACTGTCCCTGACGCCGCCGAACTCGACCGCATGGCCTCGCGCTTCGCGCCAACGCCGTTGGAGGTTGACACGTCAACTCTGTCGGCCGGCGACAAGCAGGCTCTGGTCAAGCTGATCGAGGCCTCTCGCATCGTCAATACCCTGTTCATGGAGCAGCTGTGGAGCGGCAATCTCTCTCTGTACAAGAAGTTGCAGCAGGACAAAACGCCTCTCGGTCAAGCCCGGCTACATTATTTCTGGATCAACAAGAGCCCGTGGTCGGAGATCGACGAGCACAAGGCTTTTCTCCCCGGTGTGCCCGCGCACAAACCTCCGGGCGCCAACTTCTATCCCGAAAACATGACCAAGGAGGAATTCGAACGCTGGGTGAAGACACTTTC
Organism: Terriglobales bacterium; assembly: GCA_036522035.1. Taxonomy (GTDB): domain Bacteria; phylum Acidobacteriota; class Terriglobia; order Terriglobales; family Acidobacteriaceae; genus Angelobacter. Next base: position 34,829 of record DATDGP010000307.1, read on the forward strand.
CCCACAACAAAAAGAGCAAGCAGTGGGATTCTTTACCGTGATCCGTCGCGACGCGGACAAGAAACTGACCATCGTCCCCTACAGCGAGGAGTATAAGACGCATCTCGAGCAGGCTGACCGCCTGCTGCGTCAGGCCGCTGCACTGACGACGAACCCATCGCTTAAGAGGTTCCTGACCACGCGCGCTGCCGCCTTCAGCTCCAACGACTATTTTGAAAGCGACATGGCCTGGATGGACCTGAATGCCCCACTCGACATCACCTACGGCCCCTACGAAACGTATAACGACGAGCTTTTCGGGTACAAGGCCGCGTTCGAGGCCTATATCAACCTTCGTGACGACACGGAATCCGCACGTCTTCAGTTCCTCGGTCAACACCTGCAGGAGATTGAGAACAATCTGCCGGAAGACGCCAAGTATCGCGTCACGAGGCTGGGCGCAGCCGCACCGATCCGCGTGGTCAACGAAGTCTTCAGCGCTGGCGACGGCGCGCACGGAGTCCAGACAGCGGCTTACAACTTGCCGAACGACGATCGCGTCGTCCAACAGAAGGGCGCCAAGCGGGTGATGCTGAAAAACATCCAGGAAGCTAAGTTCAAGTCGATCCTAGTGCCCATCTCCAAGATTGTCTTGGAGCCCGACGCCCAGAAAGATCTGAGCTTTGAGCTTTTCTTCACTCACATTGTGGCCCACGAGCTCACTCACGGACTCGGCCCGCACCAGATCAACATCAACGGACGCGAGACCAACCCACATCTTGAGCTTAAGGAACTCTACGGCGCGATCGAAGAAGCCAAAGCCGATGTGACCGGGTTGTTCGCGCTGCAGTTTCTGATGACCCAGGCTGACAAGGGCTTGATTGAAATCCAACTTGCTCATGGCCCAGAGGCCGAGCGCAAACTCTACACCACGTACTTGGCTTCGTCGTTCCGTACTCTGCGTTTCGGTTTGCAGGACGCCCATGCCAAAGGTATGGCCGTTCAGTTCAACTATTTTCTCGATCAGGGCGCGTTCGTCCCCAACCGGGACGGCACATTCAGCGTGGACATGAGCAAGATCAAAGGCGCAGTAGAGTCGCTCGACCGAATTTTCCTCACACTGGAAGCCACCGGCGATTACGCGGGAACCAAGAAGCTGATCGATACCATGATGGTCATCCGTCCTGAGGTAGAGAAGGCCCTCGACCGACTAAAGTCGTTGCCGACCGACATCGAACCCGTCTTTGTGACTGCGGATGCGCTGACCGGAGCCTCCCGGGCCTCTACCAGGAAACCGTGACAGATCGATAGCCGGCGAGGCCGGCGAAGAATATCGGTCTGAAGATGCAAGAACAGAGAACCTTGCTTCTTAGGATTCCGGCTGTTGACTTCGAGAGTAAAGTGGCGCTATTCTCTGCTTACACGGGAAAGGAGGGCGATCCAAAAAAATGAAGAATTCTGATTGTAGTGACAAACGTGAGGTGGCTGAGGCTTAAGGCGTGAGTCTTTAAGTCCTAGCGAGTTGTGGTTCGCAAAGGCCTCCGCGCCTTCAGCCAATCCCAACAGACTACCGACGGCCCCGCAAGGATGAACTTGCGGGGCCGTTAGCTTTTCACTTGCACCCGTCGATCGAGAATCCGCGAATCAGTGGGAGCGGAGATTCGCGATCTGAAATCTGGAAAGCTGCTGGCTGTCGCTCTATTTTCCCCGGACGAAGATGGCGATCATGATCTGAAAGAAAAATGCTCCCAGCATGTCCAGCATCACATCGCGGACGCTCGATGTGCGCGAAGGAATGAAGCTTTGGTGGAATTCGTCGAGGCTGGCGGCGAGCAATGTCAGGAGCAGGGCCAAGTTACACCAGCGAATGATCCAACGCTCTCGTGCCGGCAGTGTAGCTCGCCAGGAGAAAAATGCAAAGAAGCTGAGCAGACCATAACTGGTGAAATGCGCGGTCTTCCGCACCAGAAAATGCAGGGTGTCAAAATGCTGCGAAGAAATCCCGGGAAGGAATACATGCACGATCTTCCATAGGATACGACCGGTATGCTCGGCGGAGAAGGTATCGGTAGAAAATGCCGCAAGCATGCAGAGCCACAAGAGCGTTGGCACCCAGTACCAGAGCTTCTGGCGCGGTGTGGCCTCAAGATTGTTGGGGATAGCGGTAATGGACAAGCAGTCTTACTCCACTCTATAGTTGGGGGCCTCGCGCGTGATGATTACGTCGTGCACGTGGCTTTCGCGGAGGCCGGCGCCGCTGATGCGGGTAAAGCGCGCTTTTTGTTGCAACTCGGGAATGCTTCTCGTCCCGCACATGGTCATTCCCGAACGCAAGCCACCCACCAGCTGATACACCATGGCGGCCAGCGTCCCGCGATACGGCACCCGCCCTTCAATGCCTTCCGGTACCAGCTTGTTAAGCCGGTTGGCGGCAGCATCGCCATCGCTCTCACCCATAGCGGCAGGAGAGGAATCATCTGCGGTCTGCGCGTAGCGTTCGCTCGAGCCCAGCGCCATCGCCGACAGCGACCCCATGCCGCGATAGGACTTGAAGGAGCGGCCTTGATAAAGGATGGTTTCGCCCGGGCTCTCGTCAGTTCCAGCGAACAACGATCCGATCATGACCACGTTGGCGCCCGCGGCGATCGCTTTGGTGATGTCGCCTGAATACTTAATGCCGCCGTCGGCGATGACAGGCACGCCGGCGTCGCGACAAGCGCGCGCGGATTCGGCGATGGCCGTGATCTGAGGCACTCCGGTGCCGGTGACAATCCGCGTCGTACAAATGGATCCAGGGCCAATGCCGACTTTCACCGCATCTGCACCGGCTCGCACCAGGGCGCACGCGCCTTCGTGGGTTGCCACGTTGCCGGCAAGCAGGTCGATCTCCGGAAACTTTGCCTTTACGGCCTTGATGGCATCAATCACGCGGCTGGAATGTCCGTGCGAAGTATCGATGGCTAGCGCATCGACCTTGGCGTTCACCATCTCCTCGGCGCGCTCCAGGAAATCACCGGTAGCGCCGATGGCGGCCGCAACACGCAGCCGTCCGTGCTCGTCTTTGGCCGCGTTCGGATACTTGAGCTTCTTCTGGATATCCTTGACCGTGATCAAGCCCTTCAGGCTATAGTTCCCATCGACAACCAGCAGTTTTTCGACGCGGTGCTCATGCAGGATCTTTTCCGCGTCTTCGAGGGTGGTGCCCACGGGAACTGTGATCAGGTTGTCTTTGGTCATTACCTTGCTGATGGGTATGTCGGCGCGTGTCTCAAAACGGAGGTCACGGTTGGTCAGGATTCCGACCAGCTTCTTGTTCTTGGTGACGGGGACACCGGAGATCTTGTAGCGGCGCATCAGCTCCAGAGCGTCGGCGATCTTATGGTCCGGTGAGAGCGTGATGGGGTCCATAATCATGCCGCTCTCCGAGCGCTTCACCTTGTCCACCTCGTCCGCCTGCTGCTCGATGGAGAGGTTGCGGTGGATCACGCCCAATCCTCCCTGCTGGGCCATGGCGATGGCCAGGCGTGACTCGGTCACCGTGTCCATGGCGGCGCTGATGATAGGAACGTTCAGCCGGATGTTGCGCGAAAGCTGCGTCTGCGTGTTGGCGTCGGCGGGGACAACATCGGACTGCGCGGGCAGAAGCAACACATCATCGAAAGTGAGAGCTTCAGGCACGGGAAAATGAATCATATGTTCCTGTCTCTATTGGGAGGGACCAAGTTTTTATTGTAAACGGTTCCGGCGCGACACGTCAGCCAATTGCTACGTGGATGGTCCGCCGCCTTTACGCCGCTGGGGCATAAGGCAGCGAATCGGCGCAGCGTCAGAGCAATCGAGGACATTTGCGAGCGGCAACCTCAAGGTTTTCGCATACGAAAGTAACGTTGACGACCCAGACTCCGCCCCCCATACTCACAAGTACCATGTCCTCTTCGAATCAAAGTTTGTCCTCGGGACCGCAAACTGCGCTGTCCAAAGCAGCGGTCGATCCTCGCCGTGGAAGACGTCTGAACATCGCTCTGCCCGTCAAGGTGTTCTCCGACGTGGGTAGCCTCGACTTCCAGATCTGCTGCACCTATGAGATTTCTTTGATTGGTGTACGTCTCGTTATGCCTAATGGAATCAAAGAGATAGGCCAAGTTGTGATGCTGCAACGGAATAATCGGAAGGCTAGATACAAAGTGGCATGGATCGGCAAGGCAGGCACACCAGAGGCCGGCCAGGTGGGCGTAGACGTCATGGAGCCCCACAACGTCATTTGGGAAAACGAGCTCAAGGCCAAGCTATCGCGACCGGAGTAAATCAGCGCGTTAGATCGCCCTTCTTTCGCCCGGTGCGCGGCATCTTCCTCTTACCCCTAAGTAAAGTACCCTAGTGCTATTCCTACTCAGGAGCCGCACACTGGACCCACTCTTTCATCACAGGGTCTATCATGGCGAATTGCCCCTTCATCGTCCGCTGCAACGACTGCGAGTACGTGAGCGACGTCGTACTCGACGAACAACGCGCCATGGATGAACGCGACTTCCACTCCTTTGAGCGCCTGCACTCCGTTTCCATCTGGCGTTACTCGCGCGAACGTTGGAGCCTGGTGCGTGAGCTTGCGGGCGTGGAATTGCACTGAGTCTGTCGCCCCACGATTTCGTTTCGGCCACCTGCGGTTGGCTCCTTCCGACGTCATGAGTCCGCAACCCGCCGAGAATTGCCGCGGGAGCAGGCCCATGTTACCTTTTAAAGTTTCAGGCCTATGATCCGCGCCTATCAGGGAATTTCGCCGCGCATTCACGTTTCGTGCTACGTCGATGAGTCGGCTCAGATCATCGGCGACGTGGAACTGGGCGAGAATTCCAGCGTGTGGATGAATGCGGTTGTGCGCGGCGATGTTTTTGCGATCCGGATCGGCAATAATTCCAACGTGCAGGATTGCAGTGTGCTACACGGCATGCGCTACAAATACGGCGTTACCCTGGGGGATTGGGTCACCGTTGGACATTCGGTCACGCTCCACGGCTGTACCGTCGGCGACCGCTGTCTGATCGGCATGGGCTCGGTCATCTTGAACAACGCCAGGATCGGCGCAGGCTCAATCATCGCTGCCGGCACCGTGATCCCGGAAGGCGCTGTTGTTGAACCGTACTCACTGTGGATGGGTGTGCCAGGAAGATTCAAGAAGACAATTGACGACGAAGCCACGCAGAAGATGATCATGATGTATGGCAAGAACTACTTCGATTACACGCAGATTTACCGAAAGGAATTCCCGAGGTAGATGGCCAATCCCATCAAAGCCGTACGCGGCACGCGCGACATCTTGCCTCCCGATAGCGCTCTCTGGCAGCACGTGGAGCAGGCTGGTCGTGACGTCTTCCGCCTCTACAACTTCCAGGAAATCCGCACACCCATCTTCGAAGACACGCAGTTGTTCGCCCGAGGCGTAGGCGAAGACACCGATATCGTTGTCAAAGAAATGTACACCTGGGAGGATCGCGCGCGCGCGCAGAGCGAGAAGGCGCAGTCGCTGACGCTGCGTCCGGAAAACACTGCCGGCGTGGTGCGCGCCTACATCGAACACCAACTCGGTGAGACTGGGAGACTCCACAAGCTCTACTACATCGGCCCGCAGTTTCGCCGCGAGCGCCAGCAAAAAGGACGCTACCGCCAGTTCTATCAGATCGGCGCTGAAGTCTTGGGGCCGCCTTCGGCGGGAAGCGAATCACCGGCGCGCGATGCCGAGATCATCGTCATGCTGGCGCATTTGCTCCACGAAGTCGGCATCAAGGAATGGACCCTGGAATTGAACTCGGTGGGCTGCACGGAGGACCGCGTCCGTTACAACCAGGCGCTGCGCCAGGCTCTGGCCGGAGTGAAAGACAAACTGTGTGCCGATTGCCAACGTCGCGCGGAAACCAATCCGCTGCGCGTGCTCGACTGCAAAGTTCCAGAGGACCAACCCATCATCGATTCCCTGCCGAAGATTTCCGCTTACCTGGACGACAGATGCCATGAGCACTTTCAGGCAGTGCAGAAGATCCTTAACCACGTCGGCATTCACTATCGGATCAACGAGCGCATGGTGCGCGGCCTCGATTACTACACGCGCACAACCTTCGAATTCACTCACCAGGGTCTGGGCGCGCAGAACGCTCTGCTCGGTGGCGGACGGTATGACGGCCTTTCCGAAGCTCTGGGCGGTCCCAAGGCTCCGGGTATCGGGTTTGCTCTGGGGCTCGACCGTTTCGTCCTGGCGCTGCAAGCCGAAGAGGCGGTTGGCGGTCGAAACGCGAGCCCTGTCGTCTTTATCGCGCCGCTCGGCGAGCACATGAACGCGGAAGCCGCAGTGATCGCGCGTGACCTCCGTAAGAATCAGATTCCTACGGAGTTAGGCGATGAGACCTTCCGCGCCAAGAAGGCATTTGAGGCAGCCGAGCGTGCTGGAGCCAAGTTCATCCTCTTTGTCGGCGAGAATGAGATGGCGTCCGGACAGTTTGCGCTGAAGAACTTGGCGACCGGGGAACAACTCCCGACTTCGCGAGCTGGGCTCATCGCTGTACTCAAGTCCCAAGCGTGATCCTTGCTATGCGGAGCTCTCGCGTGCTCGAGATCAGTGAGCTACTTTACCTCCAGTGGATCGCCCGTCTTGTGCTCCGTAATCTGAAAACGCAAAAAGCTCTGGATCGCCGACACAGCCTCGGCGTTCTTGCTGCTGATAGTCAAGCGACCGCCCTGTGCGATCTCCTCATACTTGTAGCGAATCTCATCCTTGAACTTGACCATCGTGGGCACTCCGGGTGGTGCCTGGTTGTGAACGAACCCGGGAATACTGAAATCACCCGCTTCAAATGCGCCGCGGATATGCTCGAGGTGCATGCGGATGTGCTCGATGCCAGCTGTGTCGGCGGCAGAATCGGCCGTCACCTGAACCACGCCGCCATCGGGCCGCAACAGAAAGTGGTGCGACGTAGCGTCCTGAGGGAAACCCATCCCCTGCTCGCCGCGATGCGCCGAGTCATGGTCACGAGGTGGCGCCGCAGGCGGGTTTTGGGCAGACGTTGTCGCCAGCAGAAACGCAAGGTTGGATGCGAGCAGACTCCAGCGATTCATGTTATCCCTCAGGGAATTCAGACTTGCCAGGGCCAGGGACGTTAGCCGGGCAATCGCGGAAAACAGGGCGGCCGATTGTCGCCTGCGAGAGATTCATGGCGCGAGCTGAGGGAACTCCATTCTTACTGGCTTAAGCGATGAGGGCTTCCCCCCGAAATCGGCTCTTGGTTTGGGGGTACGCCCCCTGGAGGAACCGATGGCCCTGTCCCCTCGTACAGCGAAGTTTTCTGCTGGCGGTGCGATAATCCAAATCGTTTCAGCTGAGTGGCCCATTCGATCCAAGGGGGCTACTCGGGAACGACCTGCGATTTCATGAACTCAAAGCTGACCCTTCGTCCTCGCTTACTGTCATTTGTGCTTGTTCTTTGCTTGCCGGCAGGTTTCTCGGCAGAGCGGCCGCGCGACGCGGCGCCGGCGACAACGGGCGGAGATTCCAGGTTGCAACAAAGGCAAGCTGAATTGATCAAGCTTGAGGTCCTTCTCAACGATGCCGAGCGCAACCATGACATCGGATCCCTGCAGCAGACATTCGCCGACGACCTGATCTACGTGGCCTACAACGGCGTTCAGCTGACCAAACAAAAGCTGCTCGATGGCCTGGGACAACTCAAGATCAGCAGTTACACCATGCAGAATTTCAGCCTGAAGCAGCTGGGGCCGAACAATGCTCTGCTGACCTATGACCTGGAAGTGAAGGGGAGCATTCTCGGCAGTGACTTGCCTCCCAAGTCGCGCGCCACATCGATCTGGGAAAACCGTGGCGATCATTGGCTGTTGGTCTACCACGCCGAGACCCCGCAGAGACATTCACTGCTCACCAAGCTTTTCTTCTGAACCTTTATAATCAAGGTTTTAACTAATCGCTCTGAATTCAATTCTGAGGAGATCACTTTGCCGCTCGATTTCTTAGGCGATCTTCGCCGCACGCACATGTGCGGAGAGCTGCGTGGTCCGCACGCGGGACAGGAAGTGGTGCTGATGGGATGGGTCAACCGTCGCCGCGACATGGGCAACTTAGTGTTTATTGATGTCCGCGACCGCACCGGCCTCGCGCAACTGGTGTTCGATAAGAGTGCGGACGCGGTGTTGCACGAAAAGGCCAGCGGCCTGCGATCCGAGTATGTGATTGCGGCCACCGGCCGGGTGCGCCGTCGTAACGAGAAAACCGTCAACAAGAACCTGCCTACCGGCGAGATTGAGGTGGTGGTCGGCGAACTCAAGCTGCTCAACGAATCCAAGGTTCCGCCATTCTTGCCCGGCGACCCGGCGCTGGCCAACGAAGAGGTGCGCCTGAAACACCGTTATCTCGACCTTCGTCGCGAGCCCATGCAATACAACATCGAGCTCCGGCACAAGGTGGCCCTGGCCATCCGCGATTACCTCGCGAGTCAGGGTTTTTTCGAGATCGAGACTCCGTTCATGACTCGTTCTACTCCGGAGGGCGCGCGCGATTACCTGGTTCCAAGCCGCGTTTATCCAGGGAAGTTTTATGCGTTGCCTCAGTCGCCGCAACTGTTCAAGCAGATCCTGATGATCTCCGGCTTCGATAAATATTTCCAGATCGTACGTTGTTTCCGCGATGAAGATCTGCGCGCCGACCGCCAGCCTGAATTCACCCAGATCGATTTGGAGATGAGCTTTCCTCACATCGATCGCCTGTTCGCTGTGGTGGAAGGATTCCTGCACGCAGCCTGGAAGGCCGCGGGCTACGAGGTCAAACCGCCGTTTCCGCGCATGACCTATGACGAAGCCATCCGCCAATACGGAATCGACAAGCCCGACCTGCGCTTCCCAAAACTGGCCGACGTCCGCGAAGCCTTCACGGCGGAGCAATTGGCAACACTCGAGCTGAACGCCGGGCTGCCCGTAGTCGCAGTTCGAATCCCTAAGATCGGCGAGCTCTCACGTAAGGAACGAGACGAAAATCGTCCGTTATTCGGCGAGCGCAAGGAAGCGCGGCTGGTCGACGACATGAAACGCCTGGAAAAATCGTTCCCTGAAGCCGTTGCCAAAGTGCGCGAGATTTCCGGGGCGCAGCCCGACGATCTGCTCGCCCTGGTCGCGGCGCCGGCACAACTGGAGAAGGCAGCGACGCGCGCCGATTACGCGGTCTACATGGCCGCGGGGCAGCTCCGCGTGGAGCTGGCGCGCAAGTATGCAGAGCGCCACATGGCCTTCCGCCAGGGCGGCTTTAATTTCCTGTGGGTCACCGACTTTCCCATGTTCGAGTACGACGCCGCGGAGAAACGCTGGAACGCCGCACATCACCCGTTCACCTCGCCGCATGAACAGGACATGGACAAGCTGGAGTCGGATCCGGGCACGGTGCGCTCCCTTGCCTACGATGTGGTGCTCAACGGAATGGAGCTCGGTTCCGGCTCGATTCGTATTCATCGCCAGGACATTCAGAGCCGGATCTTCCACGCCCTGGGCATGAGCGATGAAGAAGCCCGCGCGCGCTTCGGATTCTTCTTGGAAGCCCTGGAGTACGGCACACCGCCACACGGTGGCATCGCCCTGGGTCTGGACCGCATTGTGATGCTGCTGACCGGCGCCGAGAGTCTGCGCGAGGTTATCCCATTCCCCAAGACGGCGAAGGCCGTCGATCTGATGGTGGACGCACCCACACCGGTAAGCGAGGCGCAATTGAAAGAACTGGGCGTCACATTGCGACGCGTTTCTGAACGAGACTAGCCACTCATGAAACCGACACTGATCATGCTTATTGGCGCGATTTTGCTGGTGGCAGTTTTTCTGGCAGAGATCTACGTGGCCGCTCTGGTTTTTGTTTTGAGCTGCGCGACCGTGTTGCTGATTCTTGCCGGCACATTGATTCCCGCACATTCAAGGACGGGCCACCTGGCGCTCCCCGCCGCCGAACCCGGATCGTTTAACCCGGTGTGGCCCTGCCTGGAAAACACGAAGTTGGATCCGTATCGGGATCAGCACGTTCGATTTCGCATCGAAGCCAAGGGCTTCGGCCTGCTGGGCATAGTTGGCATCGTCGCTTTTGTTGTAATCACGCTGGTCTTGAGTCTGCACGGAAATCCATTTCGTCCGTACCGTGAGGTAGGTCAATCGGGAGAGTACGTCCTCTTTTATGTGGTTACTTTTGCCAGCTTTGTACCTGCCGGCATTGCCGGCAGCTGGTTCCTGGAGAGCATCCGGCTTGCCTCGTCCACAGCCGCATTTGGGAGCCTCGATCCGCATAGCGGCGGCTATACCTTTTGCGATCGATACGGGGCGCGGCACGGAGGTACAAAGAAACCGATGCCGCCAAGGCCGAACGACAATATCTGCGTGGTCTTCTACGATCCCACCAACCCCGGAATCAACACATCCTCCACCGGGCTGATGTTTCATCGTCTGCGGCTCGAAGCCACCAGCGCCCAAGGCGCGGAATGAGTGCCCCCTGCGCCACCCGAGCTATTGTGCCTTAAACTTCGTCGCTACACGTACTCACCCGACGACGCACGGAAATAAGCGCACTGCTCCCTTCAGTAAATGCCTGAGTCCCCAAGTCCGCGTACCAGCCGTCACCTTATTTCCGCGATCGCCACCTTGTTCACGCCGCTGCAAGCCAGGTAGAGTCTGCCGTCGCTGGTGGCTACCATATTCCTGACCACGCCGCCACCGGACGGGATTACGGTGCTCGAGAAGGTCTTGGTCTTGGGATTGAACTCGACCAAAGTGTTGGGATTGATGCCTGACTCGCTATACCACACCATTCCGGTTGGCGTTACGGCGATCCCATAAGGGTTGGACGCCGGGCCGCCCGGCGAAGCCCACTCTTCCACCTTGCCACTCGCCGGGTCGAAGTGTCCCAGGTAGCCGCGGGCAAAGTCTGAGTAGTAAAGCGATCCGTCTGCAGCCAGAGCCAAGCGTCGCGGCCGAGCGCCCTGCGGCAGCTCATACTCGGTGATCGCCATGGTCTTGGGATCGATACGGCCCAGCTTGTTGCTGCCAAATTCGCAGAAGTAAGGGTCTCCCTGCTTCGTGACCACAATGCCATATGGCACGGCATGGGCCGTGGGAACTTCCTTCAATTTGACTTCCCCGTTGCGCGGATCCAGGCGGCCAACGAAGTTTGCCTGCTGCGTGGTGAACCAGAGGACTCCCTGGCTGTCGAAAACCGGAGTATGCGGATCGGCTTTGGGATCGGGCATGGGGTACTCTGTGATTTCACCCGTCTTAGGATCCAGCTTGCCGATGTAGTGCTTGAAGATGGCCGTGAACCAGATACTGCCCTCGCGATCGGCGACTAGTCCGTGCGGACCGGAGCCTTCCGTTTTAAGCGGGTAGATCTTGAATTGTCCGGTCTTGGGGTCGAGGCGCCCCAACTGGTTCGCGAGCTGGCCGGTGTACCAGAGCGAGCCATCAGGGGCGAGGGCCGGATCGTGCGGGCGCGAGTTCGGCGTCGGCACATCCCATTCTCTTATCGATACGCTCACCGGAGCGGCGAAAGGTTGGGATACGGACAGCAGGGTAAGGAGGACAATGGCAAAGACGCTGCGCATGGCACTCTCCAGGGCTGGCAATGAAACGCCCAGCAGTAAGTTTCACCTCAGATTATGCGTTCCGGCGTGCGGCACCTCAAGCATCGAGAGCGAACTAGGCTTGAGCTTCTTGCCGCGATACCAACACCTGACTCTCCGCCGCTCGATGCCTGAGAATGCTTCTTGAGCCCGCCCATAGCACCACGCCGAGCGCCAGCGAGAGCACAGGGATGACCATCATGGCCTGTTGCAGGCCGATGGCCTTGAACGCCTCTGTGATCACGGACGAGCCAGCAGCTGCAGCGGCGCGGCGAGCCATCATGTCGCTCAACTTTCCCGTGAGCAGCGGGCCGAACGACGCCCCACCGAGATACATGAATAGGAAATAGACAGCCATAGCCATGCCGCGCAACGCCGGCCCAACGATGTCCTGGATGGTTGCATAGACCAGGCCATAGTACATATTGAGCAGACCGTAGCAGAACGTCAGCAGAATGACGGCCAGCGTCAATTCACCCAATCCTTGGCGGATTCCGAAGTAAGCGAACGGAGCGGCGGCAAACGCGGCGATAGCCGCAGCGAGCATTCGGCGATTGGCTCCGCGAGCCACGATCGAGTCCCCCCAGAAACCGCCGATCAGGCCGCCGGCCAATCCGCCAACCATGTAGATCATGCCGGTGGCGATCCCTGCGGGTCCCACTTTCAAGTGGTGAATGCGCCCGAGGAAGGCGGGGAGAAACGTTCCAATCGCGTAAAGGTTGAAGTTGACAAACGCGCCGGAGAGGATGATCCACCAGAAAGTAGGTATCGTCAGCACGCGCCACATCGAACCATGCGGGGCTGGACCAGCGCGGCTGGTCTCCGCAGCTCCGCGATGCGGTTCGCGAAGCAGGAGAACGAGTGGGGCCAGCACCAGAGCTGGAATCGCGGCTACAACCATAGCTCGACGCCACCCAAACGCCTGGGCAATGGGTCCGCTGAAGAAATAACTCAGCGCGCCGCCGACCGGTACTCCGAGCATGAACAGAGAGAGCGGCTTGGAACGGCGGTCCGCAGGAAACAGGTCTCCGATCCAACTGGTCGATGTTGGAGCCACCGTAGCCTCGCCCACGCCGAGTCCGAGTCGCGAGACCACGAGCATGGGAAGGTTCACAGCCCAGGCGGCCATTGCCGTCAACGCGCCCCAAATGACAATCCCGGCGGCCAGCACTTTCTTGCGGCTGCGCTTGTCGGCCATCCATCCCAAGGGCAGTCCGATCACTGCGTAGAGCAGGGTAAAGGCGGTACCGAGCCACCCGATCTGCGTGTCGCTGAGACCGAATTCGCGACGCATGGGTTCAGCCAGCGCGCCACCGACGTTGCGATCGTAAAAGTTGACAATGTTGATGATGACGAGCAGGATGAGTGACGCTCTGGCCATCCGCGTAGATGAAGGCGTGACTTGGTCTGTGGCCATGGCGGGCAATACTATCAGAGTTTTCGTCCGCGCCCCGGCCGATTCTCAGAGCCGTCTGCCACACCGTTCGGGGTACAGTTGCTGGGAATACGACGCAAGCGGCGTTGGAACGCGCCTTGGGAATGGATGCCAAACGGAGGCCAACAACGCGGCCCGGGGGCGCAGGCTGCGCAAGAAGTTCAGCTGAATATGGAGCCGACGATCGGACTTGAACCGATGACCTGTCGATTACGAATCGACTGCTCTACCAACTGAGCTACGTCGGCCTCAGCATTAAATTTTAACATGCTCATTTTGTGCTTGACCTGGTCGCCCATGAGGCCTCAACTAATGCGTTCGCCTGAATCGCCATCACAAGTGCGCCTCGGCACCGAAGAGTCTCACGCAACTACATCGTTAAGCAGAGGGAGGAGGAATCAGGCTTTTCCACAGCCGATGGCGCGATAACCCTTGCTATTTCAGCAGCAGCTCGCAATAATGCTCTCTACTGTTTGATTACTGCGTACTTCAAGGGCACACGTGGAACGATACTATCGCGAAGACGTCCTGAGGATCCTTCGCATCACGGCGCGGCAACTGGCAGGCTGGGAAAAGACAGGCCTGTTTCCAGTAAGAGATTGCTATTCCTTTTTTGATCTCCTGCAGATCAAGAAGTTGCGAGACCTGCGCGCCAAGCGCGTGCGGTCGGTCATGATCCGCGACTCGCTCCGCGCCATGCAGCAGCAGGTCGCCGGGATGGAGAACCCGCTGCTTGAAGCCGGAACCTTCACCGCGCGCTCACGCGTTGTCTTCCGGCACCAGGGCGCGGCCGTGGAGCCGATCGCCGGACAGTTCGTGATGGACTTTGACGGACCTGAGACCGTGGAGCCGGCGACTATCCAAGCCTTCCGCGCCGCCGAATCCGCCGCCGATTTTTTCACCCGCGGGGTCTCTCTCGAGGAGTCCGCGATCACGCAGGAAGAGGCCATTGTCTCCTACCAGAAATGCGTGGAACTGGATCCAACGCACGCGGCTGCTTTCATCAATCTGGGCACGCTCTACTACAATCGCCACGACTACACACTGGCGGAGCGCTACTATCGGAAAGCTATTGACGTGGACCCCAAGTACGCGCTGGCCTACTTCGATCTGGGCAACGTCCTCGACGAAACCGGCCGCCTGGCGGACGCCATCGGCGCCTATCAGAATGCCATCTCTCTCGCCCCTACCTACGCCGACGCTCACTACAACTTAGCACTGGCTTTTGAAAAGGCGCGCCAGCCGCGCCCGGCGCTACGTCATTGGCGGGCATACGCGCGGCTCGATAGCATTGGCCCGTGGGCCATCCATGCCCGAAACCAGATCAAGAAGATTCTGGCGGCCGACGTCCTGAGGATGGTCGGCAAGTCCTAATATCCTGAGCGCAGCGCGTGAGCCTAATCCGTCACTTCGTTTCACTCTGATACCTCGCCCCGCTACACTTGTTATGTGACCGGCCTCGACCTCTCCCGTCTTCACCGATGCGAATCACAGCTTCAAGATTTTCTTGACCAAGCCCTCCGCGGAGTTCCAGTGGAAAAGATCCTGGAACCCGCACTCCCCGGTAAATGGTCCGCAAGCGAAAACCTGGCTCACGTGGCCCGTTATCACGAGGTTTTCCTGGAGCGCGTAGACCGCATTCTCAAGGAGACAAACCCGGTCTTTGACCGGTATCGCGCCGAGGACGATCCGCAGTGGGAGGCCTGGAGGTCGCGTTCGTATAAGGAAGTCGCCGGCAAACTTGCGTCTTTACGCGAGATGCTGGTGGCCAGGCTGAAATCACTGTCGGCAAGAGACTACGCGCGCACCGGCACGCACCCCAAGTTCGGCGAGATGACGCTAGCCCTGTGGCTGGAATTCTTTCTGGTGCACGAGGCGCACCATCTGTATGTGGTGCTGCAGCTGGTCAGGCGTTGAGGTTCCCCTTGCGGTCTTAACCCGCTATCAGAATTCTCAAGTCCCTGACATTGTTCCCAGTCGGTCCAGTCTGAATTGCGTCGCCCAGCTTTTCAAACAACGGAGACGAATTGAATCCGCTCAAGGATTGGTCAGCATCGATCCCGGCAGCTCTCGTGCGCTCGATGGTCGTACCATCAACCACGGCGCCCGCAGCATTGCTATTGCCGTCGAGCCCGTCGGTGCCGGCGCTCAATACCGTAATGTTCTCGTCGGCAATCTTCTTGGCGCAATAAAGCACGAAGTGCTGGTTGCGACCACCGGTCCCGGCGCTGCCACAGACTTTGACCGTGACCTCGCCCCCGGAAACGATGCACGCCCGCGGAACCTCGCGCGCCATGATGCGAAGGCGGCCCAGCAGATAGTCAGCGGCGCGGACGTAGTCCCAGTCGTCGCAAGAGTGGTCGATTTCCACGGTGAAGCCGCGTTCGCCAGCGGCTTTGGCGGCAGCTTTCTCCACGGTGGCATTGGAGAGCACGGTCCACCAGCGCGAGCGGGCAAACGCAGGATCGCCCTGCTTGGGCGTTTCTTCAAGGGCGCGACGTTCGAACAGTTCGCGGACCGATGCCGGAAAATCTCCGAGCATCTTGTACTGGTTCACGATGCGGCAGCAATCTTCTACAGTCGAAGAATCAGGCATGGTGGGACCGGAAGCCAGAGAATCGAGCGAGCGCTCCGGTACGTCCGATACCAGGATCGAGACTTGCTGTACCGACGGCGCAGCCTGCGCCATGCGTCCGCCTTTAGTCGCAGAAAGGTGCTTGCGCACGGCGTTGATCTCGGCGATGGGCGCGCCCGAAAGCACCAGCGTTTTGTAGGTTGCGATTAAGTCGGGGAGCACGATTGCGGGGTCCGCGGGCTTCTCCACCACCGATGATCCGCCACCCGAGATCATGAAAATCACCAGCGCCTGGGGGTTCAGCGCGCCGAGAGACTTCAAAATCGCCTCGGCCCCGCGGACCGATTCCGCGTTGGGCTGGGGATGGCTGCCCGCAAAATAGCGATAGCCGGGAAGCTGGTGTACCGGAGGATTGGGATCGGCAACGATGCCGCCGACCGTCGATCCTACCTGGCGGGCCAGACATTCCGCCATGCGCTGGCCGGCCTTGCCGAAGGAAACCGCCAGCACGCGAGAATATCTTGCCAGATGGTGGAGATCGTCGCCGACGCGCAGTACGCCGCGCTCACAGCTCACCTCCCGCTCCATGGCCCTTTCGATAGAAGACTCACCGAGCGCATGAAGGAAAATCTCCCGCGCCAAAGCCCGCGCGGATTCCGACATCACATCGCTTCCTTGCGCGCCGGCGCGAAGAGCCGGGCGACCCAGTCATGGATGGAGGCTTGCATCGCCGGCAGATGTCCTTCAAAGAAATGATCGGCTTCGTCAACAATCACCATCTCCTTAGGCTCAGGCGTGCTTTCCACCAGGCGCTCCAGCGCCTGTTTCGGGCTATAGGGGTCGCGCGATCCGCTGATGAACAGCTTGGCCTTCGCGCAAGCGTTCAGGAACAAATAGCCGTACCCGCGATCCTCGACTGCGATCGGCGTGCCCAGAGAGATCAGCCCCACGACGCGGCGGTCGGCGCATGCGGCCTGCAATCCGGTGGCCGCCCCAAAGGAGAATCCGCAGAAAATAATGGGCAGGTGAAATTGCGTATCGAGCCAGCTCAGCGCGGAGCGGACGTCATCCACTTCGCCTAGGCCGCGGTCGTGCTCTCCGTCGCTCAGTCCGGCGCCGCGAAAGTTGAAGCGCAGTACCGGAAAGCCGAACGAGTGCAGGGTCTTCATGGCGTGATACACGACTTTGTTGTGCATGGTACCGCCATATAAAGGATGCGGATGGCAAACCAGGGCGGAGTGCGTCGCCTCCGGCCCTCCCACGTTGAGCAGAGCTTCCAGGCGGCCCGCAGGACCGTGGAGAAAGAAGGATTTGATTCCCTGGACCACATTACACTTTTACACGCCACAGGGGGAAAACCCAAGTTCACCGTGGGAGGCCAGGAGACGCCAGAGTATTCGTTGGCGAAAGCGTTTGGACTTCGGTTCCTCTGCCGCGTCTTGATTCAGCCTTACCTTCTCTTGGTCTCCGCGGTGAGAAACTGACCTTTGCAGCACCGGCTCATTTATCCTATCGAGAGCCATGGACCTTGTTCGCTTAGCCCGCAAGCTGGTCGACATTGAATCCACCACCGGCCAGGAAGCCGCAGTGGGCGCGGAGTTATACGAAGAGCTGTGCCGGCTGGGCTACACCACGCATAAGATGCCGGTAGCGCACGAGCGTTTCAACGTCGTAGCCACGCTCGACGAGCGACCGCCCCTGGTCGTCTTCTCTACCCACATGGATACGGTCCCGCCGTTTATTCCTTCCTCGGAGGACCACGACAATATTTACGGACGCGGGTCATGCGACGCCAAGGGCATCATCGTGGCGCAAATCGCCGCCTGCCAGCGCTTGCGCAGAGAAGGCGCGGCCGTGGGTATGCTGTTTCTGGTCGGTGAAGAACGCGACAGCCTGGGCGCCAAAGTCGCCAATGAGAGCCCTCCGGGCAGCCGCTTCCTGATCAACGGCGAACCCACAGAGAACCGAATCGCTCTGGCGTCAAAAGGCGCGTTGCGTGTCGAGATCGTCGCCCACGGACGGATGGCGCATTCCGCCTATCCGGAGCTGGGCGAATCGGCCATCGACAAGCTGCTTGAAGCCCTGACCCGGCTGCGAGCCATGCCGCTGCCGCTCACGCAGGAAATTGGACCGTGCACCATGAATATCGGCGTGATCGAAGGCGGTCGCGCACCCAACGTCATGGCCGACCACGCCAAAGCACACTTGCTCTACCGCCTGGTAGGCCCGGCGGAAACATTGCGCGCCGAGATCACCGCGACCGTCGCCGGCCTGGCCCAGGCGGATTTTGTCTTGGAGATTCCCTTCATCAGGCTGCGTACGGTGCCTGGCGCGGAGACCATGGTGGCCTCGTTCACGACCGACATCCCCGCGCTGCCGCGGTGGGGCGCGCCGCTGTTGCTGGGCCCCGGCTCGATTCACGTGGCACACACGGAACGCGAATACATCTCCAAGAAGCAATTGCATGAAGCCGTGGACCTCTATTGTTCCGTGGCCCGGCAGTTGCTTCAGTCTGATTGATGCTGCCCTCAAAATCCGCGCTAACCGTTTTCTGGGGCTACGGTCCAACATGCATCTCTTGTTGACTATTGACAGGAGATTGATTAGATTCTTGTCAATTATTGACAGGAGTGTCCCTTGTGGGCAAACCCAATGATCTGATCCAGGGCACCCTGGATTTATTAATCTTGAAGACGATCCTCTTGCAGCCGATGCACGGCTGGGGCATCGCCCAGCGCATCCGCCAGCTTTCCAAGGACGTGCTTCATGTCAACCAGGGCGCGCTCTATCCCGCCCTGCATCGACTGGAGCAACACGGATGGATCAAGGCCCAATGGGGCGATTCAGAAAATAACCGCCGGGCCCGGTACTACTCTCTAACTCGTGCCGGCGCCAAGTATCTCGACCAGCAACAGGCCCAATGGGACCGGCTCTCGGTGGCTATCAATTTCGTCCTGGAGAACTCATAAC